>WTGW01000180.1 GCA_011523395.1 Acidimicrobiia bacterium
AACCAGACGCTGATGATCCTCGACAAACCCACGATGCTGGAGCGCTATATCTTGTCTTCGATACGCTATGAGAGCGAGCTCCACAACCATACGGTGGTGCACTCGGATTCCTCGGTCCTCCCCGTCAACGAAGTTAGGCCCCTGGAAACCCGGAGTAACCACATCGAACAGTACGGTGCCAGGCCCGACAATTATGAAATAACCTACATCATGCACAACCAGCAGCCGTGGGCCAACCAGTCCGACAGACCTTGCCTGGTTACCTACAACCCCATCAGCCGGATCGATGAAAAGAAAATCATCGGGAGATGGTGGTTTCAACACATCGTGCACGACGTGCGCCAGGCCACACTGCTCATCTACCTGTTCCGCTTCATACAGGGAAAGAGAAGAACCTGGCACTGCGGAGCCCATACGCTGATCAACAGCCAGGAGACCTGCTTCGTTAGCGGACTCGCAGCCGCCACCCAGATGGGCGCGGACTACCCCTTCGACGATCCGGAGGCCAAGCGATCGTTCAACCACTACGGGAGCCTTATGCACGGCTGGCGATTCAAGAAGGCTAGGCGATGACACGACAGATGGCCGAGTCATATCACTGTTAGGATTCGTGACGCTGAACCATGACCTTCGAGGTGAGTCCGGGTTTGGTTTTCAGCCCATGAAAGGGTCCGCTCTTAGGGAAGCTGGGATGATTAGTAGCGACGCGATCCTTCTCAAGCCATGAGCAAGGCACTCGATCGGCTGCGCCGGCTGGTGACGGGCTACCCATGGGTCACCATCGCCGCCCTCCTTGTCGTAACCGTTGCCCTGGGGGCCGGCGCGGCGCAGCGCGCGGAGCCGCCGGAGACCGCCGAGACCCTTCCCGACGGCAGCGCCGTCGCCCAGGCTCTGGACGAGATAGATGAGCTCTTCGGGGGCGAGGCCGAGGCGGACGTCGCAACGCTCATCTTCCGCGGCGAGGCGCTCACACCCGAGGGGCTCTCCCAGATGGACAGCCTGATCGGAGAGATCGTCGCCGACCCCACGGTGAGGGACATGCTGGCGCCTCCCGATCCCATCTTCGCTCCCTCGTTGCTGGTCAAGGCCGTGCTCCAGGTGGACAACCTCGGGTCGGTCACGCAGGCGGAGATCGACTCCGTCCGCAACGTCCCGGGCATCGGGGAGGCGCTCGACGCCATGACCGGACTCGACGCCGACGGGACTCCGATCGCCATCGCCACCGTCAACCTGAGAGACACGGGTGACGAACGGATCTATACCGCCTCGCGGACGGTCGACCAGTTGGCAAATGCGGACGAGGGCCCGCTGCGGGTGAGCAGCATCTCGCCCGTGGTGGTCGAGGACGAGTACAAGAAGGCCACCGAGGAAGGGATGGCCCCGCTAGTGGGTGCGGCGTTCCTCCTCATCGCGGTGCTGATCCTGCTCTTCATGCGCACGGCCTCGGATCTCCTTCTCACGCTCGGAGGGCTCCTGCTGGCGATCATCTGGGTCGTCGGCGCGGAAGGATGGCTCGGACCCAACGCGCTGGGGCTGGTCGGCCCTCCCAACTCCCTCACCACGATGGTGCCGATCATCCTGATCGGCCTCACGGTGGATTACGCCATCCAGATCGTCTCCCACTACCGCGAGCAACGCCTCGCCGGCGAGGACGTGGTCGGAGCGGTCCAGATGGGGCTGCGGCACGTCAGCCTGCCCCTCACGCTGGCCGCCGTCACCACCATCGTGAGCCTCCTGGTGAGCCTGTTCTCCCCGATCGGGATCGTCAACGACTTCGGCATCATCGCGGGGCTCGGCGTGGGGATGGCCCTCCTGGTGATGCTGACGCTCATTCCCGCCGGACGTACGATCATCGATCGGAGGCGGGCGGCTCGCGGCAAGTTGAAGGAGCCGCGCCCGATAGCGACCGCCCTGCCCGGAGTCAGCCGGGTGGCGGAACTGCTGGGGAAAGGGGTGACCCGCAATCCCACGCCCTACATAGTCGCCGTGATCGCGATCACGATCGGGCTCGGTTTCGCGGCCCGGGACCTCGAGTCGGAGTTCAGCATTCGCGACATCCTCCCGAGAGGTGGCGGGTTGCTGGCCGACATGGAGGCGCTCGACGTGGCGATCGGCGGCTCGACAGAGATGGTCAGCCTGCTGGTGAAGGCCGAGGCCACGGAGACCCGCACGTTCATCGACCTCCACGACCTGACCACCGCCTTCGCGGACGAGACGCGCCGTCCGGGAGCGGCGGCAGGGCCGATCCAGGCGTCCTTCGACCTGGTCGTGCACGACTGGATCAACGACAGCGGCCAACCGGGCGACAAGTACGACCCGGAGCTCGCCGCCCTGTTCCAGGAGGCCTCGGCGGGAATCGAACTCGATACGGCCCTAATGCAGGAGCTACTCGACCGGGTGGTGGCGATGGATCCCGTCATGGGGCGTCTCCTGGTCAACAACCCGGACGGAATCGATGCCATGCTGCTCCAGTTCCCGGCCTTCGCGGGCGACACCGCGCAGGCGAGGAACACCCAGCGGGAGATCGAGGAACTCTGGTTCGGCGACGACAGCGCGCTCACGGCGACATCGTCGAGCATCATCTCGTTCACCGTCACCGACGCCATCACGGAGCAGCAGACCGAGGCCATCAGCACCACCATCGCGGTGGCCCTGACCGTCCTCGCCCTCTTCTTCTGGGTCACCGTCCGCCAGCCAGCCCTGGGATTCGTGGCCGTGTTCCCGATAGTGCTCGTTCTGATCTCGGTGCTGGGCACCATGGCGTTGCTCGACATCCCGTACACGCTCATCACGTCCATCATCACCGCGCTCTCGATCGGGATCGGGGTGGACTACACCATCCACATGATCCATCGCTACCGCGAGGAGTACGGGTACCACCGCAACCCTGAGCGAGCGGCGATCCAGACGCTCTCCGTCACGGGATCGGCGCTGCTGGGCTCCGCCATGACGACCGCGCTAGGACTCGGAGTGCTGGTGTTCTCGCCGCTGGCCGCGTCCCAGCAGTTCGCCATCACGGCGGCCATAACGATCGCCTACTCGCTGATCGTCTCCATCGTGCTGGTGCCGCCCGCCATGACGCTGTGGGGCGCCTACCAGAACATGCGACTCCGCTCGCGGACACAGCGTTGGGCAGACGAACTCGACGAGGCGATCGATGCCATATACCGCCGCAACGAGGCCGCCGAAGGATCGTCCTGAACCAGCCGGCTCGCTGAACCGTGTTGTAGTGTGCCCGGTGTCTTGCTGAGTACTGGAGAGCGCTTCGAGCGCGGCGTCGGGCCGGAATTCGCTGTTCACCGTCGATTCCGTGGAGCGAGGTTGCCCGATCCGGCCGAGAGGCGCGTTGCGGTGTCGCGATGGTAAGCCTGAGCGGCGGCGAGGCACTGGTCAAGTCCCTCGTGAACGAGGGTGTCGAGGTCGTATTCGGCGTACCGGGCATTCAGATCTACGGGATCGTCGCGGCGCTGCGGGACGAGCCGGACATCCGGATGGTCACGACCCGCCACGAGCAGGCCACCACCTTCATGGCCGACGGCTATGCCCGCTCCTCGGGAAGGCCGGGGGTGGCGCTCGTGGTGCCGGGCGCCGGCCTGTACAACGCGGCGTCCGGACTGACCAATGCGTACGCGCGCTCTTCACCGGTGCTTCTCATCGCCGGTCAGGTCCCGCGCGGCGCGATCGGCAAGAACGCCGGGGCCGTCCATGAGGTCATGGACCAGCCCGGCACGGTGCGCTCGATCACCAAGTGGCAGCGGCGGGTTCTCAGGCCCCGGGAAGTGCCCGATGCGGTGTTCGAAGCGTTCAGGCAGATGCGTACGGGCCGACCGCGTCCGGTCCTGATCGAGATCCCGCCCGACACCGGGGTGGAACGGGAAGAGGTCCGGCTGCGGAACCCCGCGCGCATTCCCCGGATCGTGCCGAGCCGCGACGACCTCCGGGAGGCTGCCCATGTCATCGCCGCCTCTCGCACACCGCTGATATTCGCCGGTGGGGGTGTCGCCCGCTCGGACGCGGAGGGGGACCTCATCCAGCTGGCGGAGGCCACCAACATACCGGTGGTGACGTCCAGCGGGGGCAAGGGGACCATCCCGGACAGCCATGCGCTGTCCTACGGCTCGTGCTTCAGCCCCAGGGGCGAGCGGCAGGAGATGAACCAGCTCTACGAGGTGATGCAGGCCGCTGACGTCGTCATAGGAATCGGCTCGCGATTCTCGCTCGGCAATCCGGCCGGCGAGTCGTCCACTCTGGTGAACATCAACATCGACGACAGCGAACTCGCCAGGATCCAGTCCAACACCATCCCACTGCACGGCGATGCCAGAGCCACCATCCAGGCGCTGCTTCCACTCCTTGTCGAGGCCGGCGCGGGCGAGCGCCCGTCACCGGCCGCGGCGGTAGCGGCGGCCCGCAAGCTCATCGCCTACTACGACATCCGGCTCAAGGAACCCCAGTACGCCGTCCTGGAGGCGATGCAGCGCGGCATCCCGGAGGAGGCGTTCGTGGTGTGGGACGTCACGCAGTTCGGCTTCTACGCCCGTACCCACTACCAGGTGTACCGGCCCAAGACGTACATCGACTCCGGCTACTCGTTCAACCTCGGCTACGCCTTCCCGACAGCTCTGGGCGTCAAGGTCGCAGAGCCGGACCGCCCCGTGGTGTGCGTGGCCGGAGACGGAGGGTTCATGTACAACTCCTCGGAACTCGCCACGGCGGTCCAGTACGGCCTCGACGTGGTGGTCGTCGTCTTCAGGAACGACTCCTACGGCAACGTCGCCCGCGACCTCGACCAGTCGTTCGGCGGGACCTACGGCACCGACCTGCACAACCCGGATTTCGTCAGGTTCGCGGAGTCATTCGGAGCGGTAGGGATGAGAGCGGACGACCCCCACGATCTCGAGACGTTGATCCCGCTTGCCCTGGAACGCGAAGCGCCGGTGGTCATCGACGTGCCCTTCGGCACCATGCGGATCCCATCGGC
>WTGW01000074.1 GCA_011523395.1 Acidimicrobiia bacterium
TATGGCCGGCCGGGATGGCGTTCTGCTGGACGTTCTGCAGGACCTCGAGTCCCGGCACCAGTTCGCCTGCCGCCCTGGGCGTTATGTTGAACCGGCCGCCGGTCATGGCCGAGACCCGCTCGGCGAAGTCCTGAGCACCTCCGTAGATGGTGTCCAGCGACAGCGGCCAGCTGGTGCCCATCTCCCATTCGATCTCGGGACCACCCTGGGTCATGACCACCTCGACCGCTTCCTCAACGGTGTCCGCAGTGGCGGCCGTGGTGGCCGAGCCCGAAGTCCCCTGGGTGGTGGTGGCCTCGGACTCTCCGGTCCCGCAGGCGCCGATCGTGGTCAGAAGCCCTCCGGCAGCCACGGTCATGCCCGCCTTCTTCAAGAAGTCACGCCGGTCGACCTTGGTCGCCAGAGTCTCTTCCAGTGAGGGCCCTCCTCGGCTGTTCCTCTCCACTAGCTCCTCCTTCCCCTAGATGGGCCGATAGACGCCCCGGCAGAAGTGTCGGCACGCGTAAACCCGGTCTACGGGCGCGCCCTTGCCGCCGGGTATAGGGGTCAGACTACCGATCATCGGGCTCCTACACCCTCTGGTCCGGGTTCTAATTGCATGAGCCGGCAATCATGTTGCCATTGTGTGAAACCCCTGATCGCCACCCCAAGACCTCCCGGACCGATCAGGTCCGCGACATAGCCTGGAGGCGCTACCGACCGCCCGGAGCGATGCCACACCTGTCAGGAGTCGACTACCAGGTGATGCGGAGGCCCTCCGGTCACGCGACTTGATCCGGCTGCCGGCCGGGTTGAGGGGCGTCCTGGACTCCGGGCCGCCTGCAAACGGCGACGCTCAGACGCTGGACCAGGATCCGGCGCGTTCCTCGTGCTGAGTGTCTCGCGCCTGCTCGAGGATGAGCTCGAAGATTCTCTCGACCTTGACCGGGTCGAGACCGTGCCTCTTCGCCTCTTGCCGGACGACGGCCAGCAATTCCTCCTCACGCTCGGGAACGTGGACCGGCATCCCTCGCTCGGCCTTGATCCGGCCCACCCGCATGACCATGAGATGCCGGCGCGCCAGCAGGCGGACCAGGTCGCGATCGATCATGTCGATGTTCATCCGTACGCGATTGACGCCCAGCGCGTCCATCAGATCGGTGAACATCTCGAACGTGATCTGGTGTGACGAGCTGGTGCGGGCCGCCATGGGATCCGGGTGGACCTCCACCATCAGCCCGTCGGAGCCGACCCCCTGGGCGGCCAGCGACAGGGGCTGGATCCTGGTCCGGGAGCCGGCCGCGGCCGAAGGAGCCACGATGACCGGCAGGTGACTGATCTCCTTGAGGACCGGAATGGAACTCAGGTCGAGGGTGGCCCGGGTCGACTTCTCGAAGGTACGGATGCCGCCCTCGCACAGCACCACCTGGTCGTTGTCCTCGGCGAGTACGTACTCGGCCGCCCACAGCCACTCGTCCACCGTGGCGGACCCCCCGCGCTCGAGCAGCACCGGCTTCCCCGTCCCGCCGATGACGCGCAGCAACTCGAAGTTCTGCATGGAGCGGGGATCGACGTGGATCATGTCCACGTGCGAGGCGACCAGCTCCACGTCCTTGGGTTCCAGGGCCTTGGTGACCGTGGGGAGGCCCACCTCGGCCCCCGCGTCCCGCAACAGCTCCAGGCCGGGCCGGCCCAGTCCCGGGAACTCGTACGGCGAGGCGGTCGACTCGTACACCCCGCCCCGGAGGACGGCGGCGCCCGCATCCGCCACCGCGGTGGCGACCTCCATGATCTGTTCGTCCGACTCGACCGCCCGAGGGCCTGCGATGGTCGGGAAAGGGTCGTGCCCGAACCTGGTGTCGCCCACCTCGACGATGGTGTCCGTGGGCGATCCGTTGCGTAGTGCTCTGCGTTCCATGATGCTCCTCTGTGTCGGATTCGCTCCGGACGTCAAAGCGCCCGGAGCGGGCGCTCCGGGCCTTGGCTTCTCTACGACAGGTTCGGTCTAGACGTCGCGCCAGGCCCGGGCACCGGGCCCGGTAAAGGCGAAGTACGAATACACCTGGGTAGAAGTCACGCCGGGCAGGTTACCCCATCGGCGACCGGGCCGACAACCCGAATTGAGCGGATCGAGCCCTTCGATGGATGGCGCGGCCGGATCCGGTGCCAGGATTCTCTGCGCTCCAGGATTGTGCCTTTCCTATGCTGACCTGCATGCAAGGCATGAGCGTTCGTCTGGACAAGGCAACCCATCAGCAACTCAGCCGGATTGCCTCAGAGTTCGGAACCACGATGGGGGAGACCGTCGCGTTGGTCGTTCGTCACTTTCGTCAGGATCGCATCGGCGAGGAGTTGGAGACCCAGCCGACTCCGGACGAGGTGGAATGGCTCGATGCTGACCTCGGGTGATGTCCCGGACCCCGTCTCCTTGCTAGGTGACCGCGCCGTAGGCCTGGTCGTTCTCGGGCGTGACCACCGGGCTCCTCCTGCCGAGCCATAGGAAAAGCGCTACGCCGCCCACCGCAGCGGCGAGGGCGCTCCACTGGCTCCATGTCAGAGCACCGAGGGTCCGGTCACCGCCGACGTCCAGGGCGAGGCGCGTGAAGTCGATGAAGAAGCGCTGGAGGCCGTACCAGGTCATCCAGACGGCGAACAGCTGGCCGTAGCGGAGCCGGACGCCGGACCGGAAGACCAGCCAGTAGAGGAAGCCGAAGCAGACCGCCGCGGCCAGCAGGTCATACAGGGCGGCATGGTGGTAGATGCCGCAGAACTCGCCCACAGTCGCCGTCGCGCACTCCAGGCGGTCGTGCTGGGGCGCTACGTCGTAACCCGGCCGGATCCCGTACCCCAGCGCGAACCGGGTCGGCCCGCCGAGGTGCTCCACGATGGCCAGGTCGCCGATGCGGCCCACCACCGTTCCTATGGCCAGGCCGAAGGCGGCCACGTCCACTGCGGGTCCCAGCCGGAGCCCCAGCCGGTGAGCCCTCCAGACACCGGCTCCGATGCCACCGGCGAAGCCGCCCAGGATGGAGTAGTTGCCGCCGATGTTGATCAGCTCGCCCGCGTCGAAGCCGTTCTCCGCCCAGTAGGCGGGCAGGGTGAGCCATCGGGCACCCAGCAGCGCCCCGACCAGCGCCCAGGTGAGGACCGACTGGAACAGGTTGGCGTCGAACCCCCGGGCCCGGTAGCGGAGGGTGCCGTAGTAGGCGCCGGCCAGGAAGCCCACCCCGGCGAAGACGCCGTGGAGCGACATCCGCAGCGGCCCGACCTCGAAGATCGGGATGGGGGGGTAGGAGATGACTGCGAACACGTCCGCCAGCCTACCGGGCCGGAGACGCCTACCCGCCGGCGGTGGGCCTGGTCAGGCCCAGGGGGCGATCAGGCGAGCGACGGGAAGTAGCCGGGCCGGGACCGCTCGAAGACCTCGATGGCTTCGAGATTCCGCATGGTGAGGCCGATGTCGTCGAGCCCCTCGAGGAGCCGGTACTTGGTGAAGGCGTCGATCTCGAAACCGGCCTGCCAGTCCCCCGTGGTGACGGTCTGGGCCTCCAGGTCGATGGTGATCACCGCGCCCGGCGTGGCGGTGGCCAGCTCGATCAACCGGTTCACCTCGGCCTCGGTGAGCGTGACCGGCAGCAACCCGATCTTGGTGCAGTTGTTGTAGAAGATGTCGGCGAACGTGGGGGCGATCACCGCTTCGAAGCCCCAGTCCTGGATGCCCCACGGGGCGTGCTCGCGAGACGATCCCGAACCGAAGTTGGGCCCGCTGACCAGTACTCGGGCCTCCTGGTACTCGGGACGGTTGAGGACGAACTCCGGATCGAGTTCCCCGCCGGCGATCCTGGCCCAGTCGTGGAACAGGAACTGCCCGTAGCCGCTCCGCTCCACCCGCTTCAGGAACTGCTTGGGCATGATCTGGTCGGTGTCGCAGTTGTTCCTAGGCAGGGGCGCCATGGTTCCGGTGATGATGCCTACAGGGTCCACGATCAGGCCCAGGTTCGCACGTCGACGAAGTGGCCGGCCACCGCCGCGGCGGCGGCCATCTCGGGGCTGACCAGGTGGGTGCGCCCTCCCCGCCCCTGGCGGCCCTCGAAGTTGCGGTTGGAGGTCGAGGCGCAGCGCTCGCCGGGGGCGAGGATATCGTCGTTCATCCCCAGGCACATGGAGCATCCGGCGTCACGCCACTCGAACCCGGCCTCCTTGAAGACGCGGTCGAGGCCCTCCTCCTCGGCCTGGAGCTTCACCAGGCCGGAGCCGGGGACCACCATGGCGCTGACCGACCGGGCCACCGAGCGCCCCTCCACGATCCCCGCCGCCGCTCGCAGGTCCTCGATGCGGGCGTTGGTGCAAGACCCCAGGAAAACCCGGTCGAGACGGATGTCGGTAATGGGTGTGCCCGCCGCCAGGTCCATGTACTCCAGGGCCCGCCCGCACCCCGACCGGTCCAGCGGGTCGTCGTAGTCGTCCGGGTGGGGAACCCGGGCGCTCACCGGCACGGTCTGGGCCGGGTTGGTGCCCCAGGAGACGTGCGGCTCGAGCTCGGCCGCGTCCAACTCCACTTCGGCATCGAAGGTGGCGCCGTCATCGGTGGGGAGGGTGCGCCAGTGATCCAGCGCCGCCTCCCAGTTGTCGGGGGCGTGGGGGCGTCCCTCCAGGTACGAGTAGGTGGTGTCGTCCGGGGCCACCATGCCGGCCCGGGCCCCTCCCTCGATCGACATGTTGCAGATGGTCATGCGGGCCGCCATCGAGAGGGAGCGGATGGTGGAGCCCCGGTACTCGATCACGTGGCCGACCCCGCCGGCCACCCCGATCCGGGCGATGATGGCCAGGATGATGTCCTTGGCGGTGACCCCCGTGGGGAGATCGCCGTCCACCGTCACCGCCATGGCCTTCGGCTTCGCCTGGGGAAGGGTCTGGGTCGCCAGCACGTGCTCCACCTCGGAGGTGCCGATCCCGAAGGCCAGCGCTCCGAATGCGCCGTGGGTGGCGGTGTGGGAGTCGCCGCAGACGATGGTCATACCGGGCTGGGTGATCCCCTGCTCCGGACCGATGATGTGGACGATGCCCTGGCGAGGATCGTCCAGCCCGTAAAGCGTGATGCCGTACTGCTCGCAGTTGGAGATCAGGGCGTCGATCTGCCTCTTCGACAGGGGATCCCGGATCCCGAGGCTGCGGTTGGCGGTCGGGACCCCGTGGTCGATGGTCGCCAGCGTCAGGTCGGGCCGCCGCACGCCCCGTCCGGCCAACCGCAGGCCGTCGAACGCCTGCGGGCTGGTCACCTCGTGGACCAGATGCAGATCGATGTACAGCAGGGACGGCTCCCCGGGAGCCTCGTGGGCTACGTGGGCGTCCCAAACCTTCTGAAAAAGGGTGCGTGGCGGGTTCGTCATAGGATCGCCGAGAATGGTACACAGGCGGATGCGCAACCCGGCCACACCGATATCATAATGTGATATCATTCCTCGGTGAGACGGAAACACCGAAGGACTCTGGAAGCGATATTCCGGAGACCGACGCAGGCCTCGATCAATTGGAGCGACATCGAGTCACTGTTCGTTGCCTGTGGCGCAACCATCGAGGAGCGATCAGGATCTCGTGTGGCAGTGGAACTCAATGACGTGATCGCCGTGTTCCACCGGCCTCATCCGCGCAAGGAAGCGGACAAGGGATCGGTTGCCTCTGCGAGGAGGTTCCTTACGGAAGTCGGTGTCAGGCCGTAGTACTAGAAATAGATCGATAATGGTAGAACTAGGAGTAGAACGATGCTGGAGTATTGCGGATATCGAGGAGTCGTAATCTTCGACGACGAAGCAGGTCTTCTCCACGGCGAGGTGGTGGACACCCGAGACGTGATTACCTTTCAGGGCAGTTCGGTGTCGGAAGTGCAGCAGGCGTTCAGGGACTCGGTGGACGAATACCTCGCGATATGTTCAGAAAGGGGCCGAGAGCCTGATCGCCCCTACTCGGGGAAGATCGCGCTTCGTCTGCCACCTCGAGTTCACAGGGCCGCGGCAGCGGCGGCCCGGACAGAGCGCAAGAGCCTCAATGCTTGGCTTACGGAACTCGTTGGTAGGGCGGTTAGAACCGACCCCTGACCCGGCCGGATAGGCTTAGAGACGGAGACCCTTGCGTCGCGGGACAATCCGTTCGCGCACGCCCGTGATTGACGAGGTTCTCCGATTCCCTTGCATGGAGGTGTGCGGATCGTGTCCCTTCGATGACGCCTGAGGAGTTCCGCCGTCACGGCTACGCGTTGATCGACTGGGTGGCCGGTTACATGGAACGGGTGGGCGATTTGCCGGTCCAGTCGCAACTGGCGCCGGGCGAGATCCGGGACATGCTGCCCGACCACGCCCCGGAGGAGCCCGAGGACTTCGAGGAGATCACCGCCGACCTGGACCGCATCGTCGTGCCCGGGTTGACCAACTGGGTCTCCCCCGGGTGGTTCGCCTTCTTCCCGGCCGCCACGTCCGGCCCCGGCATCCTCGGCGAGCTGGTCTCGGCCGGACTCGGCCAGCAGGGCATGCTGTGGGCCACTAGCCCGGTGTGCACCGAGCTGGAGAGCGTGATGGCCGACTGGATGGTGGACCTGCTCGGGCTTCCCGCCCGGTGGAAGACCACCGACCAGGGAGGCGGGGTGATGCAACAGACCGCCTCGGATGCCGTCCACACCGCGCTCGTGGTCGCCCGCGAAGAGGTGACGAGGCGCGGCGGCGCCGCGGACCGGTGCGTCGCCTACACGTCCTCCCAGGCCCACTCCTCCGTGGAGAAAGGCGCCCGGGTGGCCGGCTACCGCCACGTGCGCCTGGTCGACGTGGACGATGCCTACGCCATGCGCATCGATGCCCTGCGGGAGGCGGTTCGTGAGGATCGGGCGGCCGGGCTGGAGCCGGCCTTCGCCTGCTCGGCCGTGGGCACGACCGGCACCACCGCGGTCGACCCCGTACGCGCCGTGGGCGAACTGGCCCGCCAGGCCGGGATGTGGCATCACGTGGACGCCGCGTATGCCGGCAACGCCATGCTCTGTCCCGAGTTCCGGCACCATCAGGACGGCCTGGAGCTGGTCGACAGCTACACGGTCAACCCCTACAAGTGGACGCCGATGACCTTCGACGGCTCGCTGTTCTACGTGGCCGACCGGCGGCCCCTGATCCGCACCCTCTCGATCCTGCCCGAGTACCTGCGCAACGCCTCCTCGGAGAGCGGGCAGGTGATCGACTACCGGGACTGGCACGTGGCGCTGGGGCGCCGCTTCCGCTCCCTGAAGCTGTGGTTCGTCCTGCGCTACTACGGCGCCTCGGCCCTGCGCGCCCGGATACGCGACAACGTGGCGTGGGCCCGCTCCCTGGCCGACCGGGTGAAGGAGGACCCCCGCTTCGAGCTGGTGGCCCCCGTCCCCTTCGCCCTGGTGTGCTTCCGGCACCGGGCCGGCAACCGGGCCACCGAGTCACTGGGAGAGGCGGTCAACCGGTCCGGCCACTCGTTCCTGACCCCTTCCCGCATAGGGGAGACCTCGTTCCTGCGCGTGTCGATAGGCCAGATGGACACCAGGGAGGAACATGTGGAGCGGCTGTGGAGCCTCATCAACGGGACAGCCGCTCCTCTCCTCTAGAGTCCTCGGCGTCTATCGGTTCGGAGGATCATGGAACATTGGAGGCCTGCTGACGTAGCGTGGGAGGAGGCGCCCGCGGAGCACTTCACCGGTGACGTGCTGTTCGGGCCGGTGCGTAACGACGGCGTGCTCAACATCCTGGCGGTGAGCTTCGAGCCGGGCGCCCGGACCGACTGGCACCACCACCCTGACGGCCAGGTGCTCTACGTCACGAACGGCGCCGGCCTGGTCCAGAACGAGGAAGGCTCCGCCGTCGAGATCTCCACCGGAGACCTCGTCCACGCCCCTCCCGGCGAGGTCCACTGGCACGGCGCCCTCGCGGACTCGCCGATGACCCATGTATCCCATACCACCGGGGGCGCCACCGTGTGGGAGGGCCGCAAGGTGAGCGAAGAGGAATACGGGTCGGTGGCCGGCGGGGGTCGCTCACCCGTCGCCGAATCCGGCTATTGAGGAACCGCCGAGGCGGGTGAGGGTGGATCCGGGCGAGAGCCGAGATCAAACCCCTGGACCCTTGACCCCCGGTATGACCGTCCTGCCGTAGGCGTTCAGCGTTCCCTCCCGGTCGTCGTGCATCAGGTAGACCCCGAAGTGGTCCATCCCCAGGGCCCTTAGTTCCGCCAGCTTGGCGATGTGGTCCTCCGCCGTGCCGAGCACGCAGAAACGGTCCACGATGGCGTCGGGCACGAAGTCGGTGGAGGGGTTGCCGGCCTTGCCGTGGTGAGCGTAGTCGTAGCCCTCGCGGGCGGCGATGTAGTCGGCCAGGACCTCGGGGACCATCTCCGGGTTGTCCGAGCCGTAGCGCTTCACCAGGTCGTAGACGTGGTTGCCGACCATGCCCCCGAACCACCTGAGCTGCTCCCGCTGGTGCTCGATGTCGTCGCCCACGTAGGCCGGGGCTACCACGCAGACCGCTATCTCGTCGGGATCGCGGCCCGCCTCCACCGCCGCGGCCCGCACCGCTGCCACCGTCCACTCCAGGATCTGCGGGTCGGCCAGCTGCAGGATGAACCCGTCGGCGTGCCGTCCGATCGTGGCCAGCGCCTTCGGTCCGTAGCCGGCCGCCCACATGGGAAGGTCCCAGCCCTCCGAGATCCATGGGATCCGGAGGGGCGTACCGTCATATTCCACCTCGTCTCCGGCAACCAGACCCTTGATGACCTCCATCGACTCGGCCATCTTCGCCAGGGTGCGGGGCTTGCGACCTATCACCCGCAGGGCCGAGTCGCCCCGTCCCATCCCGCAGATGGTCCGGCCCCCGTACATCTCGTTGAGGGTCGCGAACAGCGAGGCCAGCACCGTCCAGTCCCGGGTGCCGGGATTGGTGACCATCGGACCCACCACCATCCCGTCGGTCTCGGCCAGCATCCTCGAGTAGATGACGAAGGGCTCCTGCCACAGCACATGGGAGTCGAAGGTCCAGGCGTGACTGAACCTGTTGGCCTCGGCCAGCCGGGTGAGCTCTACGACCCGGGAGGCCGGTGGATCGGTCTGGAGCACGACGCCGAAGTCCATGGTGCCTATCCCCTCTTTGGGTTCCTCTTGCCTTCTAACGATGCTGCGGGAATCCGAGGTCCACCCCGCGGTGGATGGGGTCCGGCCATCGGGCGATCACGACCTTGGGCCGGGTGTAGAAATGTACCCCTTCGGGGCCGTAGATGGAATGTCCGCCGAAGATGGAGTCCTTCCATCCACCGAAGGAGTAGAAGGACAGGGGTACCGGGATCGGAACGTTGATCCCGATCATCCCCACCTCGATCTCGGCCTGGAACTTGCGCGCCGCGCCGCCGTCGTTGGTGAACACCGCGGTTCCGTTGCCATAGGGGTTCACGTTGATGAGGTCGATCGCCTCCTGGTAGGAGTCGGTGCGCACCACCGAGAGCACTGGTCCGAAGATCTCGTCGCGGTAGATCGACATGTCCTGCGTCACCCCGTCGAACAGGGTGGGGCCGAAGAAGAAGCCGTCCTCGTGCCCCTCGCTGGTGAAGCCCCGGCCGTCTTCGAGGAGGCGGGCGCCCTCGGCCTCGCCGGCGTCGACGTAGCCGGCGACCCGGTCGCGATGCTCGGCGGTGACCAGCGGGCCCATCTGGGCGCCTTCGGAGTCCCCCGGACCCACCACCAGGTCGGCGATCCGCTCCCGGACCCTGGGCAGCAGCCGCTCGGCGGCCTCGCCCACCGTGACCACCACCGAGATAGCCATGCACCGCTCGCCGGCCGAGCCGTACCCGGCCGACACCGCCGCATCGGCGGCCAGGTCCATGTCGGCGTCCGGAAGGACGATCATGTGGTTCTTGGCGCCTCCCAGCGCTTGGACCTTCTTGCCGTTCCTGGTTCCCTGCTCGTAGATGTACCGGGCGATCGGCGTCGAGCCCACGAAGGAGACGGCGGCGATGTCCGGGTGGGCCAGGATGGCGTCCACCGCCACCTTGTCGCCGTGAACCACGTTGAAGACGCCGTCGGGAAGGCCCGCCTCGGCCAGCAGCTCGGCGTTGAGCAGGGAGGCGGACGGGTCTTTCTCGGACGGCTTGAGCACGAAGGTGTTGCCGCAGGCGATGGCGATGGGAAACATCCACATAGGCACCATGGCGGGGAAGTTGAACGGGGTGATCCCGGCCGCCACCCCCAGCGGTTGGCGCACCGTGTAGGTGTCGACGGCGCTGCTCACCTGCTCCGAGAACTCACCCTTGATGAGATGGGCGATGTTGCAGGCGAACTCCACCACCTCGAGGCCCCGCTGGACCTCGCCCAAGGCGTCGTCGAGGGTCTTGCCGTGCTCGGCGGTGAGGATGCGAGCCAGGTCGAGCCGGTGCCGGGTGATCAGTTCCCGGTAGGCGAACATGATGTTCTGGCGGCGGGTCAGCGACACCGACCGCCAGTCCTCGAACGCCTTGCGCGCCGTGCCGACCGCTCGGTCCACCTCGTCGGCCCCGGCGAAAGCCACCTCGGCGGCCTGGCGTCCGGTGGCCGGGTTGAACACCGGACCGGTCCGCTCCGGTTCGCCCTCCCAGGGCTTTCCGCCTATCCAGTGGGTTATGGTCTTCATCGCCCTCGTCCTCGTGCCGTAGGTCCTTGACTTACTCTGCCGTCGCGCTCGCCTCGGGGCTGCCCTTACCGGCCCCCGGCTAGCGCAGCATCATGGTCGTGCCGCGCCGCAGGTACTCCCCGTCGCCCTTGCGCCCGTGGTACCGGCCGTCCTCGATGATGACCTTGCCCTTCGACATGACCGTCTCGACCTTGCCGGTGATCTCCCGGCCTTCGTAGGCCGAGTAGTCGACGTCCATGTGGTGGGTTTCCACCGAGATCGTGTGGGTGCGGTCCGGGTCGAGGATCACGATGTCAGCATCGCTCCCGGGCGCGATGGTGCCCTTCTTCGGGAACAGGCCGAACATCTTGGCCGGCGTGGTGGCGGTGATCTCTACGAACCGGTTGGCGTTGATGCGCCCGCCCGCGACACCCGCGTCGAAGATCAGTTCCATCCGGTTCTCGACCCCGGGCATCCCGTTGGGAATCGCCGCGAAGTTGTCCCGCCCGAGCTGCTTCTGGGTTCCGAACGTGTGGTGGTCACCCATGCAGAAGGGGCAGTGGTCGGTCGAGACCACCTGGAGGTCGTCAGTCTGGAGGCCCCGCCACAGCCGCTCCTGGTGTCCCGCCGCCCGGTCGCGTAGCGGCGGCGAGCACACATACTTGGCGCCCTCGAATCCCCCTCCGAGGTTGTCCAGATCCAGCAGCAGGTACTGCGGGCAGGTCTCCGCGAACACGTTCCGCCCCTCGTCCCTGGCCAGGGTGACCTGCTCGAGGGCTTCGAGAGCCGATAGGTGGACGAAGTAGACCGGAGCGCCCGTGACCTCGGCCAGCCGGATGGCGCGGTGGGTCGCCTCACCTTCCAGCACCGACTTGCGCACGATTCCGTGATAGATCGGATCGGTCTCGCCGCGCTGCAGCGCCTGGTTCACGAATACGTCGATGGCGATGCCGTTCTCGGCGTGCATGGCGATCATCGATCCGTTCTCGGCGGCCTTCTGCATGGCCATGACGATCTCGCCGTCATCGGAGTAGAAGACGCCCGGGTACGCCATGAACATCTTGAACGAGGTCACGCCCTCGTCCACCAGCATGTCCATCTCCTTGAGGGTCTGCTCGTTGATGTCCCCGGTGATCATGTGGAAGCCGTAGTCGATGGCGCACTCGCCCTCGGCCTTGGCCATCCAGCGCTCGAAGCCGTCCATGGCGTACTCGCCCTTGGTCTGGACGGCGAAGTCGACGATGGTGGTGGTGCCTCCCCAGGCGGCGGCCCTGCTTCCGGTCTCGAAGGTGTCGGCGGCGAAAGTCCCCCCGAACGGAAGTTCCATGTGGGTGTGCACGTCGATGCCGCCCGGTATGACCAGCTTTCCTGTCGCGTCGATGGTGCGGTCCGCCGCCAGGCCCAGGTCGATCCCGCCGGACGCGACGATGGCGACCACCTGCGTGCCCTGGATGAACACGTCGGCCTGCATGGTCTCGGTGGCGGTGACGACGGTGCCGTTCTTGATGAGTGCAGTTCCCATGGCTTCCCTCCGATTGGATTGTCTCGGCTGTCAGGCGCCGGTTGCCCGGCGGACGGCGGCATCGAGCATCGCCAGGCCCTCGTCGCACTCCCCCTCGGTGATGGACAGCGGCGGGGCTATGCGCAGCACGTTCCCGTACAGCCCGCCCTTGCCGATCAGGAGCCCCTCCGCCTTGGCCTCCTCCATGATGGCTCCGGTCAGCGCCACGTCGGGCTTGCCGGTGCCGGGATCGGACAGTTCCACGCCCAGCATCAGGCCCTTGCCCCGTACCTCCGTTATCTGCTCGGTCTCCATGGCGAGGTGATCGAGCCCGTTCCTGAGTTGGGCGCCCACCTTGTAGGAGTTCGACTGGAGGTCCTCCTCCAGCAGGACCTCGAGCGTGGCGAGGCCGGCCGTGGTCGCCATCGGGTTGCCCCCGAAGGTCGAGATCGCGTTGGCCGGGTAGCAATCGATGATCTCCTTCCGCCCGACGACGCCTCCGATTGCCATGCCGTTGCCCAACCCCTTGGCGAAGGTGAGCAGGTCCGGGACGATGCCGTGTGCCTCGTACCCCCAGAAGTTCTCGCCGGTGCGACCCCAGCCGGTCTGGACCTCATCGGAGATGAACAGGATCCCATGCTCGTCCAGCACCTCTTTCATAGCCCCGAACAGCCCGTCGGGCGGGGTTATGAAGCCCCCGACACCCTGGATGGGCTCGGCGATCATGGCGGCCACGTTGCCGGCCGTGGCGATGTCGAGCAGGTCGCGGAGATCGTCGACGCACCGGGCGATGAACTGGTCGTCCGGCAAATGGCCGAACGGGGAGCGGAGCTTGTAGCCGCCGTGCACGTACGTCACCTGGAAGGGGCTGAAGGTGGTGCCCGACCAGGCGGCGTTACCGGTGACGGCGATGGCGCTGTGGGACTTGCCGTGGTAGCTGCCCCGCACGGCCAGGACCTGGTTGGAGCGGCGGTACTGGGTGGCCAGCATCAGGGCGGTGTCGTTGGCCTCGGTACCCGAGTTGGCGAAGAACACCTTGGCGTCGGGAATTCCCGACAGCTCCGCGATCTGCTCGGCCAGGGCAATGTGGGACTCCATGAGGTACAGGGTGGAGGAGTGAAGCATCCGGTCCGCCTGCGCCTTGATCGCCTCGACCACCCGAGGAACGCGGTGACCCGCGATCGTCACCAGGATCCCCCCGAAGAAGTCCAGGTAGCGGTTGCCTTCGGCGTCGACTACGTGCCGACCCTCCCCGTCCACCAGCGAGATCGGCTCGTCGTAGTACAGGCCGACCCAGGGGGGTATCACCGCCCGGTGGCGCTCTAGCAGGTCGGCATGGATGCCCACGGTTGACCCCCGTGTCGCGTGTGTGTCAGGATAATCGGCCGGCCTCGTCACGTAGCCACGTCACGCCTGCTAACCGGCCATTGGTGATGCCGCTTGGGGAGGCTGCCCGACACGTCTGATTCATTGCCCGTGCGTGGCGCGGGTTAGATTGATCGGCATGACCGGACCGAATCTTCCCCAGGAGTTCAAGCTGATCAACATCCGCGAGGTGTGGCCGGGCGAGGCCAAGGACTTCACCCCCTGGCTTGCCGACAACCTGGAGGCCCTGTCCGAGCACCTCGACATAGGCGAGTTGGAGTTGGACAGCACCGAGGTCGAAGTACCCGGAGGCCGTAGGCTCGACATCCTGGCGAAAGACGCCGACGGCCGGAACTGGGCGGTAGAGAACCAGTACGGCGAGGCCGACCACGATCACCTCACCCGCGCCCTCGCCTACGCCGTAGGCCTCGAGTGTCGAGCTGTAATCGTGGTAGCCGAATCTCACCGTGATGAGTTCGTCGCCGTGGCAGACGAGTGGAACCGTTACTCGGAGGCCTACGGTCCTGATGGAATCCGCTTGTTCCTTGTCGCCATCGAAGCGGGCCGAATAGGGAACTCCCCTCCCGGTTACCGCTTCCGGCTCGTGGCCGGACCGAACGAGTGGAAATCGGAGACGGCGAGCGGAGCAAGACCTCTCTCGGAAGCCGACCACATCCGCTACGAAGAGCGCCAGCGTTTCTGGTCGGGGCTCGGGGAGGAGATGGGCAGGACGGGAACCTTGTCTAGACCGCGAGTGTCCCGGGACAACTGGGCATCGATAGTCAGCCGGGGACCATTCTCGTTCCAATTCTCCGTCACGATGGCCTCATGTCGTGTCGAGCTCCGAGTGGACTCGAACGACGGCGAGAAGAACGACGAACTGTACGACTCACTCTTCGAGGAACGTGAGGCGATCCACAAAGCACTCGGAACCTCTTTGGAGTGGATCAAGAACCCGGCTCACCGTATAAACCGCATCTACTGGGAGCCCGATGGAGCATGTGGATACCGCACGCCCCCGCATGAGCGAGAGGCCGGGTATGAGGTTCTGGTGGACGCCGCCCACCGTTTCCACGACACGCTAATGCCGTACGTGGAGCGCCTCATCTAAGCGGGTGGATCCGACAGCGCCGAGGTAGCTGCCGGATCATCGTGGCCGGCTTGGTGGTGGGGAGCTTCAGGGAGGGGCGCGGTTGGTGGGTGCTCGAAGGGCGCGCAGCACTGCCAGCGTGTGGGGGTCGGGCTCGGGTAGTCGGTAACCGCAGGTCCGGTTCGGCGGTAGCAGGCGCCGGCGCCGGGGAGGTGATTGGGGGTCGATGCGCAAGCCTCGGCGGTGTACGGCCACATGATGGTGCCACCAGCACAGGGTGGTCAGGTTCTCGGGGGTGTGGTCACCGCCCTTGGATGTGGGGATGATGTGATGCACCTCGAGGCGGTAGGTCGAGTTGCAACCGTCGATGGTGCATCCGTCGTCCCGGGCTAGGACAGCCCTGCGCAGGGACGGTCGTAACGAACCGGTCGACCCATGGTGGACAATGCTCTGGCCAGCGACAGTGACGACTTCGGTGCGGCCCGCGCATTGGATGAGGTCCACGGTATCGGGTCCTACCCTGGCCCCGCCCAGGATGGCCACCCCTTGTTCGTGTCCGGACACCTCGGCCAACCCCTGGTCGGCGACCACCATGAGGGCGGGTTCACGCCGGTTACGGGCTGCCCGGACATTCTCCGCGGTTGTGCGGACGGGTGCCGGTGGGCGGTCCAACTCGTCTTGGCACAGGGTGGTGAGCGCCAATGCTCTCCTCTGCCCCGCCCCAGGACGGCCCTCGCCTGCGGGCACCAAGCTCTCACCTCTGCGGTCCAGACCCTGGCGGCATACTTCGGCTTCCAGCGGCCCGAGCCTCCCTTTCAGCTGTACATGGCCGCCATCGAGTGACGGCTGGAAGCTCACGTGTTGACCCTCGAACAGTTCTCGCTCGTCAGTCCGGCTTACCCTGCGATAGCCCTGGAGAAGGCGCTTGACCGATTCGAGGTCCATGTCACGGCTGCGTTCGATCACCTCTGCAGTTGCCCCCGCCTCGGCCAGGCGGGTTTCCGCCAGCACCCTCACGTAGGAGGCAGCACCCTGACGGATGCTCTCGATCTGCTGGTCGCCCAGGCGTTCGGCGAGGTACACGAGGTCGCGGGCGGCCGGACGGTCGGTGTCGAGCCTGGCCGCGACCATCTCTACGGGGTTGCGGTACCCGAACCGGGCGACAGCACCCCGCCGCAGCATGTGCCTGAGCCAACCGAGCTGGTCACCACGCGCCCGGCTGGCCTGCGCTTCGGCCCGGACCAGAGCGGCTTCGGCCTGGGCGTCCTCGACGTCCCCATCCACGTAACCCGCACTCTGAGCCATGTGGGCGGCCCGGTCGTAGACCCGCTGCCGCTCCTTCTGGTACGCCGTCATGACCAGCGCGTCGAACTCCGACCGTTCACCGTCGAGGTAGTTTCGGACCCGGGTCTGGACCGTTTCCTGTTCCGGGTAGTCAAGTAGGTATCCGTACATATGTTCGCATACTATACCATGGGTGTGACATAACCAGGCCGTATTCAGCCGCAACAACCATGTATTTGTGAAAAACTCTGGCAACCTCGAGTCGCTCGCCGGGACGGACGCCCGTGCAACTCCATTGAGGCCCTATCGTGACTACATGAATGTCGGAATCCGCGAGCTCCAGGCACATCTGTCGGAGTACGTGAGGAAGGCCGCCGGAGGCGCGCACGTAATCGTGACCAATCGGGGCAGGCCGGTTGCGAAACTCGTAGGCCTAGGGACATCGACGCTCGAGAGGGGCATCGCGGAGGGCTCGATCACGCCGCCAAGGCGCTCGGGTCTCACGCCCGCGGTCTATTGCAGGGCCTCCCTCAGCACAGCGGAGGTGTTAGACGAGGACCGCGGCTAACACTCCAAACGGACGGAAGCGACCGGGACCTCGAACCACTCAGGGGGCGACCAGGGGGTCGTAGGCGTCGGGGCGGCGGTCCCGGTAGAAGGCCCAGATCTTGCGCACATCGTCGATCAGGTCCATCTCGAGGTCTCTGATCACGAGCTCCTCCTCGGTGTCGGAGCCGGCCTCGCCCACCAGCTGCCCTCGCGGGTCGACGAAGTAGGAGGACCCGTAGAAGTCGTTGTCGCCGTAGGGCTCCTTGCCGACCCGGTTGATGGCGCCCACGAAGTACTCGTTGGCCACCGCTGAGGCGGGCTGCTCGAGGTTCCACAGGTACATGGACAGGCCGCGGCTGGTCGCCGACGGGTTGAACACGATCTTGGCGCCGGCCAGACCAAGCGCTCTCCAGCCCTCCGGGAAGTGGCGGTCGTAGCAGATGTACACGCCGATCCGGCCCACCGCGGTGTCGAACACCGGATAGCCCAGATTGCCGGGCCGGAAGTAGAACTTCTCCCAGAACCCGTTGACGTGCGGGATGTGGGTCTTGCGGTACTTGCCGATATACGTACCGTCCGCGTCGATCACCGCCGCTGTGTTGTAGAGGAAGCCGTCGTCCTCCTTCTCGTAGAGGGGGACGACCAGCACCATTCCCGTTTCCTTGGCCACCTCGATCATCCGCTGCGTGCTCGGGCCGTCGGGCACGGGCTCGGCCGTGTCCTTGTGGTCGTCGTCCTGGACCTGGCAGAAGTAGGGACCGTTGAACAGTTCCTGGAAGCACATCACCTGGGCGCCCCGGTCGGCCGCCTCGTATGCGTAACGGGCGCCCTTCTCGACCATGGACTCCCGGTCACCGGTCCATGCAGCCTGCAGGAGTGCTGCCCGAACGATGTTGGCCATTTTCTCTCCTATCCGCTGTTCCTCATTGTGGCGCGGAACCGGGGCCGGAGCCGTTGCCGGCTCCGGCCCCAACCGATCCGCAGGATTACTACTTGGAGTTGCCCCGCTGGGGCGTCCGATCCCCTACTCGCCGCCCGGGTTCAGCTCCACGGTGACCCGCTGCCAGCTGTTGCCGACCGTGTCCAGTCCGTCATCTTCCAGCGCGTCCACCGCGTTCTGGGCGAAGTCGGTCCGGTACGAGCCGGCCGGCGGTACGCCCTGGATCACACCCTGGCTGGTGGCCACGTCGACGGTCTGCTGCCACAGAGCCGCATCCATGACGCCGATGCCATGCGGCGACGGCCAGATGAGGCCGTTGATCTCGTTCATCTGCCAGGTCTGGTGGCTGCGTCCCAGGGTCGGTCCGGCGGCCAGCACGATGTCGACGCAGCTGTCGGGGTTGTCACGGCAGTAGATCCATCCCCGGAAGCTGGCCCGCAGGAACGCCTCGACGATGTCGGGATTGTCCTCGGCATACGCCTCGGTGACCCAGATGGCGTCCTGGAGCATGGCCGTGGCGATCGACGGGTCGTTGAAGTCGATCACGGTGAGGTCGGACGGCTGGTAGAGCTCGCCCGTGTCCGGGTTGGTCGCTTCCAGCACCTGGGCGTACTCGTTGTAGATCATCGCCTCGGCGGCGTCGATCTCCCGGTTGAGCAGGGCCTCCATGTCGAAGCTCTGGGCGACCAGTTCACCCACGTTCACCCCGAACTTCTCGATGGCGGCGGTCAACTCGTACTCGTTGCCGAAACCCCAGTTCCCGACGATCTTGCCCTCCCAGTCGCTCGGAGAGGTGATGCCGGAATCGGCCCACGACACCATCAGCGTCCCCGAACGCTGGAACACCTGGCCGACGTTCACCAGCCCGGCTTCCTCCTCGTTGGACACCAGGGCCTTGGGAACCCACGCCAGACCGAACTCGGCGCCTCCGGTCGCTACGACCTGCTGGGGGACGATCTCGACCGCGCCTTCGAGGATGGTCACGTCCAGTCCCTCGTCGGCGTAGAACCCCTGATCCACAGCCGCGTAGTAGCCGGCGAACTGCGCCTGGGCCACCCACTGCAGCTGCAGGTTGATCGGGGTTAGCTCATCGTCCTCCGCGGCGCAAGCACCGGTGACCAACACCAGAACTGCCAGCGTCGCGGTGAGTGCTCGTAGGCCCCTCATTTGTGCCTCCCTTCATATTGCTCCCGCACCCGCCCTGCAACCTGCGTCGCTCTGCGCACCAAGGCCCGCGCCTCCTCTTGCCCGGCCAATGCGCCCCGTCGTCGGCCACAAGGTCCTGAAAATCGCCCTTCGGGGGAAACAGTTAAGGATAGAGGGTGCGGCCGGCGCGCTACCCGCAGAGAGGGATTTATCTGGCGGCTACCGGCCCGCCTCGCCATGGATCACGCATTGCGCACCGACACGTGCCAGGGGATGACCCGCCGCTCGATCAACACCACGATGTTGTACAGAGCTATGCCGAACAGGGAAGCCAGGACGATGGCGGCCCAGGCCTCCTCGAACTGCAGCAGTCCCGCCTTGGTGGTGATGTACTGGCCGAGCCGTTCCTGGGAGCCCCCGAAGAACTCCTTGACGATGGCGCCGATGAGGCTCAGCGCGGCGGCGACCTTCAGCGCGGAGAACAGGTACGGGGTTGCATGCGGGAATTGCAGCTTCCAGAGGGTGGCGAGCCGACCGGCCGCGTAGGACTCCATCAGCTCTATTTCGGAAGCCTCGACCGAGAGGAGCCCGCGGACGAGGTTGATCATGACTGGAAAGAACACCAGGATCGCGACGACGAAGATCGAGCCGAGCGGGCTACGGAGTCCGAACCAGGAGTTGGCTATAGGCGCCAGCACCACGATCGGCGTGGAGTTGGCCGCGATCGCAAAGGGAAGGGCGCCGTCACGCACGAAGCGCCACCGCGCGGCCGCCAGGGCTGTGAAGACCGCGAGGAAGCCGCCCAGCAGCAGGCCGGCCAGCGCGGTGGAGAACGTGCCTGCCCCGGCGGCGAGCAGGTCCGAGGTCTCGGTGGCGAAGGTGGCGGTGATCGCCGTGGGCGCCGGAAGGATGAAGCCCTTGATGTCGAAGATCCTGACCATGCCTTCCCAGACGATCAGCCCGCCGACGAATATCCCGATGGCGGGAAGCCGGAAGTAGAGCTTCCGGAGGAGTTCCGGCCGGTCGCTCAAGAGTCCTCCACCGCTCTCAGCCCCTCGCGGACACCGGTGAGCAGGTCGAAGAAACGCTGGTCCTCACGGGTGTCGTCGGACCGCGGCTCCAGGAGGTCTATATCCACCACCTCCGTGATGGTTCCGGGACGGGGCGACATGATGACGACGCGCGTGGACAGGAACACCGCCTCCGGGATGGAATGGGTGACGAACACCACGGTCGTCCCGGTCTCGGCCCGGATGCGGAGCAACTCCGATTGCATCCGCTCGCGGGTCATCTCGTCCAGGGCGCCGAACGGCTCGTCCATCAGGAGGATGGAGGGCTTGAAGGCCAAGGCCCGTGCGATGGCCACCCGTTGCTGCATCCCTCCGGACAACTGCCACGGGTAATGGTTGGCGAACCGGTCGAGTTGGACCAGCTCCAGCATGGCGGCTGCCTGCCGCGAACGCTCATCTGCGTCCATCCCCATGATCTCCAGAGGCAGTTCCACGTTGGCCTGGACCCTCCTCCACTCCAGCAGCGTGGCGGACTGGAACACCATGCCGTAGTCACGGTCGAGCCGGGCCCGGGAGGGTGCCTTGCCGTTGACGGACACCGTGCCGGCGGTGGGCGGGGTGAGATCTCCGATCAGGCGCAGGAGGGTCGACTTCCCGCACCCGGAAGGTCCGATGACGGAGATGAACTCCCCTCGCTCCACCGACAGGTCGATCCCATGGACCGCCCGGACCTCCTGGTCGGAACCGGGGTTGAACACCTTTTCGACCCCGCGTAGCGAGAGCGCGCTCATGCGACCACCTCCTTCAGGTTCCGACCCCGCGGACCTGCGGCCTCGCTGATGTCCTCCAGCCGCCGGGATGGCGGTATCAGCAGTCTCTCGGCGAGGACAACGATGCCAACGAACCCGATACCCACCAGCGACGCGACGAGTATCGAGGCGAAGAGCTTCTCCGGGGCCGCCGAGAAGGCCGCAGCGAAGTTCAGTATGGCCCTACCCAGCCCGTCGGGCATGCTGGCGGGAAGCTCGCCGACGATGGCTCCGATGATCGAGGCGGTGGCCGCGATCTTCAGGGCCGGGAACAAGTAGGGCAGGGCCGCGGGCACCTGGAGCTTCCACAGCACCTGGTTCGGGGTGGCCGCGTAGGACCGCATCA
>WTGW01000136.1 GCA_011523395.1 Acidimicrobiia bacterium
ATCCCGACCTGGCGATGGTGCTCGAGGCGAAGGTCCTGGCGGCGGTCGGGATCACGGATCCCGAGGAAGCCGGGACGGAAGCTGTCGAAGTCGGGTCCGATTAACGGTCTGCGCCGCCATTCCACAAGCAGGCCACTGGCACCGGTAGGGAAGAGCAGGCTCTCAGAACTCGTTAGCCTTCTTGATCAGCACGGGCTCACCTCGGAACCCATGGTGAGCCCGTGGCGCGTAACTCCGAGCGCCCGGAAAGGGGCCAGTCGTGACCAACCGCCGTCGAGACCGATCAGGATCCGGGCCTCCTCGCCGTTCCTCACGTCCCAGCGGGCCCGGCCGGCAAGGGAGCAAGGGGAAACGCCGCGGGCCGAGCGCAGGCGGACGCTCCGGGCGTTCGGGAAGCCCGTCGTCCAAGCGTAGGAGCGGGCCGGGTCCCAAGCGGGGATCAAAGCCTGTGCCGGGTCGAGGGCCCAAGTCCGGGCGGGCTTCTGCGCCCCGGTCGAAGGGTCCGAGATCCGCTCGCTCCGGATCAGGTTCCCGCTCCCGGAGCGAACGTAGTCCGGCGGGGCGCCCGGGCCGGTCGGAGCAGGACACAGGCGGGCGGCGGCCGGATCGCAAGCCCCCCCACGCCGGAGTGGGCGTTCGTAACCTGCCGCGTTGGATGCGAGATGAGATCCACCGGGCCACCCGGAAGGATCGCCGGGATGCCGCTCTGCTGCTGCTATCGGGAGCGGTCGACTCCTACGGGAACGAGGCATTCCCGGCCGCACGCCGCAAGCTGATGGAGGCCAAGCAGCTCAGCCCGCGGTCATCGACGATCCGGGAACTGCTCGGCCTCAGTTCCTACCGGTGCGGGAAGTGGGATGAAGCCCTGGCCGAGCTGCGCGCCTACCGGAGGCTGACCGGTGACACCACCCACATGCCCGTGGAGATGGATTCTCTCCGCGCATTGAAGCGCTACCGCGATGTGGAAGTGACGTGGGAGCGGTTCGTGGATCTCGGCGGCGACCGTCCCACCGAGGCCGAGGCGAGAGTCGTCTATGCCTCATACCTGCTCGATAGGGGGAGGGCTGCGGAGGCGTGGAGGACCGCCGGGACGGATCGCCTTTCCAAGAATGCGCAACCGTACGAGATCCGCTGCTGGTTCGTGGCCGCCCGTGCCGCCCTGGCGATGGGGGAGACGGACGCGGCCGCCCAGTTGACCGAGGCGATCCGTCGGGCGGATCCGGAGATGCCCGGACTCGAGGACCTAATCCAGCAGGTCGAGAAAGCCGGGCCGGGACACGGCTAGCCCGGATCGTTCATCGACATCGCTAAATCCGGTACACATACGGATTCATGTCACACCTACCCCATACATTGGCCTACCTATCGCACTTCTCCCTGAGGCGAAGGAGCCAAACTCATGGTCAAGAGCAACAAGCCGGCCAAGCCCGACGAGACGCAGCGGCACGACCGCAACGAGGTTGTACTGAGAGGCGTGCTGACCACTGCGCCGGAGCATCGAGTATTCGGATCGGGCGCCTCCCTGGCGCGCATGCTGGTGACGATACGCCTGTCCGCTCCGAGAACCAGGACCGACGTCATCCCGGTAACGGTCTGGGAACCGGAGGCTGGAGTCATCGAGGCCGAACGCGGTACTCCCATTGACGTCATCGGTCAGGTGCACCGGCGCTTCTGGACCGATGCGGAGGGCCGTCACAGCCGGGTCGAGGTGGTAGCCACCGAGGTCGTGCTCGGCGGGATCGAGGCTACGGCCTGACGACCGGTCCCCGGACACAGGCGGGGGACCGCACACGAACAACCACCAGGGACGCAGGGCATCGATTGCGGACTACGCACTCCGGAGCGGGATAATGCAAACGTGCGGATTGCAGTTCGTCCCCGATGGATCGTCTTCTCGGTCCTGGTGGTCTTCGTGGCGGTCGCCTGCGTTTTCCTGGGGTTCTGGCAGCTGAGCCGCCTGGAGGAGCGCCGGGCGTCCAACGCCGTCCTGGTTGCCAGGCTGGCGCGCGAGCCGATCCCGCTCGAGGACCTGAGATCCGCACTCCGTCCGGAGCAGGGGATAGAGGTCGATCCGGCCGACTACGAGTACACGATGGTGACTACCACGGGGAGGCTGACCGACCGGGGCCGGGTGCTGGTCCGGTCCCAGGTCGTGAGGGGACAGGCCGGGGTGCACGGCGTGTACGCGATGGAACTGGACGACGGAACCGCCGTCCTGGTGAACGTAGGCTGGTTCCCGCTCGACCTGGCGATCGGATCGATTGCGGATGCTTTCGGCGGGTCGGGCGAGGTCGAACTGACCGGCCTGGTCCGGGCCGACCAGAAGAGGCCGGCGCTGGGCAGAACGGAAGCCCCGGGCCTGCTCGACACGGTGGCTCGGATCGACATCGACCGGATCCAGCAGCAGGTCGAGTCACCGCTGCTGCCGTTCTGGATCCAACTGGTCGAACCACACGAGCCGGGCCGCCTGCCCGTCCCCGTCCCGCTACCCGAGGCCGGTGAAGGATCCCACCTGTCCTACGCCGTGCAGTGGTTCTCGTTCGGTGCCGTGGCCGTCATCGGCTACGCGGCCTTGATGCGTAGAGAGCTCAGGCCGCGCCGTCGGCGGAGGGCTCGGGCAGGGGATTAGCCAGGTCCTCGATGATGCTGACCGACGGCATCCGGTCGAACACCTCCGGGTTCACGGAGACCTTGGTGGAGCGGTTTCCTCCGCCCACGATTATCTCGTCCAGCGACATGATCCGGGCGTCCACATAGACCGGAAGGTCCTCCGGAAGCCCGAAGGGGGTGACGCCGCCGATCTCCATGCCGGTGAGCTGTATCGTCAACTCGGCGGAGGCGAAGGACAGCTTCCGGACCCCGAGGAGGCCACGTACCCGGCGGTTCACGTCGAGTCGGGTGGTGGCGGTGGCCAGGCAGACGGCGTTGTGCCCCAACGGACGCCTCGAGGCCACCACGATGGCGTTGGCCGATTGCTCCGGGGCGTAGCCGTACTGCGCGCAGAAGTCCGCAGTGTGGGTGAATGCCGGGTCGATGTCGATGACCGTGAAGTCGGCCTGGAGGTCTGCCAGGGCGTTCTGCACCCGCTGAGCGATGTCGCTACTCATGATCCCGCTGCATGGTGGCAGGACTGATGACCAGCGCCAACCGCAGCCTGCCCGGGACGTGCGATACTCAGACCCATGGCAATCGATCCGGTGCTGCTGGACATCCTGGTGTGCCCTCTCAGCAAGGCGACTCTCAAGGAGATCGACGGCGCGCTGGTCTCCACTGATCCGGAGACCAGGATGCGCTACCGGATCGAGGGCACCATTCCGGTCATGCTGGTGGAGGAGGGCGAACAGATGCCGATGGACAAGTGGAAGGAAGCGATGGCGCGTGGCTGAGCAGCGCAACGACACGGTGTTCGGGATGATCCTCCGCGGAGAGATTCCTGCCGACATCGTGTACGAGGACGAGCATGCCGTCGCGTTCCGGGACATCGCTCCCCAAGCCGACGTCCACGTGCTGGTGATTCCACGCCGGCACATCCGGAGCCTCGCCCACGCGACCGCGGACGACCAGGCGCTGGTCGGCCATCTGCTGAGCGTGTGCGCGGCGGTCGCGGAGCGGGAGGGTGTGGCCGAGTCCGGCTACCGGGTGGTCACCAACATCGGCGAGGACGGGGGACAATCGGTCGATCATCTCCACTTCCACGTCCTGGGTGGCCGCCGGCTGAGATGGCCCCCCGGCTGACCCGGCGCCCCGCCGGTGGCCTTATCACGGTGCTGGCGGTCTTCCTCCTGCTGGCGAGCGCGGGTTGCTCGGCGGCGAGTGAGGAGCGTGTCGTCGAGGTGGGTTTCTACGCCTTCTTCGATCCGGTGAGCTCGTCGGCGGACGCCGATCCCACGTCGCCCGACTTCAACGTTCACGTCGGCTATGAAGCCGACCTGCTCACCGCTATCGAGGCGATGGAGGGCTACGGTCTGCGGTTTAACCGGACCGCCGTTCCCCAATGGACCGGCATCTGGCTGAGGCCGGCCGGTGACGGGTTCGATCTTGCCGGTGGGGGCATCACCATCCTCGAGTCCCGGACCCGTGACGACGCCGGAGAAGCGGTCGTGGCGTTCACCGACGGTCACATCGACTTCACCCAGTCACTCCTGGTTCGAGCCGGGGACGCCCCCCGTTTGCCTGATCACGAGGCGCTCCTGCCTGCCGATGTCGTGGGAGTCCTCCCCAATACGACCGGCGAAGCCAGGCTGCTCCAAATCCTGGGGGTGGCGGACGAGGACGGGGGCCTGGCGGCCGGTACCCGCATCGAGACACCATCCGGTTGGGTGACGGTGGAGACGGACGGATCCCTTGCCATCAGCGCCGCCCGCGCCTCACCGGAGCTGGCAGCTCGCACCCGCCTCATGGCGGCCGATCCTGACCGACCGGAGATCCTCTACCTGGGCGAGGAGCCGGACGCTGAGGTGGGGGAGCAGGAACTCCTAGCCGCACTGGCCGACGGAACGATCGACGCCATAGCCCGAGGTACCGCAGGAAACACGCTGGCGGCGGCATCGTCGGATGATGCCTTCGTGGTGACCGCCCTTGACTCCCGCCCCGAGCGCGGGGGTTTCGTGGTACACATCGACGACACCGGCCTCTTGAAGAAGATGAACGTGGCCATCGCCTGGCTGACCGACGGGGGTCGGATCGGCCTGGCCGAGTGGCTGGCCGATCCGCGGGTCTTTCTCGATCGGGCCGCCCTCTGGGATGATCGGTCCTGAGACCGATCGTGAGCATCACCGGATAGGGGTTGAAACTGTCACACCCTCGACATACATTGCCGATCGCCAAGCACCTGCGCCGGTCGAGAGCTCTGCCGATTGGATTGACCGGTCCCAGGGAACATTCAGCTTCTAGGAGCGAAGAGCCTGTATCCCGGCTTCCAGCCCGGCATGGCCGACCACGCTCCAAACAGGAAAGGTGGTGGCGGGGGAGGGCCC
>WTGW01000082.1 GCA_011523395.1 Acidimicrobiia bacterium
TGGTGGGCGACTCGGTGGCCAACGTGGTTCTCGGATACGAGACCACCAACGAGGTCACCCTCGACGACATGGTCCACCACACCGCCGCGGTGGCGCGAGCCCGCCCCAGTGCCCTGCTGGTGGCTGACATGCCGTGGATGACCTTCCATGTCAGCCCTGAGGAGACCCTGCGTAACGCCGCCCGGCTGGTCCGGGAGGGCGGGGCCGAGGCCGTCAAGCTCGAAGGAGGCACGCCCCGGGTCGAGATGATCCGCAAGCTCGTGTCGGCCGAGATCCCGGTGATGGGACATATCGGGCTGACCCCCCAGTCGGTCCATGCGGCCGGTGGCTACCTGATCCGAGGGAGGAGGCTGGAGGACGCTAGGCGGCTGATAGATGATGCGCTGGCCCTAGAGGAAGCGGGGGCGTTTGCCGTGGTCCTCGAGGGTGTCCCCGCCCTGCTGGCTCAGGCCATCACCCGGCGGGTAGGCGTTCCCACGATCGGCATAGGTGCCGGGCCGGAAACCGACGGGCAGGTGCTGGTGATGCATGACATGCTCGGCCTCAACTTCGGGCACTACCCCAAGTTCGTCCGGCGCTACGCCGAACTGTCCAGAGAGGCCATAGCAGCGATAGATCGCTGGATCCGGGACGTTCGAGAGGGCTCGTTCCCGAGCGAGGAAGAGTCCTACCACATGATCGACGCCGCCGCCCTGGAACTGATCGACCAACCCACCGGATCCGACCGCGCTATCGGCCACTGACCCTGTCCCGGCGACCGACCCCTTTGCCCGGCTAGCCACCACCGCTGCGGGAGGGACACTTAGACTTGCCGCAGAGGTATCCGGGGAAAAGAACGCCATGGACAGTCAGTCGGGAACAGGACAGGTTGCTCCGGCAGGCAACGGGATGGCGATCGCCGGGCTGGTACTCGCCATTTGTGCCATAGCGGTGTCATGGCTCCCTGGAGTCAACTTCGTCTGCTGGATCCTGGGACTGGTCTTCTCGATCCTAGGACTGAGGAATGCCAACCGTGGAGCACCCTATCGCGGCCTGGCCATCGCCGGGCTGGTGATTTCCCTGGCCGGCATCGTCCTGATCATCGTGCTGATCATCGTTCTAGGACTCGTGGCCGTTGCCGCCTGAACGGTCCACAACCCCGCATCGACCAACTCACCGACAACCCGACCCCGACTGTCGCGCCGCGCGAGGGCGTTGATCAAGGGTCTTGAAAGGGTCCCGGAAAACACATACCTTGCCGGGCATGGGCAATTGGTCAATCGAAATCAGGGTTCCGAGGTCCGGCGATGCCGATCTCGACACCGAAGTTCACCAGCGGGCTCTGCGCGAGCTCCAAGGTCAGAAGGTGGGTCGGGAGTTGTACAGCCTCCTCCGCAGGAAGCACCAGGGCTCGTTCGTGAGCAGCGAGGGCGCCAGCGCGGTGTCGACCATCGCCGAGGCGGCGCTCGCCATGACCAGGGCGCTTGAGGGCGCCCAGCAGGGCATCCCGGCCGAGATGACCGTCATCTTGCACAGGAACCGCTGAGCCGGCCGTGCGAGAGCCCGAACTGGGACCGGCCGAGCCTCCGGGTATCTTGTTGCCCTCATGGCAGTAGACGCAGTGGCCTTCGACTTCGGAGGGGTGGTCATCCGGACCCCGTTCGAGATGGCGCCCGGGCTGGAGGACCGGCTCGACCTACCGCGGGGCAGCATCGACCTGGCCGGTCCCTTCGACCCGGACGCCGATCCCCTATGGCGCAGGTTCCGGGCCGGGGAGTTCACCGAACTCGAATACTGGCATCGCCAGGCCGACCGCCACGCCGGGATGATCGGCGCCGGCCCGGACCGACTGCGCAGCTTCATCGACGCCCTGTTCGACGCCCCCCGGGAGGACGTGATCCGCCCCGAGACCTGGGAACTGCGAAAGACCCTCCGCTCCATAGGGATGCGCGTGGCGGTCCTCACCAACGACCTGAGCCGGTTCCACGACCCGGCCTGGATCGAGCGCATGCAGGTACTCGACCGTTTCGATCCCTTCGTGGACCTTTCCAACACCGGCATCCTGAAGCCCGACCCCCGCGGCTACCTGCGCCTGCTGGCGGGCATGGAACTGCCCGCCCATCGGGTGCTGTTCGTGGATGACCAGCCCGTCAACATCGCCGGCGCCGAGAAGGTGGGCATGCAAACCGTTCACTTCAACGTGCTCGACCGGCCGGCCTCGATCGCTCGGGTACTGAGAACGGTCGACCTCTAGGACGCTGAAGTCGATTGGGGCCTCGGTTGGTGGCCGTCAAGCGATCACCGTACCGTCCGCCCCGGTCCCTATGGCGTCGGGGCGCGGCTCGGGTCGGCCCAGTCGGGGCTGTTGACCTCGTCGAATAGCCGTGTGATCTCCTCGGACGGGGGCGCCGTCGCCAAGGTCACCACGATGGCCAGGGCCGTCGCCGCGGCAAAGCCGGGAACGGCCGGGTTGATCTCCCAGACGCCGATCTCGCCGAGGCTGCTGACCGTGGACGCCAGCCCGAGAGCCTCGGTCAGGCTGAGCAGGCCCTGGTTGCCCAGGTCCATCAGCCACCAGAAGGTGGAGACGACGGTGCCCGAGATGACGCCGGTGAAGGCCCCGGCCAGGTTGAAGCGCCTCCAGTACAGGGCCATGACGGTCACCGGACCGAAGGCTGCGCCCATGCCTCCCCAGGCCAATGAGACCAGGGCGAACACCGACTCCGGAGAGAGGATCGAGATCACGGCAGCCACCACGCCGACCCCGACCAGCAACAGCCTCCCCACGGTCACCTGCCGTTCGGTTCGCATTCGCTCCGTGATCCGCTTGAGCCATGGCAGGTCTCTCGTAGCGATGGCGGATGCCAGCAACAGTTGAGAGTCGGCGGTGCTCATGACGGCCGCCGCCACGGCCGTCAGCAGCAGGCCGCCCACGATCGGGTGGAAGAAGACCGACGAGACCACCAGGTAGAGCCGCTCCGAGTCGGGAATGTCCACCCCTCGGGCGGCGAGGGCAGGCGCGGCGACCAGCCCCGCCAGCAGGCCGAACGAGAACACGAGCGTGGCCCAGCCCACATTTGTGTACGTACTTCGAGGAATCAGACGCTCTTCCCTTATGGCCATGAACCGCGCCAGGAGCCTGAGTGCTCCGAAGGTGCCCAGTCCCCAGCCGACGGCGGATGCGTAGGTCGTCCAGCTCAGCCCGTCGCCAGCTGAATCCGTGACCGGGTTCCAGAACCCGGGAGCAGCCTTCTCGAGACCTTGGAAGGGGTTGCCGGAGGTCAGGATGAGGGTCAAGGCGATGATGACGAACCCGCCCAGCATCAGGAGAGCCTGGAAGACATCGGTCCGGGAAACGGCCACAAACCCCATGAACGTGTAGGACAGCAGGGCGAGGAGGGTGATGAGGATCGCCATGTTGTGGGCTGCGCCGGTGGGATCCAGGTCGAAGACTTCCTTGAGGAGCTTGGCGCCCGCGATCAGCCCCGAGCAGACGTAGAGCGTGATGAAGTAGAGGCTGATCGCGGCGGCCAGACCGCGCAACGTCCCGGAGGTGTCCCCGAAGCGTTTCTCCCAGAACTCCGGGATGGTCAGCGCATCGCCGGCCGTGATGGTGTAGCGCCGGAGCCGTTTGGCCATGACGATCCACACCACCCAGATGCCCGCCACGAGACCGGCCACGGTCCAGAGGTGCAGGAGACCGCCGGCGAAGGCCAGCGCCGGCAGCACCAGCATGGTCCAGCCGCTGGCGTTGGAAGCACCGGCGCTCAGGCCGATGGTGATGGCACCGAGCCTTCGTCCTCCCAGGACGTAGTCGGCCATGTTCTCCACGCGGCCCGACCGGTAGACCACGATGCCGATCAGGATGACGGAGTACAGGGCGAAGACGATCAGCGTCCAGGCCCATTCGGCCATGCGAAACCCCCTACCTCGTTTCGGAGCCGTACCCGGGGTCGCCCGCAAGGCCGAACCCGCCCTACCGGCACGGCGAGGGATTGGCCGAGTATACGGCCAGGTTCCCCGGATCCATGGCAGCCCTGCTCGTCGTCCCCGGCGTCGGGATGCGCATCGAAGGATCCCGGGCTCACCGGGCATCGACCCGATGTACCGGTAACCACCGCTCCCGGCGATAATGCACGCCGGCCGCGGACAGAAGGAGTGAGCATGCCGGAGCCGGCATCGACGTACACGATGGGCTACGACGAGGACTTCCTGCAGATGCTCCATTGGCGCAGCGCGGACACGCATGCCAAGCACCTGCTCCCGCACCTCGAGCCCGGCCTCAGCGTGCTCGACTTCGGCTGCGGGCCCGGGACCCTGTCGGTGGGTCTGGCCAGGGCCGTGGAGCCGGGCGAGTTCCACGGCGTCGACATCGAGCCGTCTCAGATCGAGATGGCCCGGGCCGCTGCCGAGGCCGGCGGGCACGCCAATGCCTCCTTCCGGGTGGCGGACGCCACCGACCTTCCCTTCGACGACGACACGTTCGACGTGGCCCACTGCCATACCGTCCTGATGCATGTTCCGGACACCCATGCCGTCCTGGCCGAGGTCAAGAGGGTTCTGAAGCCCGGCGGGATCATCTCCTGCCGCGAGCTGATCGCTGCGTCCAGCTTCTCGGAACCCGCCTACAGCCTGGCCGGGGCTTGGGAGACGTTCACGAAGTTGGTGATCGCCAACGGCGGGCATCCCCAGATGGGGAGGGAACTCAAGGCCACGCTGCTGGACGCCGGGTTCGTGGACATCCGGGCGACTGCTTCCGTCGACATGTTCAGTACCCCCGAAGCCAGAGCCGTGCTCGACGCTGTGATCACCGAGTGGTTCTTCTCGCCCAAGGTGATGGCCGCTGCCACTGCATCCGGGTTGGCCACGCAAGAACAGTTCGACACTTGGAAGGTCGACCAGGCGAAGTGGCGAGACCATCCGGGAGCGCTCGGCGCCATCGCCTTCGGCGAGGCCATAGCCACCAGGCCGTAACTACGAGGTAGGT
>WTGW01000234.1 GCA_011523395.1 Acidimicrobiia bacterium
TTCCGAGGTTGCTCCAGAAGTGGGCTATGGCGCCTTCCTCCCGGAACAGTCCCCACACCCCCTGGAGTATGTCCTGGAAGGGACCCACCGCGCCGAATGGCGGAGGGATGTCGTAGTGCCAAGGAGATGCCTCGAGGGAGAGCAATATCCAAGCAACGAAAAAGAGTGTTATTCCTATCGCTATATAGACGATGCTGGCAATTCTGCGCCGTCTCTTGTCTCGTTGTGCCTTGGCTCTCACATCGAGAACGTCTGTGGAGGTCATCGTCACTGGATCTCAATCCCCTTTACGTAGTGGCGACTGACGGAGCGCTCTTGGGAGGGTGATCTGGTTGGTCTCTAGTCCACAAGCCAACGCGGGGCCGGATGGCGATCCGACCCCGCGTCGGTCCTTCTCACTTGCCTGCAACAGGCAAGTCACGTTGTCTTCGGCGGATGAGACTAGCCGATCAGGGCCGCCTCAAGGAAGCGAAGACTGTCGTAGAAGTTGTAATTGTCGTAGAGGGCCTGTGCCTGGTCGATCAGAGCCTGCTGGCTGTCTGAAAGATCCATGCCGCTCGCCCGAGCGAACAGGTCATCGGAGCGATCCTGCATGCCCTTGAGGTCGTAGTAGATCTCCTGGGCCAGCAGGAACTGTTCCAGTCCCGCCTGAGTGTCGTAAGTCTCGGATAGGACTCCCCTTGCCTTCAGGGCCTCGATCTGGGTCCTGAACACCGTCTCGGGGTGGTAGCTCGGCAAGCTCAGATCCCACAGAGCTTCCTGGTCTTCCCAGTTGAAGGACGGATCGATCGTATCCCAGATCACTCCGATGTCTGCGGGCTCCATGGTGAGACCGCGCTTCTCGTTGATGATGTTGGCCTCGATCTCCCAACCTGTCTCCTGGACCGCGGGATCCTCGAGATAGGCGAGAATCCGGTTCGCCATCGCGACGACCCGATATGCGAGGTCCTTGTTCTCCTCGACCCATTCGCGGCGAGCCAAGAGGCCGGTGCCGCCAACGGTGGATGAGGCGATCGCGGTCTGCTGTGACAGGGCGTCGTGCTCGTACATCATGGCGAAGTTGATCAGCGGATCCCACCCGTTGCGCATCATCTGCACGAGGGTCGGAGCGCCATAGGGCATGGCGAACTCGATCCGGCCCGCTTGTGCGGAGAGCTGCACGATGGTCGGGTCATCCACGTACACCGGAGTGGAGTAGTTACGCCAGTCGTTGGTGGTGATGCGGATGGGCTGCGGGTTACCCGCGTCGTCCAGCACCGGGGATCCGTCCCGGCCTAGGAGGACCAACGGGTTGCCCTCGCCGTCCAGCGCCGGAATGTCCTCGACTACGTCCTCCCACCACTGGGGCAGGTAGGCGAAGAAGGCATCCGAGTACTGGGACTGCGTCGTGCTGTGCGGCGGGATATGGACTTCCTTACCGACCAACTGCTGTACCGCAGCGGTGGCCGCGTCCGTGAAGCTCATGCCCTCGTCCATGAACTCGAGCGCTGTCTTGGCCTCACTGTCCGGGGCTACGAGGATCGCATAGCCGACGTAGATGTCAGCAAAGTGGATCGGCGGAATGGTCTGACCGAAGGTCTCCAGCGTTCCGAAGACGCCAGGTACCCAACCCTGCGCAACATCGCCGTCACCACGCTCCAACCAAGGAACGATCTCCTGGGAGGCGGTGAAGTAGTGATAGGTGGGCTGGTTCGGAGTGATGGTGATACCCCATTCCTCCCACCATCCCAGCTCGATCGGGATCTGCCAGTAGGCAAGGTCGGCACAGCACGGATAGATGCCCATGCGAACCTCGGCGGCACGGATCTCGGGCGCCGTGACCATCATGGACTCTTCGAGAGCCATCTGGGCTTCTTCGGCCGCCATCTCGGCTTCCTCAGCCATCGCAGCAGCCTCATCGGCCTTCATCTGGGCCTCTTCCAGAGCTGCCTGGGCCTCAGCATCGCCTGCCTCCGCCGCCGCCTGGGTGGCTTCGAGGTCGGCCTGAGCCTGTTCCAGGGCCGCCTGGGCCGCCGCAGCCTCGGCCGCCGCCTCATCGGCCGCCGCCTGGGCCGCAGCTGCCTCGGCCGCGGCCGCGTCGGCTTGCGCCTGGGCCGCAGCTGCCTCGGCCTCGGCCGCCTGGGCCTCCGCCGCCGCTTGGGCCGCAGCCGCGTCGGCTTCGGCCGAACCGTCGTCGCCGCAGGCTGACGCCAGCAACGCTAGGGCCACCATCAAGATGATGGCGCCACGAAACTTCTTCATACGAGGTCCTTCCGCTCGCTTGCTTGCCATGTTGGGCACAGTCAATTCCCAAGGATCACGCCGCGTACCGGCGCAACCCGTATTTATAGCGCCTGTCGCTCTCCGATCCCAAAGGGCTTCACAGACTCGGGGCCTGGGGACTCGGAGAGGACTATGCACTACGTCTGCCGGCGCCGGAACGGCTGGCCGGATCACTGTAGCAGGGACCCCCGGACCGCGCCCATGAGGGCGCACCTCCCCGCATCGGTTCTCGGCCCCGATGAGGCGCCTATCCGTACGGTGTCGGCGACTATCCGGTCGGTGCCAGGGAGAGGTAGAGGCCGCGCCGGTCGCCCGATACGGAGCCGGTTGCAACGGCATTCGTGATCAGGTCGGTGCGGTAGACATGGTGCGTGTTGACGTAGACAACCCCGACGAAGGGGTACCCGTTCTCCGCCTCGAGCAGCTGGACCCTCTGGAACACAGCTGAGCGGTCCTCGTCGCTCACCGTCGCCAGGTCCGTCAGGGCCGAGATCAACTCGGGGAGGACTTCCTCGGGCGGCGCCTGCCAGCCCGGCCTCGGAAGCACGTAGCGGTAGGGGTTGGCGTACCAGCCGTGGCGGGTGACGGTCAGGTCGTAGTCGGAAGTGACGAGCCTGGCGAGCCAGGTGGCTCGGTCAACGGGCACCGGCTCGACCCTGACCCCGGCCTCGGCCCACGAGGCCACCAGGACGTCGAAGAAGGCCTCCGGGTACTCGTCCTGCTCCGGATAGAGCAGTTCGAGGCTGACCCCGTCCTCGTACCCCGCCTCTGCCAGGACCTGCGCGGCCGCCTCGACATCCCGTTGGTATCCCGGTAGCTCGGTAGGACCTAGACCGTACGCGAGCAGGGGGTGGGAGGTAGACCATGGTTGCGCCTCGCCGACGAAGGCGGTGTCGGCCAGTCCCTGCCGGTCCAGGGACAGCCATGCGGCCCGGACCACCGCTCCGTCCGCGGTCATGCCCCGGCGGGCGGCATGGAGCCAGATGGTCCAAGCCGGCGTTCCTACCACCTGGAGAAGCGGATCCTCTACGAGTCCGGCCGCTACCTCGATGGTGTCCGTCCGGATCAGGGCGACTTCTCCCTTCTCGAGGGCGGCCACCCGGTCAGGCTCATCCTCGATGATGCGAACCCGGAGGAGTTCGTAGCGGGGGAGAGCGGATGGATCCCAGTAGTCCCGGTTGGGTTCCAGCGCCAGCTCCGAGCCTGGCACGTAGGAGACGAACCGCAACGGCCCGGTCCCTACCGGCTCCGTTCCGTGGGCGGGTGCCGACTCGGTCAGTATCGACGAGAACCCGCTCCCGGTGGGGTCGGCTACTTCGAACAGGAAGGCGCTCGACGGCTCCCTCAACTCGAAGACGACCGTGTAGTCGTCGGTCGCGGTCACGTTCTCCAGGTTGCGGGCCCGTTGGCGTACGACCGGGCTTCCGTCGGTGAGGGCCCGCGTGACGCTGTAGACCACGTCCTGAGCCGTGAAGTCGGCGCCGTTGTGGAACCTGACGCCCTGCCTCAAGTGGAAGGTGTAGGTCCTGCGGTCCTCGGAGATGCTCCATTCGGTGGCAAGGCGGGGCAGTACCTCACCGGAGGGGCTGGTCCAGGCCAGGGTCTCGTAGACGGTGGTCAGCACCGGAGCGCCTCGACCGCTGCCGTCGGAGTTGATCGGATCCAGAGTGGGTATCCCGGCCCGCTCCGAGATGACGAGCTCGACGATCGGCGGCGCCTCGGGCGGGACAGCTGTCGTGGTGGTGGTCGTCCCGGCAGGGATCGAGGTGGTCGTAGTGGGAGGGACGGTTGTGGTGGATGTCGAGGTGGTGCTGGATGGGGCCGATGTGGGCGTCGTGGTCGGCTGTGACGTGATGGCCGTGGTTGGCGGAGTGGTCGGGGGCTGCGTGGAGGGGGTCACATCCCGTCCGCTCGTACCGCAGGCCGTGGCGAAGAGCACCAGGATCGCGAGTATCGGCCGGAGGTGACGGATCGCGCCGACTTCTATCGGTGACTGAGACCCTCCGAGGCTATCGGCACCCGCCTCCGGGGCTGCGGGTCGTGCCGGAGTGCGATCAGATGGAGAACTGATGGGTCGCCCCGTTGACAGTCACGGTGTAGTCCCCGGGCTCGAACCCGTCACCGATCGGTACGACCACCTCGAACGGCTCGATCACCTGGGCGCAGACGGAGCCGGGTTCCGGCGCCACGCTCCGGACCATGACCGTGTAGTCGCTCCCGTCCTCCGTGACCTCGGTGAAGGTCTCGTGGCAGGGTGTGGGATGGTCGCCTTCGATCGCCACCGACACCTGCGGGGGGAAGGACTCGAGGACGGACACCTCCACACTGCGGATGTGGGCCGGCTGGTCCTCCGCGGTCGGTTCGTCCGCCTCTATGGTGGTCGTGGTCTCTTCGACCGGCGCGGGCCCGGTGGCGGTTGTGGTGTCGGTGACGGGATCCGTGGCGGTGGTGATCCCGGTTTGGGTGATCCCGGACGACGCTCCTTCGTCCGAACCGCAGGCAACCGCCGCCATCGCCAGCACAGCGACGACGGGGAGGACTGCCAGGAGCTTCCGGCGTAGCCGGTGGCCGAATTGCATGCTCGGAAAGTCTATCCGGCTACAGGGTTAGGACAGCCGGAGGATGATGATGCCGGCCAGGGTGATCAGGTTGATCCGGGTGGAGTCACGGATGGCGTTCCAGCTCTCCGACTGCCA
>WTGW01000161.1 GCA_011523395.1 Acidimicrobiia bacterium
GACTGGTGGCCGGCCGACTACGGCCACTACGGGCCGCTGATCATCCGGATGGCCTGGCACAGTGCCGGCACCTACCGGATCTTCGACGGCCGGGGTGGGGGAGGATCGGGCACGCATCGCTTCGCTCCGCTCAACAGCTGGCCCGACAACGCCAACCTCGACAAGGCGCGCCGGTTGCTGTGGCCGGTCAAGCAGAAGTACGGCCGGAAGATCTCGTGGGCCGACCTGATGATCCTGGCCGGGAACGTGGCGCTGGAGTCGATGGGCTTCGAGACGTTCGGTTTCGGCGGCGGCCGTGAGGACGTGTGGGAGCCCGAGGAGGACATCGACTGGGGACCCGAGACCGGCTGGCTGGACGATGAGCGTTACAGCGGCGACCGGGAGCTGGCCGACCCGCTCGGCGCCGTGCAGATGGGCCTGATCTACGTGAACCCCGAGGGACCGAACGGGCGGCCCGACCCGCTGGCGGCGGCACGGGACATCCGGGAGACCTTCACCCGCATGGCCATGGACGACACCGAGACCGTGGCGCTGATCGCCGGAGGGCACACGTTCGGGAAGACCCACGGCGCGGCGGATGCCGGCCGGTACGTCGGCCCCGAGCCGGAGGGCGCCGCCCTGGCGGAGCAGGGCCTGGGCTGGGCGAACGCGTTCGGCAGCGGCATGGCGGGGGACTCGATCACGAGCGGGCTCGAGGGTGCCTGGACTCACACCCCGGTGACCTGGGACAACACCTTTTTCGAGACCCTGTTCGGCTATGACTGGGAGCTGACCCAGAGCCCGGCGGGGGCGTGGCAGTGGATCCCCGCCAACGGGGCGGCGGCCGGGACGGTGCCGGACGCCCACGACCCGGCGAAGCGGCACGTCCCCGTGATGCTGACCACAGACCTGTCGCTCCGCATGGACCCCGTCTACGAGCCCATCTCGCGGCGCTTCTTGGAGAACCCTGACGAGCTGGCCGACGCCTTCGCCAGGGCGTGGTACAAGCTCACCCATCGCGACATGGGACCCGTGACCAGGTATCTGGGGCCGGAGGTCCCGGAAGAGCAGATGATCTGGCAGGATCCGGTCCCGGCCGTAGACCATGAACTCGTCGACGGCGCCGACATCACCGCTCTCAAGGCGAAGATCCTCGACTCCGGGCTCTCGGTCTCCCGGCTGGTCTCGACCGCCTGGGCCTCGGCGTCGACGTTCCGCGACAGCGACATGCGCGGGGGAGCGAACGGCGCCCGCATCCGGCTGGCCCCCCAGAAGGACTGGGAGGTCAACGACCCCTCGGATCTGGCGACCGCGCTGACCGCTCTCGAGGAGATCCGGGGCGAGTTCAACGACTCCCAGGGCGGTGGCAAGAGGGTGTCTCTCGCGGACCTGATCGTCCTGGGCGGGTGTGCCGCCGTCGAGGCGGCGGCTCGCAACGCCGGCCACGACATCGAGGTTCCGTTCTCGCCCGGACGGACCGACGCCGCGGCGGAACAGACGGACGCCGAGTCGTTCTCTGTGCTCGAACCGACGACCGACGGGTTCCGGAACTACCTGCACAACGGTAATGGGCGCCGACCCGAGACGCTGCTGGTGGACCGGGCCAGCCTGCTGTCGCTGACCGCGCCGGAGATGACGGTGCTGGTCGGCGGCCTCCGCGTGCTGGGCGCCAACTCCGCCGGGTCCTCGCTCGGCGTGCTCACCGAGCGGGTCGGGACGCTCACCAACGACTACTTCGCCAACCTGCTCGACATGGGCACCGGGTGGCAGGCCTCGGAGGCCGAGCACGTCTACGAGGGCCGCGACCGCGAGACGGGCGAGGTCAAGTGGACGGCCAGCGCGGTGGACCTCGTCCTCGGCTCCAACTCCCAGCTTCGAGCTATAGCTGAGGTTTATGGTTCGGACGACGCCGGGGAGAAGTTCGTTCAGGACTTCGTGGCGGCCTGGAACAAGGTCATGAACCTCGACCGCTTCGACCTGTCCTGAGGGCCAGGACCGGACACCGGCCGGCGTCCATGATCGGAGCAGGTATCCACCGCCCCCGGTAGCACCGACCGCAGCGCTCCGATGCCGACCACGCCAAGAGCGCCGAATATAGAAGCTGCACCCTTTGACGATAGCGATCTCAGTGGCAGCAAATAGAAGTTACTTCACCTGAAAATAGAAATTGCCTGCTAGGCTCGTGCTGATGCTCAAGCGCGTCATAGCCCATTCCATTGCCCGCAATGCGCCTGAACCGCTGCTACGCGAGCGCTTGTCTCGTTACCCCGCCGCCGCGCTCGTAGGGCCTCGGCAGTGTGGCAAGACGACCCTGGCCCGGTCGTTGGGTGGCCGGTATTTCGATATGGAACAGGAAGCCGACCGGCTCCGGCTCGATCTCGAATGGGCGGCTGTCGCCTCCTCCTCCGACCTGGTCGTGATCGACGAGGCCCAATCAGCACCGGAGATATTTCCCCGGCTTCGCGGCGCCATCGACGCAGAGCGGCGGCGCAACGGGCGCTTCCTGCTGCTCGGATCGATCTCGCCGGCCCTGATGCGCGACGTGTCCGAGTCACTCGCCGGCAGGCTCGCCGTTGTCGAACTCGCCCCACTGTCGCTGCGAGAACTGCCGCCCGACGCCAGGGCGAGGCTGTGGCGCTATGGCGGCTATCCCGACGGCGGCGTGCTGGACGGGCGAGGATTCCCGCATTGGCAACGCGACTACCTCAGCTTGCTGGCCCAACGGGACCTGCCCTCGTGGGGCCTGCCGGCCGCACCCCAAACCACCCGACGGCTCTTCGGGCTTCTCGCTGCCCGTCACGGGCAACGGTGGAACGCCAGCGATATCGGCCGACTGCTCGGACTCTCGTATCACACTGTCAACGCATACCTCGACTATCTCGAAGGTGCGTTTCTCATTCGCCGCCTACCCGCGTACAGCACCAATCCCACCAAGCAGTTCACCAGACGACCCAAGGTGTACTGGCGGGACAGCGGACTGCTACACAGCCTGGTCGGGATGAGCGCCGGCGATGACATCGCCTCGCTACCGATGGCAGGCGCAAGCTGGGAAGGCCATGTCATCGACCAGATCCTCACCGCTCTGACACAGGCGGGGCGTGACTTCGACGCCTGGCACCTGCGTACGACGTCAGGTCGTGAGATCGATCTCGTCCTGCGGGTGGAGCGCGAGATCTGGGCAACCGAGATCAAGCTCACGACCAACCCGACCCGCGCCATCATGACGCGGCTCAATGAGACGGCAGACATCATCGGAGCAGACCGTAGGTTTGTGGTGACCCGCCGACCCGGAACCTTCGGCAACAGTATCACGGTTGCCAGTGACCTCGACGGGATCATCGCGACCGCCGTACAACCGTCCGACCCGAGCACCTGACCGCCGGTCGTCGGTCAGGGCCGCGGTCCGAAGACCGCAGACCGTTTCAGGCCGGACTGCCCGCCTCGGCATCGGGATGGCGGACTTGTCGAGTCCTGGATGGTGTGCGACTCTGTGGTCATGGCGCGGATCGAGATCATTCCCGACGATTCCTGGGACGGCGCGCTCGGCGATCTCTATCCCCGGGTGGTCGATCCCGCGTACGGGCGGGTCGACAACATCATGGCCGTGCACTCGCTCAACCCCCGCGGCATGGCTGCGCATCTGGCTCTCTACGAGTCGGCGATGGCCGGCACCGCCACGCTCCGCAAGGTCGAGCGGGAGCTCATCGCCCTGGTGGTGAGCCTCGAGAACGACTGCCACTACTGAGTCGTCCACCATCGGCGCGGTCTGCGCCGGCTGATCAAGGACGATGGACTGGTCGAGGCGGTCGAACAGGACTGGACAACTGCCGACCTGTCGCCCGAGCGGCGGTCCATGCTGAGGTTCGCCGTCAAGCTGACGAAGACGCCCGGCGCGATGGACGAAGCCGACGTAGAGGCGCTGCGATCGGCCGGGTTCTCCGATCGTGACATTCTCGACATAGTCGAGGTGGTGGGCTACTACGCCTACGCCAACCGGGTCGCCGACGGCCTCGGCATCGAGACCGAGTCCTGGATCCCCGACTGAGCCACCGGGCTGCGGGCAGGCGCCGCGAATCGTCTTCCCGCCGGTGACAGCACAGATTCCGGGGCTCGTTAGCATCGTTTGGAGATGAGGATCGGAACCATGAGCCCGGGCTGCCGCCCCTACCGGAGTCCCCTGGGTAACGGGTAGTGCTCGGCCGCCTGACCGATCTCGCCTGCAGCCGCCGCGGCAAGTGGGTGACGCTCGCTGTCTGGCTGGTCACCGCCGGCGCTCTGATCTCGCAGCTCCCGATGCTGGCGGACGCCAACGAGAACGAGCAGGCGCTCTTCCTGCCGAGGGACGCCGAGGCCACCCGGGCCTACCGGTTCGCCCAGGAGCGTTTCCCCGCGGCCGGCACGCCGGTCCTGATCGTGTTCCGGGAGTCCGGGGGCCTGGGATCTGCCGCCTACGCGGCGGCCGCCGATCTGGCCGCCTGGATGTCCGGTCCGGCGGCGCCGGACAACGTGGGCCAGGTTCTCAGCCCCGACCCGGTCATGGGTCAGCGGACCGGCCTCGTGTCTCCCGACGGCACCACCATGTACGTCTTTGCGGAAGTCGCCGGCGAGCCTGCCGATCCGGCCTTTCTCGACACGGTCGAGGCCATCAGGGACCGATCGGCCTCGTTCGGTCTGAGCGGCGTCGAGGTCGCCGTGGGCGGGCCCGGAGGCCTCATCGTCGACCTGGTCGGGGTGTTCACGCAGATCGACACCCTGCTGCTCCTGGTGACGGTGCTGCTGGTGCTGGTGCTGCTGGTGATCATCTACCGCTCCCCGATCATGGCTGCGATCCCGCTGCTGGGGGTGGGGCTCGTCTTCCAGATGGCCGGAGCCATAGCGGCCTGGTACGCCCTCCGCTACGGGATCCCGATCTCCGGGCAGACGACCGGCATCA
>WTGW01000106.1 GCA_011523395.1 Acidimicrobiia bacterium
AGTCCGGTCCGGAGAGAACGCGAAAACCGCGGCGATCGGGCGGAGCCCGATCGCCGCGGTTTTCGCGTTCTCTCCGGACCGGACTAGGTGCAGCTGACCCAGCCGCCGTCCTCTTCGGAGGCCATCACCGCGTCCAGCACTCGGTGGAGATCGACACCGTCCCGGAAGTCGGGCCGGAAGCGGCGGCCCTCCCGGATCGTGGCGGCGAAGGCGGTCAGGGCTCGGGCCACGTTGTAGCCGGAGTGCCCCTCGCTGACGGTTAGCTGCGAGAAGTGCTCAGTGGGGATCTCGACCTCCTCGAGGTGGTCGGAATCCTTCCGGCCGACCGAGACCTGGAGCGGTCCGGCCGACACCCTGACGGGGCTGAACTGGTAGTAGGAAGGGGCTTCCAGAAGCATCTGGCCTTCCTCGCCGATGATCCGCAGCGAATACCCCTGGGGCGGGGACGTGGTGTTGGACACGTAGGCGGTACCGACCACGCCACCGGACAACTCCGCCATGGCCATCACCGTGTCGGCCGTCTCCCACTCGAAGGTCCCTCCCTCCGAATAGACCCCGGCCGGCGAGAGGGTGAGTTGGCGGGCGCTGATCGACTCCACATCGCCCAGGATCATCCGGACCGAATCCACCACGTGGGCAAACGCCACGAACAGTGCGCCGCTGGCCTCCTCGTGCCGCACCAACCAGGAGCGGTCGGAGTCGACCTCGAACTTGGAGAGCATCTGGGAGACCACAAAGGACAGTGGCTTGCCGACCGCTCCTTCCGCTACCAGCCGGCGAGCCCAGGCGACGGCTGGGGCGAAACGTCCTTGCAATCCGACCGCGGTGGGAACCTTGGCCTGGTCGGCCAGCGCTGCCATCTCGAGGGCCTCGCCGGTGTCGAGAGCTAGGGGCCACTCGCAGTAGACGGGCTTCCCGGCCCGGAGAGCCGCCATGGTGAGCGGATAGTGGAGCCGGGGACGGACCGCCACCGTGACCAGATCGACATCGGGGTCGGCGCACAGGTCTTCGACGTCCGAGTACCACTTGCGGGCACCCCATTTCTCGGCCGCAGCGCGGGCCGTGGATTCGCGGGTTGTGCAGACCGCTTCCAGCGCCAGGCCCTCGGCGGACCGGATGGCCGGCAGGTGGGCCCGGTCCCCGAAGCCGGGCGGACTGGCGCCGATCACGCCGATACGCACCTGATCAGAGTCGCTCATGGGTTACCTGCCCGCGCCAAATCACCCTCCTGCGGATGTGGATGCTCAGGCGGTGACTGTACTACCGGAGCGAAGCGGCTTCTGTGCGCCTGATCAGTCGTCGATGAGGTACAGGCCGCAGGGCACGTGGGCGGGGTGATCCCAGATCTCAGGAGAACCCCTGACCGTCAGGTAGACGCCATAGGTCCACATGATCCCACCGACTCCCTCCAGGCCTCCTTGCTCGTACAGCACATAGGAGACCTCCATGCCCTTTTCCGGGACACTCGGGTCGTAGCAGCGGTAGGACTCACACCGGACCAGGTCGTCCCAACCGCGCTCCCCTCCGGATGGGAACAGGAAGTGCGCGGGATCGGGACCTGCAGGCTTACGTTCTTCCAGCACCTCCCCGGCGGTCCTTACCATGGTGCGGCGTGCTTCCTCCACCGAGTGGACGGACACAGGGGGTTCGGCGTAGACGAGACAGCCTCCCGTCGACTCGAAGGCCAGCCAGAGTCCCGAACGGGCCTCGCGTGTTGTCGTCATGATCCGAAGCTAGCGATCGGGTGTGACACGCTCCGGCTGGCGACACGCATATCGGGATGTGGGCGCTCGCGGCGACCCTCCCCTGCTACGCGAGTTCCGCTGCCAGTTCGAGGGCCTCATCGAAGCCGGCGTTGCGGACGAGGAGGCTCCGCATCTGCATGAGGGGACCCACCGTATCGATGGCGAAGGCCCCTCCCAGCCGGTCCCCGTCGCGGTACAGGGCCATCATGGCTGGGCCATCGGGCGGATCGTGAGCGAATACCGGTTCGTCTCCTGATGCTCGGCCCACCAGCTGCAGGCGGTGCCCGTACTGATCGGACCAGAAGTACGGGATGCCGTCATAGGCGACCGGATCCCCGCCGGATAGCGATGCCACGATGTTGCGGGCCACGGTCGTGGACTGCTGGACCGTGTTGGTCCAGTGCTCCACGCGCATCCGCTCCCCGTACCGGGGGTTGTCCCAGGAGGCCAGGTCGCCCAGCGCGTAGACACCGGGCAACGAGGCGCGCATGTGCTGGTCGCACAGCACCGCCCGATCGGTCTCGATCCCCGAACCCTCCAGCCACTCGATGTTCGGGATCACCCCGATTCCGACCACCACCAGGTCGCATCCGACCGCCGTGCCGCCGGCGAGGCGAACCGCCAGGCCGTCGGGGGTCCGGTCGATGCCCTCCACGCCGGCGCCGCACCGGAGTTCGGTCCCGTAGAGGTCGTGGAGAGCCGCGCAGCGCTGCCCCACCTCGGCGCCCACCGCCGCCACCAGGGGCTGTCCGGCAGCCTCCAGGACCGTCACCTCCGCCCCCCGGTTACGGGCGCTGGACGCCACCTCGCTGCCGATGAAGCCCGCCCCGACCACTACCACATGCCTCGCCCGGTCCAGAGCCGACCGGATCGATGCGGAGTCGTCCAGGGTGCGCATCACATGGACACCGGGCAAGCCATCCGTTCCCGGGAGGCGCCGGGGACGGGCGCCGGTGGCGATGACCGCTGCGTCGTATCCCAGCTGCTCGCCGGTGGCGAGGGTGATGGTGCGTCCCTCCCCGTCCAGGCCCACTGCCGGCGAGCCGAGCCTCAACTCGATGGCCTGATCCTCGAAGAAACCGCGCGCCCGGAAGTAGGTCTCGTCCGGTGCCTTGTCCTCCGTCAGGACCTCCTTGGAGAGGGGCGGACGGTCGTAGGGAAGGTGGGGCTCGTCCCCCACCAGGATGATCCGGCCCTCGAACCGGAGACGCCGCAGGGCATGCGCAGTACGGAAGCCGCCGAGGGATGCCCCGACGATTACGACGGCAGGCCGGTCGGTCACGCGGTCGGTGCTAGCTCGATCTTCCCGTCGGCGAACTCCATCAGCCAGCGCCGGTAGATCACGGTGCCGAGGTCGGCCGCCTTCACATGCATCTCCGCCGTCAACTCCACCGGGAGTTCTTCGGGACGCTGGGACTCGACCACGGGCTTGTCCTGGGCGAGGATCACCCTCTGCATCCGGTCGAACTCCTCGTCCAGGTCGTAGGCGAAGTTGCGGGCCACGAACGTGAAGCACCGGGTCCGCTTGCGGCTCACCGGCGCCACTGCCACGAACAGGATGTAGCTCTCGTTGGGACCGGCCGAGCTGTCCAGCCACATGGCGTTGGGCATGAACACCCGGTAGCGCTTCCACGCGTCGTAGGTCTCGCCGTCTGTCGCCACCATCGAGTTCTTGGGGTTGTCCGTGTACTCGAGGAAGGGACCGGCGTTGATCTTGATCTCCCCGCCTTGCCGGAAGGCCTCGTAGTCGGCGATGACCGCGTTGTCCCGGTCCCCCAGGATGCCGTGATGGACGTGGGCGAAGTGGGAGAAGTCGAAGTAGTTCTCGAGACGACGACCCACGGAGCAGTCCCACTCGTAGGGTTCCCAGCGCATGATCCGGAAGGAAGGATCGTCGAGTTCGGGCAGGACGGCGGGCGGGAACACCGGAGGCTCGTCACCCATGCAGGTCCACACCAGGCCACCCGACTCGATCGCCGGGTAGACGGGGAGCTGCGCCTTGAGCTTGCCGTTGAGTTCGGGCCGGGCCGGGATGTCGACCACGGTTCCTTCCTTGTCGTAGGCCCAGCCGTGGTAGGCGCACCGCAGGTAGCAACCATCGATCCGGCCCAGCGATAGGGCCGAGCCGCGATGGCGGCAGATGTCGTCGAACACGTAGGGCTTCCCGTCCAGGCGGGCGACGGCCAGACGGGTCTCGAAGAGGGTCACCTGATGAGGCTCATCCTTGAGATCCTCGGAGAAGGCCACCGGGTGCCAGAAGTTGCGAAGCTGCTCGTAGAGCTTCGTCTCCCCCGCCACGTCGAGCTGGGTATTCCCCTGGGTCTCATCGAGTTCGGCAGTGATCTTTACCACCGTCACCTCCACTCGTTCGGTCGGGCGTGGTCGGCGCCGTACACCGATAGTACAGCGGGCTTCTAGCCGGTCACCACCCGGATCGCCTCGACCGGACAGCACACTTCCGCGTTCATGGCTTCGTCGAGGAGATCATCGGGAACATTCTCCTGGAGAACGATTATCTCGCTGCTGTCGTCCGCCACCCGGAACAAGGCGGGCGCCACCGACGCGCACATACCCGAGACGATGCAAACCGCATGGTCGAGTTCGATTGTCGCCATACCGACTCCTTCACCCGATCAGCAACCTACCGCTGCCCGGATTATAGACCACATCAATGCCGGACGACGGACGGGCGCTCACCCTCCATGCGATCAGCGGCTTCACACGACTACGCAAGGTGATGCCTTAGTTCGAAGTGGACAGGTAGTGGTCGGGGGCATAGTCATCGCCGTGGTGCTCCGAGGAGTCTGTCCGGTCCGCCTGAAGAGGGACGCCTCGGATCTTCAACCACCAGCCGGTTCGATGACGCCGTTGGCGATGTCGAGCAGCCAGCGCCGGTACTCGAGTGTCCCGAGGTCGGCGCCTCTCACATGCATCTCTGCGGCCAGGTCGGCGGGGAGCTCCTCGGGGCGCTGGGACTCGACGATGGGGCGGTCCTGATCGGTGACCATCTGGGCGAAGGCCCTGAAGTCGTCATCGGAACCGGGATAGTTGCGTCCCA
>WTGW01000045.1 GCA_011523395.1 Acidimicrobiia bacterium
CCAGCCGGGCGCCGGTCATGTTCTCGGTGTCCGCAGCCGGGATGACGACCGCCAGATCACCGTGGCGCTCCACGTGATCGGACGGCTCAGCCTCGTCGAGCGGGACGAACGACAACGAGTATCCGAACTGGAGTCCCTGGACGCCGGTTATCTCGATCAGCAGGCCGTACTCGTCTTCGCCCGGCTCCTGGTCACGGATCTCGATGATCCGCTCGAGGGCCTCGTCGCTGAAGTTCATCAATGCGTTGGTGCTCATGGTCCTCAAGGGTAGCCACCCATCCGGGCAACCGTAGACCGTGGGCGTGGGGTACAGTCCTTACATGAGCCTCCGAGCAGGCGCGGCCCGATCGTGGCGACCAGGAATGCTTGCCCTCGTCGCAGCGATGATGGCTCTCGGCCCGGCCTGCTCCACCTCGAGCAACGAGGTCGTTTTCGAGGGGAGTCCTTCCCCGGAGGCGACCACCGTCGCGGTCGCGGAGGACGGCGCCACCACGGCTACCACCTCCCTACCGGCCGGCGCCGAAACAGGGGCCGCAACGACCACCGCCACCACCGCGCCCGCCGCGACAGGGACCGTCGCCACGACCGTCTCGGCAGCCGATACGACGACCATGCCGGCCGCGCCGGAGCGGTCGGACCGGGGGATGGAGGCGCTTACCGCCCCGGTGCTGGTCGACGGGCGGTTCGGCGGAGGCATCACCGTCGTCGGCCCGGGAGCCGAGCGGACCGCCCTGTACGTGGAGAGGGCGGATGGCTTCCTGGCCCAGCCCATCTGGTCGCCGGACGGCCGGCTGGTGGCCTTTTCGAGAGCCTCGACCACCGAGAGCTGGTTGGTCATCGGTCCCGGAAGCGGCGGAACCCTGGCCGCCTACGAGACACCCTTCGTGGTGTTCTACATCCACTGGAGTCCCGACGGTCGTTTCGTGGCGATGCTGGGAGCCACCGACTCCGAGGTCGGCCTGGCGATCCTCGACCTGGACACGGGGATGGTGGAGATCGTGGACTCCGCCCTCTCGTACTACCTCCACTGGTCGCCGGACGGCTCGCGGCTGCTTACCCACCTCGACAACTCCCGCCTCCAGATCATCGACCCGGCCTCCGGAGAGATCACCCCCGTAGCCACCTTCGACTTCGTCTGGTCGGCGTACCAGGCGCCGTCCTGGATGCCCGACGGCCACTCGATCATGTACGTGCGCCCCGCCGGGAACCAGAGCGAGGAGCCCCCGGACGAGTTGGTGATCCACGACCTGGTGAGCGGTGAGGTCGAAGTGATCGCGACGGGAGCCGGCTTCTTCGCCTTCGCGGTATCCCCCGACGGCAGGCAGGTGGCCTACTCGCTCCACAACCTGGCCCGCCCCACCTCCATGTACCTGGTGGAGCCGGGTAGCGGTCAGGTGGCGGAGCTCGATGCCCCCAACACGGTGGCCTGGCAGTGGAGCCCCGACAGCCGCAAGATCCTCCTGCTCGGAATAAGCGAGGCGAGCCGGCTCTCGATGGCCGTGTACCAGGACGGCGCCATCACCTCATACCCCGGCATAGCCCCCACCGAGAACTTCCTGCGCAGCTACATCCCCTTCTGGAACCAGTACGGCCACAGCCACACGCTCTGGGCGCCGGACAGCTCGGCCTTCGTGTACGCCGCCTCCGACCGGGGAGACGACTACGTCTTCCTCCAGCCTCTCGAGGAGGAGCGTCCCGTCGTCCTGGGCGCCGGATCCATGGCGGTGTTCGCGCCGCGAACCTGAATGACCGTAGTCCACGTCTTCGCCGGGGGTGATCCGGTCACGCCGGAACGGATCGAGCGGCTCGGACCACCCGACCTCGTCATAGCCGCCGATTCGGGCGCCGACATCGCCGCCGCCGCCGCCGTGACCGTCGACATCCTCGTGGGCGACCTCGACTCGATATCCGCAAGCGCCATGGAGCGCATATTCGACGGCGAGACCGTCATCGAAGCCCACTCGCCCGACAAGGACGCCACCGATCTGGAGCTGGCGCTGGAGGTCGCGCTCCGCAACGACCCGAGCGAGATCGTCTTCGTGGGCGGCGGAGGCGGGCGGCTCGACCACCTGCTGGGCAACGTCGGGGTGATCGGGAGCCCGGCGGCCCGCCACGTCCCGGCCAGCTGGGTCATGGAACGGGAGACGGCCTACGTAGTCCGGGGCGGCAGGACGATTGCCACCACACCGGGAATGGTCTTCAGCCTCATCCCGATCGGGGGAGACGCCCACGGCGTCCACATCCGCCACGCCCGATGGGAAATCCGGGATGCCTCGCTCCAGGTCCACGGCACCCTGGGAATCAGCAACGTCGCCCTAGGCATGGAAGTCGAGATCGAGGTAGCCGATGGCGCCGTCCTAGCCATCTTTAACCAGGGTCGGCCAGCCTCCGCGTGACAGATCCGGCAATCTACAGTCGGTTGAACTGCTCAACGCTCAGTCCTGCCTGGCGCAATATGCTGCTCAAGGTCCCGACTCGCACTTCCCTATGACGCGGGACAACGGCGGTGCGAATCTCATCGCCATCCCGCCTCACGAACTTGACGTGACTGCCCTTTTGGCTGACCTCTACAAACCCGGCTCTAGCAGCTTGCGAGCGACCTGCCTGTCGGGGAGCGGGCTAAGCCGCTCCAACCTTCACTCGGAGGTGATGAACTTGTGGTGCCACAGTCGAACGGGGCGGTTCGAAATGGAGCTCCAACGCCTCAACAAGGTTGTCAAGCGCAACATCGGGCGACTCACCTTGGCTCGCGACGTCGACCTCCAATGCCTGCGCCACGAACCAACCGTCCTCTTGCCGGATAACCGCGGTTAGTTGTATCTCCTGCATGAGGATCCCCCGCATTCTCCGAGGTTCCAAGGCTAACAACCCGAACACTGCCAGGGGTGGGCAGTGGACAGGTACGTCGAGGCCCGGGGAGCCGAGCCTGTGTGCGGATACGCGGGACCGATGGAAGGGCCGTCAAACCCGTCAGGCGTCGTAGACCTCGGGGTTGGCGCAATACGGCATCTGTCGCCCCTCCAGGGCAGCCACCAGGTTGGCCGCCGCCCTCTCCGCCATCCGGATGCGGGTCCGGACGGTGGCGCTCCCGATGTGCGGGACGATGAAGCAGTTGGGCAGGGCCACCAGCGGATGATCCGCCGGGATGGGCTCGGGATCGGTCACGTCCAGGCCGGCGGCGGCGATCGTCCCCCCGGCCAGCGCCTCGACCAGCGCGTCCGTATCGACCACCGGACCCCGGGCCGCGTTCACGAGCGTGGCGGTCGGCTTCATGGCCGCCAGAGCATCCCGGTCGATGAGGTGGTGCGTGCCCGGGTGGAAGCTGGCCACCACTACCACGTGATCCGCCTCCGCCAGCAGCTCGCGCAGGGTGCGGTACTCCACTCCGAGCACCTCCTCGGCGCGGCGGTCGCGGCGCCGCTTGGTGTAGAGCATCCGCATGCCGAACCCTGCACCTCTCCGGGCTATAGCCTGCCCGATCCGCCCGAGGCCCACGATGCCCAGGGTGGATCCGGCGATGTCCCGGCCCACCAGCGCCAACGGGTCCCACTCCCCCCAACGGCCCTCCACCACCTCCTCGAAACCCTCCCTGAACCGGCGAGCCGCCGCGATCAGCAGCCCGAACGCGGTGTCGGCGGTGGTCTCGGTGAGGACGTCGGGGGTGTAGCCGACCGGGATGCCCCGAGCCGTACATGCGGCCAGGTCGATGTTGTCCACGCCCACCGCCATCTGGCTGATGGCCGTGAGGCGTCCGGCCGCGTCCAGGAACTCCGCGTCGATGCGCTCGGTGAGCATGCAGTACAGGCCGTCGGCATCAGGGGCCCTCGCCAGCAGTTCGGCCCGCGGGATGGCTCGGTTCTCGGGAAACACCCACACCTCCGCCACCGCCCGGAGCATCTCCACGACCGCCCCGGGTGGCCGCCGGGTGACCACCACCTGTGCCCGGGTCATGTCCCCGACCACCCGGTCCCGGCGCTCGCGCCCCGTCCCGACCGCACCGGAGGGCTCAGTCCTCGTAGAGGTCCTCGATCTGGCGGGAGTAGCGCTCCAGCACCACCCGGCGCTTCATCTTGAGCGACGGGGTGAGTTCGCCGGACTCGGCCGACCACTTCTCCGACACCACGGTCCACTTGCGAGCCTGCTCCACCCGGGCGACCCGGGCGTTGGCCGACTCCACCACCCGGTCGACTTCCGCGAGCACCTTCGAATGGCGGGTGAACTCGTCGAAGCTGCCGTACTCCACGCCCTGGCTCTCGGCCCATCCCTCCGCCATGTCGGGATCCAGGGCGACCAGGAGGGTCAGGTAGCGGCGACCGTCGCCCACCACGCAGGCCTGGGAGATCAGAGCATGCTCGTTGATGAGGTTCTCCAGCCGGGCCGGGGCCACGTTCTTGCCCCCGGCGGTGATGATGATCTCCTTCTTGCGCCCGATGATGCTGAGGTAGCCGTGGTCATCCAGCCGTCCCAGGTCGCCGGTGCGCAACCATCCGTCCTCGCCGTACGTGGCGGCGGTCGTGTCCGGGTCGCGGTAGTAACCCTCGGTGATGAGCCCGCCGCGCAACATGATCTCGTCGTCATCGGCGATAGACAGTTCCACCCCCGGCATGGCCCGCCCCACGGTCCCGATCCGGTTGGCCCCCGGCACGTTGGACGTGCCGGGACCGGAGGACTCGGTCATCCCGTACAGCTCGAAGACCGGCAGGCCGATACCCCGGAAGAAGAGCAGGAGATCCGGCGAGATCGGCGCCGCGGCCGAGA
>WTGW01000209.1 GCA_011523395.1 Acidimicrobiia bacterium
GCCGGGGTCGGGGCCTACTGCTACCGGCATCCCCGTGGCGGACCAGTCCGACCAGGAGCCAGGGTAGAGGATGCCTTCGGGGTAGCCGGCGATTTGGAGGGCCAGGAGGTTGTGGCAGGCGGTAACCCCGCTCCCGCAGTAACTGACCACCGGCTTGTCGCGATCCAGACCCAATTCGAAGAACCGGGCCGCCAGCACGTGAGCCGGCTTGAAGGTGCCGTCCGGGCCGACGTTCTCAGCCGTGGGCGCCGACAGGGCGGTCGGGATGTGACCGGCCACGCTGTCGATCGGCTCCGTCTCACCCCGGTAGCGCTCCGGTTCCCGGGCGTCGATCACCTGGGCGGATCCCAGGCGCTCGAGTAGCTGGTCGCGATCGACGGTGAGGGTGGGGCCTTCCTTGGGCTCGTACGTGGTAGGGACGAAGTCCGGTGGGTCCGTGGTGAGCGGATGGTCTTGGCCGGACCAACGGTTGTATCCGCCGTCGAGCACGCTCACCCGTTCGTGACCGACGCTGCGGAGCATCCACCAGAGGCGGGCGGCTATGGCCCCGGGTCCCTGGTCGTAGACCACCACGTGATGGTGGTTGCCGATTCCGTGGCGGCCCAGCAGATCGGCGAAGTCGTCCGTGGTCGGGAGCGGGTGGCGACCTGGGCCTTCGGAGGCTGCCAGGTCCTCGTCGAGGTCCAGGAACATGGCGCCGGGCAGGTGATCCTCCTGGTAGCGGAGCTTTCCGGCGCCAGGCTCTCCCAGGAACCATCGGGTGTCCACGATGCGGATGCCGGGATTATCCAGATTGTCGGCCAGCCAGCCACAAGTGACGAGGGGCGGGGTGGCGCGCTCGGCTTCGTCCTCCGCGTCCTCGCCCTCCTCCTTCCGTCTCTCCGCGGTTTGCCTGACGCGTTCGGCGGCCGTACCGGCGACATCACGAGCAGCGGTCCCGACCGTGTCGACCAGCGTCTGCATGGCGCTCTTCACGGTCGCCCGGACCTCCGGGTCGTTGGCGGTCGCCGCGAGCGCCTGGCCCAGATCGCGAGCGGCATCCACGAAGCCGCTCCAGGCCGAGCGGAGTTCCGCGCCGGCCGCCGGCCCTCCGTCGCGGCCCTCGCTGAAACCGGATCGCAACAGGTCACCCAACTCCGCGAACCCGGTGGAGCCTTCCTCCCACGAGCCCCCGGGCTTGGAGTGCTCTCCTTCTTTGCTCACGTCAAACCTCCCTGGTCCGCCGAGTCTATTCCCGGCCTATGGCTACCCGGACGCGGGTAGACCACCCTCGGAACGGACCGGCTCACCCGCCGACGATTCCTCTCAGCGGCTTCCCACGGCGAGGAGTCGGGCAACTACTATCTTCGACGCATCCGGCCCACCGGGCAGGACTCCACCGGAGACAAACAAAGAGGCAACGAGGCAAAGCATGACCGAAGAGCAGTACCCCCGACTCAGCGGCGAATGGATGACCCCCCGCCGGCGTTTCCTGTCGGCCCTGTACGGGGGCCGGGTGGACAAGGTCCCGGCCATGACCCTGAGCTCGGTAATCACCCTCGAAGCCATGGAGATCGCCGACGCGGCGTTTCCCGAGGCCCACCTGGATGCCGAGAAGATGGCTCGCCTGGCCGCCACCGCCCACGAGAACCTGGGGCTCGACACGGTGATGCCCGTCTTCCACTCCCAACTCGAGGCCGACGCGCTCGACGCCTCAACCTGGTGGGGCACCAAGGACAACTGGCCGGCGGTCGACGATCACGTCCTCACCGACCCCGACGACTTCAAGGTCCCGTCCGACTACCTGGAACGGCGCTCGTTCAAGGCGGCCCTCGGCGCCATCCGCCTGCTCAGGAAGCGCTACCCGGATGTGGGTATCGTCGGCAAGGTCTACGGAGCCTGGTCGGTGGGCTTCCATCTGGTCGGTATCGAGAACTTCCTGATGGACACCATCCTCGATCCCGACAAGATCCGCCGTTACCTGGAGGTCCTGCTGCCGGCGTCGATGATGTCCGCCCACGCCCAACTCGAAGCCGGCGCCGACGCGATCATGTGGTGCGATCACGCCAACCGGGAGCTGGTCAGCCCCGACATGTACCGTGACTTCCTCCTCGAGATGCACCAGCAGATCCAGGCCGAGGTGGGCGGTCCCAGCATCCTCCACTGCTGTGGCGAGACCACCGACCGCATCGACTACTTCGCCGAGGCCGGCTGGGACTGCTTCCACTTCGAGTCGCAGGTCGATCCGATCAAGGCGAAGGAGATCGCCGGCGACCGCATGTCCCTGTTCGGAAACATCAACAACCCGACCGTCCTGTTCAGCGGCACCTACGATGACTGCTACGAGGCCTGCATGACCGTGCTCAACGCCGGGGTCCAGGGAGTTGCGCCCGAGGGCTCGGTTCCGCTCGGGACGAAGATGGAGGTGCTGGCCGCTCTGGCGGACTCCGCCCGTGACTATTCCAACGCTCACCGCCCGGATGGCCGGTTCGTTGTCCACGATCCGCCGCCGGCGAGCGGTGACGATGGCTCCGGGCAGTAGGTCCGGGCCGTTCAACCCCCTTGCCTGACCGACCGGATCGGGGTAGCCTTCCGGAGTGCTGGAAAGGTTTCCAGGACCGCTTTCCAACCGATTAGACGGGATTGATCGATTCGAAATGTTTCAGCTATCCGGTATAGCGAACGAGACGATACGGGCCGAGATCGAGGAGTTCCTCGAGCGGCCTGAGGAGATCGAACGCAACATAGAGTTGTTCAGCCGAGCCTCTCCGGCCATGCAGGACATCGCCGCCGCCCTGATCGAGGGGGACAACGACACCGTCGACCGGCTCACCGCCGCGGCTCTCGCGGACGGGGTGCCCGCCTTGGAGATCATGGACGACGGCCTGATCGCCGGCATGGGGATCGTGGGCATCAAGTTCCGGGAGGGATTCGTGTTCGTCCCCGAGGTACTGGTGTCCGCCCGGGCCATGAAGGCCGGTATGGCCCATATCGAGCCGATCCTGGCCGCCTCGGGAGTGGAACCGATCGGTACCGTCATCATGGGAACCGTCCAGGGCGACCTGCACGACATCGGTAAGAACCTCTGCATCATGATGCTCCGCGGCGGCGGGTTCACGGTGATCGATCTCGGTGTCAACACCTCGCCGGACGAGTTCCTCGCGGCCGTAAAGGACAGCGATGCCCGTCTGATCGGGATGTCGGCCCTCCTCACCACCACCATGCCCAACATGGCCAAGACGGTGGAGGCCTTCAAGGACGCCGGCCTCCGGGAGCAGGTGCGGTTCATGGTGGGTGGGGCCCCGGTTACTCCGGAGTTCGGAGAAGAGGTGGGGGCGGACGGCTACGGCAAGGACGCCCTGGCCTGCGTGGCGCTGGCCAAGCAGTTGGCGCCCGAAGTCCGCGGCTGAGCCTTGACCCGAGCCACGCCATGGCGGAACAGGACCGAGATCACGACCAGCAGGCCTTCCAGGAACGGCTCGACCGGATCGCCCGTATGTTCGCCGGCATCGTCAGCCACGCCGAAGTGTCATCTCGCACCCGCTGCCCCTATCGGGACCGTCACGACCTTTGCACTGCGCTGTTCCGGTGCCGCAACCAGATCCAGGCGGGCAGCGAACCGGATCTGCTGACCTGCGGCCACGACGGAACCTTCGACTACCGCACCGCCTGGGAGAGCCGTCCCCGCGCCCGGGAGAGAGCCAGCGCCAAGATATCCGCCATTCAGGAGGAGGCCGCCGCCCGCCGAGGGGACCAGGCCGGGGAAGAGCCGCAGGCGTGACCGTTTCCCACCTGGGCACGACCAGGGACCTGCGGGTCGGGCGGACCATCTTCGACTACGCCGACGAGTTGTCGGTCGAGGTGCCTACCTCCTGCCTCCGCACCGGCCGGTGCCATGAGTGCGTGGTGGAGATAACCGGCGGCATGGAATCGCTGGCGCCGCGCACCGAGCCCGAGGGTTTTCTGCGGGGCAGCTTCAGGCTGGCATGCCAGGCCAAGATCGTGAGCGACGAGCGCCCGATCAGCTTTGAGCCGCTCCGCCGCCGTCCGAGGATCCTGGAGTCCAGCCTCCGCCGCCGTGATCCCGGGGAACGGCTCGATCCGATGGTGAGCAGGGCTGGCGACCGGGTCACGTATGCGGGCGAGGTGATCGACACGTACCGCGGGGCCATCCTCGGCGTGGCGGTCGACCTCGGAACCACCACCGTGGTGCTGGAGCTGGTCGACCTGGAGTCGGGCGAGACCGTCGCCGTCACCAGCTTCGAGAACCCCCAGCAGTTCGGCGGCAGCGATGTCATGAACCGTATCTCCTACGAGGCGCGGCGGGGCGTGGCCGGCGAGCTTCAGAACGCCGCCGTAGCAGCCATCGGTCAGGGCATCCGGGAGATGGTCACCCACCTCGGTAAGCGCCCTCCGCACGTCTACGAGATCGTGGTGGCCGCCAACTCCACCATGCGGGACATCTTGTTCGGCATCGATGTCCAGAGCATCGGCCAGAAGCCATACAAGTCGCTCATCGAGCATGAGTACCGGGACGGCCGGCGCCCGCACACCGCCCTGCTGGCCCTGAGCCGCGATCTGGGCCTGCGCGCCAACCGTCGCGCCCGTGTCTACGGCCTGCCGCTCATCGCCAGCCATGTGGGTGCTGACGCGGTGGCCTGCCTCGAGACCGTCAGCCTGGGCCGGACCGGGGAGACCGAGATGCTGGTGGACATCGGTACCAACACCGAGGTCGTGCTCCACCATCAGGGCCGTCTCTACGCTGCCTCCTGCCCGGCGGGACCGGCCTTCGAGGGGGGACTGGTCACCTACGGTATGAGGGCGTACGACGGGGCCATCGAGTCGATCCGCCTGGACAAGGACGGATCGGCCGGCTCCTACCGGACCATCGGCGACGCTCCGGCGTCGGGCATCTGCGGCTCCGGGCTCACCGACCTGCTGGCCGAGCTCCGCCGCCTGGAACTGATGACCCCGCTGGGCGTCTTCACCAGCGACCGCAGGCTGGCCGCCATCGACCTGGTGCCCGACCGGGGCATCACCTTCTCGAGGCGTGACATCGGCAACCTCGCCCAGGCCAAGGCCGCCAACTACTGTGGCCAGTTCATCGTGATGCGCACTGCCGGGGTCACGCCGTCCGCCATCGACCGCCTCTACCTGGCGGGAGGGTTCGCCAGCTACCTGAACGTTCCCAACGCCATCGAGATCGGCCTGATCGCGCCCGTGCCCGAGGAGCGGGTGGTCAAGGTGGGGAACGCGTCAATCGAGGGAGCGCGTGCGCTGCTTCTGGACAGGACCAGACGCCCCGGGGCCGAGGAACTGGCCAAGCGGGTGACGCATCTCGAACTCGAGACCACCCCCGACTTCTTCGAGATCTTCGTGGAGGGATGCCAGATGAAGCCTATGCCCGACACCCTCCCGCCGGCCCCCGAGGGCGGGAGCCCAGCGGATCCCGAGTTGGTGGTGCGATGAAGGGAACGAGGTTCGTCGTCATCGGCGAGAACGTCCACACCAGCCGCATCGTCCTGCGGAAGGGCAAGCGCTTCGCCGTTGAGAACGGCGTGGAGGGCGTCACCTTCGAGACCCTCGACGGGGAGTCCGGGCTGCTCCCGATCTCCGACGCCATGCGGGCCACCAAGGCCTATGACGAGGGGCGGATCAAGCACATCGCCCTGGCGGTGGATGCGGCCATGGGGAGAGGAGGCGACCCGGACCTGGGCCTTGAGTACCTGCGCCGGGTGGTGGCCGATCAGGTACGGACCGGCGCCCACTACCTGGACGTCAACGTGGACGAGATCTCCCTCCGGACAGGCGAGCAGCGGGCCGCTATGGAGTGGCTGGTCGGTTACGTGGGCTCGCTGACTGCTCTCCCCATCTCGGTGGACTCCTCCGACATCACCGTCATCGAGGCCGGGCTGGCCGCTGCTCGCCGGGCGGGCGACGCACCGCCGATCCTCAACTCGGCCTCCCTGGAGCGGACCGAGGCCGTGGAGCTCGCGGTCGAATACGGCGCCAGGGCGATCGTCACGGCGGCCGGGGCCGACGGCATGCCGTCGAGCGCCGGGGAGCGGATCGACAACGCCTCCCGGATGGTGGAGAGGGCGCTAGGTGCGGGCCTTCGTATCGGTGACCTGTTCGTGGATCCGCTCGTGTTCCCCATCTCGGTGGACAGCAGCTTCGGGCTGCACACCCTGGAGGCGATCCGCGCCCTCCGGGAGCGCTACGGGCCGGAGATCCACATCACCGGGGGCATGAGCAACGTCTCGTTCGGCATACCAGCCCGCAAGTTGATGAACGCCGCTTTCATCAACCTGGCCGTAGAAGCGGGTGCGGACAGCGGCATCATCGATCCGGTGATGAACCCGCCGGACGCGGTCTTCTCGGTGGATCGCGACTCCGAGGCCTACGGTATGGCCGAGGACACCCTGCTGGGCCGCGACGAGATGTGCATGAACTACATCATGGCCTGGAGGAAGGGCCGTCTCGACACACCGGTCGGGTAGTCCCGCCAAGTGGTCAGTGGTCATTGGTCATTGGTCAGTGGTCAGTGGTCAGTGGTCAGTGGTCAGTGGTCAACTAGCAACTCCTGCATGGCTGCTACGGCGGCGTTGGCGCCGCACATCCCGTGGACGCCGGGTCCGGGCGGGGTGGCCGCCGAGCAGAGGAACACGCCCGGGATACCGGTCCGGTAGGGGTTGCGGTACGGGCCCGGACGGCCCAGCACCCGGCTGACGTTGTACGCGCCCGTGGCGGTGTCGCCTGCCAGGTAGTTGGGGTTGTAGGACTCGAAATCGTGGGGTGTGGTGACCCGCGCCGCCAGGACCAGGTCGGAAAAACCGGGCGCGAAACGCTCGATCTGGTGCTCGACCCGGTCCCTTACCGGCTCGGTGCTGCCCAAGGGCACGTGGGTGTAGACCCAGGCGGTGTGGCGGCCCTCCGGCGCCCGGGCCGGGTCGAAGAGGCTCTGCTGGCCGACCAGCACGAAGGGGCGTTCCGGGACCACGCCGTCCGCCACCGACCTCGCCGCCCCGGCGATCTCCCCGTAGGTTCCTCCTACATGCACCGTTCCGGCTCGGCGACACTCCGGTGCGGTCCACGGGATCGGGCCGGACAGTGCGTAGTCGATCTTGTAGGAGGCCGCGCCGCTCCCGTAGCGGCGGATCCGGCGGTGGGCGGCACGGCCGGGCGCTCGAGAGCCGTAGACGGTGACCAGCGCCCGGGGATGGGTGTCGAACAGGACCGCCTTCGCAGCCGGGATGTCCGAGGGCGTCCTGACCGGGTGCCCGGTCCGTATCGACCCGCCCAACCCTTCGAGGTAGCGGGCGAGGGCGCGGCCGATCGCCTCAGAGCCACCCGCCGCGATCGGCCATCCGCCGACATGGGCCAGGGCGCCCAGCACCAGGCCGATGCCGGCGGTGCCCGGAGTCCCCAACGGAGCCATCGCGTGGGCGGCCAACCCTGCGAAGAGGGCTCGGCCGGCGGGGGTACGGAACCGCCGGGCGAAGGTGGCCGCCGGCAGGGCCGCCCGGAACGCGCCGGCCGTGGGCAGGGGCCGTCTGGCCAGGGGTTTCATCGTTCGTGCGGCGAAGTCATCCCAGCCGGCGGCAATCCATCCCACGGCGCGCCGCCACGCGTCCGAATCGGCGCCGAGGTTGTCGCAGGTCCGGTCCAGCGAGTGCCACAGCGCCGCCGCGCCACCCGTGTCGAGGGGGTGAGCCAGCTGGACCTCCGGCACGATCCAGCGGAGTCCGAGCCGTTCCATGGGTAGCCGGTCGAAGAGCGGAGAGGCCGCGCCCAGGGGGTGGAAGCCGGAGCACACGTCGTGTCGGAAGCCCGGCAGGGTCAGTTCCTCGGTCCTGGTACCCCCGCCGATGGTCCGGGCGGCCTCCAGCACCACCACCCGGTGCCCGCGTTCCGCCAGCACGACGGCGGCGGCCAGCCCGTTGGGTCCCGAGCCGACCACAACCGCGTCGTAGGCGGCCACGGTCAGTGCCGGGCACCGCCCGTCGGGACGGAGGGCTGGTTGCGCTCGGGCGTCGATCGCAGGATCAGGTAGCCGAGCACCCCGGCCACGATCGAGCCCGTGAAGATACCGATCTTGGCCAGATCGATGACCGCATTGTCCGTGAAGGCCAGGTCACCGATGAAGAGGGCCACCGTGAACCCGATTCCGGCCAGCGTCGCGGTGCCGATCATGTGCTGCCATCCGATACCGGAGGGCAGGCGGCCCCAACCCAGCTTGACCACCAGCCAGGCGAAACCCGTCACGCCGATCGCCTTCCCGGCCACCAGGCCGATCGCCACCCCCAGCGCGACTCTCGAGGTGACGGAGTCGACCAGGTCGATCCCGGCCAGGGACACGCCGGCGTTGGCCAGTGCGAATATCGGGACGATCACGAAGGCGCTCCAGTTGTGGAGCAGGTGCATGAGGCGGGACAGCGGGGAGATGGACTCCCTCGCCACGTCCGCGAGTTGCCGCGCCTCGTACTCGACCTTTTCCTGGAACCCGGGTTCGTCGGAGTGGGTCGGAAAGATGTCGACGACCTCCCGCGCGGCGCGGTCGAATTCGTGGTTGTCGTACAGAGGGCGGGAGGGGGTGAGGAAGCCGAGGATCACGCCGGCGATGGTGCTGTGGACACCGGATTCGAGGAAACAGAACCAGGCGATTAGCGCCAGCGGGGCGTAGAGGATGTGGGACCGGATGTTGACCCTGGTTGCTATGACGATCAGCGCCAGCACGGCGATCCCCAGGCCCAGGTATCCAAGGCTGAGATCGTCGGTATAGAAGATGGCGATGACAGCGATCGCGCCGATATCGTCGGCGATGGCCACCGCCAGCAGGAACAGCCGCGCGCCGACCGGTACCCTCGAGCCGAGTAGGGCCAGTACGCCGAGCGAGAAGGCGATATCGGTCGCCATCGGGACCCCCCATCCCCGGATGGCAGCCGGATCGCCGCCATTGAAAGCCAGGTAGATGAGAGCCGGCAGGACCATGCCGCCCAGGGCGGCCACCACCGGGAGGGCCGCCTTGCGGGGATCGCGGAGTTCCCCCAGTACGAGCTCCCTCTTGATCTCCAGCCCCACGACGAGGAAGAAGATCGCCATCAACCCGTCGTTGACCAGGTCCTTGAGGTCTTCGGCGAAGTGGATGGGCCCAAGGGTCACTTCGAGGTGGTGGTGGTGCCAGAAGTTGTAGTAGGAGTCCCCGAATACCGGGAGGTTCGCCCAGAGCATGGCGATTACGGCCGCTGCCACCAGGACGATCCCCGACGCAGCCTCGATGCGGGTCAGCCGGAGGACCGGGCGTACGAACCTGGCGGGGATAAAACGATCGGAATCGATCCAGTTCTTGCTAGTCCGATCCACGGCTCGGAAGTCTAGACATCCCCGTTTTCACCTCGGCCACGCCGCGTCACCGGCGGCGACCATCACCGAGGGGAGAGATGCCCGGGCCAAGGCAACGTTTCCGACTTTCTGTTGTCATCCACCGTGCCTAACGTCCACGGACATGCCGACGGGACTAGTGCAGAACCGGGTTCTGAGGTCGGTCCTCTTGGGGCTGGGTCTCCTGTTTGCCGCGATCGGCATCGTCGGCATCTGGGTCCCCCTGATCCCCACCACCGGGCCGATCCTCCTGGCCGCCTTCCTGTTCTCCAAGTCCTCTGCCCGCTTCGACCGATGGGTGGTGGATCATCGGGTGTTCGGACCGATCATCAGGGACTGGAGAGCCGGCCACGGATTCACCGTCCGCCTCAAGGCGACCGCGGTGATCGCCATCATCCTGTCATTCACGGTCACGCTCGGGTTCGCTCTCGACAGCCCGATGATGCGGTTGCTCCTGGGGCTGTTCGGGATCGGCCTGATCGTCTACATCCTCCGGCTACCCACCAAACCCGAGGCGGGATCCGCATAGGCGGACTCATAGGTGGTACATGGCTTCGATGACCTCAAGCCGGACTGCCGCTTCCACACCATGGAGGGGACGATCACCACAGGCGGGACCTTGTGCGTAACCTGCCTGGCGATATAGCGAACCACCAGACCCGAGGCGGCGCCCGGCGTCCCGCCGATGGGCTCAGAGGTGGGCGATGGCTTCAATGACCTTGAGCCGGGCTGCCCGCCACGCCGGATAGACCGCGAACAGGATCCCCAGTATTCCGGTGGCGAGCAGCCAGAAGAGCAGACTTCCCAGCACGCCGGCCACCGACGCCGAGGACGGAAGCCACGGGATGACGAAGACCGCGAACCCCAGGTCCTCCAGCGCCTTTATCAGCGCCCAGCCGAAGAAGATGCCCAGGCCGATCCCCATCAAGGCTCCGAACACGGAGACGATGGACGCCTCGGCCCGGACCATCCGTCGGGTGGTCCGCCGGTCGAGGCCCACCGCCCGCAGGAGACCGATCTCGCGGGTCCGTTCGAACACCGCCAGGGCCATCGTGTTGGTCACCCCCAGCATCCCGATGACCACGGCCAGGGCCAGCAGGGCCAGTATGAAGTTGAGCAACCCGTTGAGCTGGGCCTCGGCCTCGCTCTGCAGGTCCTCGAACGTCTGGACCGCCACGTTCGGGTAGTCGGCCAGCAACGGCTCGACGGCGGCCTTCAACTCGTCCGGGGTAACGCCCTCCACCGCCTGCACATAGACCTGGGAGTGCTGGTCCAGCCCGGTGGCCGATATCAAATCGGTGGCGGGGATGGCGACTATCCCGGCCCAGGCGGGTCCTTCGGCGATGCCAACCAGGGTGAACGGGAGCTCGCCGGACTGCTCGAACTCGATGACCAGGGAGTCGCCCAACGCGACGTCATAGTCGTCGGCGATCGCAGCCTCGATGACGACCTCTCCCGGTCGGGGGTCGAGCGATCCCCGGAACCCATCGGGCGGAATGAAGTCGGCCAGGTTCGGCTCCGCCCCCGTGATCAGGATCTCGTCGGTTAGAGCCCTCGTGGGCGTCTCGACGGTGAGCAGCCCCCACTCGATCCAGATCCGGGTGAGATCCGCCACGAGATCTATCCCCTCCATGCGCTCTGCTACCTCGGGGGCGAAGGCGGCGGAGGGGTCACCGAACTGGCCGGCCGGCAGGACGACCACGTCGGCGTCCACATTCTCGGCCAGCACCTCGTCGATGGTCCCGCGGATGGAACCGGTGAGGGTGGAGGCCAGCGCTACCAGCGTGATGCTGATCGTCACCGCCGCGGCGGTGGCCGCCGTCCGCCGCGGGCTCCGCATGGCGTTCCTTCTGGCGAGCCTGCCGGACGTACCGGTGAACCGTTCCAGGACGCTACCGAGAAGGTTGGTCACGGGCCCTGCCACCAAGGGGCTGAGCACGAACACCGCCAGGAAGATCACCCCGACCCCTACTCCCACGTATACCACCGGGCTCGGCCCGGAACCCGTGTCCCCGAACAGCCCGAAGAAGAGGCCGCCCAGCCCCACCGCCAGGATCACCGCACCCACCAGGGCGCGGCGCAGGAGTCCGCCCCGGGCCGGGCCGGCGGCATCCTCTCGGAGGGCGGCCATCACAGAGACCTTGGAGGCCCGCCGGGCCGGGATCAGGGCGGAGAAGAACGTTATCAGGGTGCCCGCCGCCAGGCCGACGATCACCGTGCGGGGTTTGATGGACAGTGTGGCCGTCGGGATCTCGATCCCGGCCGCGGGCAGGATCAGCTGGAGGCCGAAGGCGAGCATCACACCGAAGCCCACCCCGAGGATGGCGCCGATCAGGCCGATGGTCAACGCCTCGAGCAGGACGATTCCCCGGATCTGGCGGGCACCGGCGCCCAGGGCCCGCAGCAGCGCCAGTTCCCGGGTGCGCTGGCTAACCACGATCCGGAAGGTGTTGTAGATGAGGAACGAGCCCACGAACAGGGCCACCCATCCGAACACCGACAGGAAGATCGTGAAGAAGGAGAGGGCGGCCTGGATCTCGGCGGCCTCTTCTTCCGCGGCATCCTGGCCCGACACTACGGTGGCGTGGTCCGGCAGTACCGCCTGGATTCCGGCGATCACGTCGTCGACCTGGGTCCCCGGAGTGACCTGCACCACTCCTCCCGACAGCTTGCCCGGACGTTGCAGTACGGACTGAGCGGTCGCTAGATCGAAGAACACCCATTTGGTGCCTCCCAGGCTTCCGCCCTCGCCGAACACGGCGACTCCCACCAGTTCGAGATCAAGGCGACCCACGAGATCGGAGATCACCGTTATCCGGTCCCCCACCTCGAATCCGCCCTGATCGGCGAGACCGCGGTCCAACACCACCTGCCCGCTTCCGACCGGGTAGGCGCCTGCGTCGATCGTGAAGCCACCGGTGTCGCGGTAGGTGTTCCCCTGAGGATCCGACAGGCTGGCCACGAAGGTGGGCGGACCCGGGCCGCTGCTCAAGACCTCACCCTCCGCGTCCAGAACGGTCACTCCGATGCCCTGGAGGTAGGGGTAGGCCTCTTCCACCCCCGGCACCTCGTCGATCAGGGCGAAGTCGGCCTCATCGAGGTAGGTTCCCTCTCCAAAGCTGAATTCGGACTCGGTTCCGATCGCAATGTCTACCCCCGAATAAGCGTCGGCGAAGATGCCGTCGAAAGCCTTTCCGATCGTGTCGGTGTACACGTAGACGCCGCTGATCAGGCCGACCCCGAGGATGATGGCCAGAGCGGTGAGGACGAGGCGGACCTTGTGGGCCCAGACCCCCTTGAGGGAGACCCGCAGCATCAGTACTCCAGGCTCTTGAGACGGTCGAGAACCCGCTCCGGGGTGGGATCCTTCATCGAGTCGACCACCCTCCCGTCGGCCAGGAACACGATCCGGTCGGCGTAGCCGGCGGCGTTGGCGTCGTGGGTGACCATGACGATGGTCTGGGCATGATCCTTTACCGCGGATCGGAGAAAGGCGAGCAGGTCGGCGCTGGCCTTGGAGTCGAGGTTGCCGCTCGGTTCATCGGCGAAGATCAGATCCGGCCGGGACACCATGGCGCGGGCCGCCGCAACCCGCTGCTGCTGGCCGCCCGACAGCTCGGACGGGCGGTGCTTGAGCCGGTCCGCCACACCTAGGGTCTCCACGACCGAGTCGAACCAGGATTGGTCGACCTTGGTGCCGGCCAGGTCGAGGGGAAGGGTGATGTTCTCGCTGGCCGAAAGGGTCGGGACCAGGTTGTAGGCCTGGAAGATGAAGCCGACCCGCTCCCGGCGGAGCTTGGTGAGCTGGCGGTCGCTCAGGGTCGACAGGTCCTGGTCCCCGATGAACACCGAGCCGTCCGTCACCGAGTCGAGCCCGGCCATGCAGTGCATGAGCGTCGACTTGCCCGAGCCGGACGGTCCCATCACTGCGGTGAACTCGCCTTTGGCGAACGCCACGGATATGTCGTCGAGCGCCGTGACACGGGTGTCGCCCCACCCGTACACCTTCGTGACGCCTTCGGCGCGAGCCGCCGTACTGTTCATTCGGAAGTTCCTTTCGGAAGGGGCTTATGCAGGCCGGGATGCCGGAAACCCCGCCATCTATCGTCCCGGTGATTATTCCCCACTCACGGTTCCGGCGCACGTCATGTCCATGGGGGATCACCCTCGAATCTGCTACATGCCGCGTCCGGCATGCGGGGATTGGCCTGATTCCGACCCTAACAACCCCGGGTTGTTACACGAGTGGAGCCACTTCCACCCCGATCCCGGCGTTGCGGCCCGCCCGGTGGTGAGGCCGGCCATCGGTCCTTTACTCCTGCCGGCGGTCCGCGGTTATCCTCCCGTCACGATGCGCTTGGTCATCGCGCGCTGCTCGGTCGACTACCGCGGCCGCCTCACCGCCCACCTTCCTTCCGCTACCCGCCTGATCATGGTCAAGGCGGACGGATGCGTGGCCATCCACGCCGATGGCGGCGCCTACAAGCCGCTGAACTGGATGAACGCTCCCAACACGCTGGTCGAGGAGGAGGCTCGCTGGGTGGTCACCAACCCGAAGGGGGAGGAGTTGACCATCAGGATCGAGGAGGTCGTGTCCGATCGCCAATTCGATCTAGGGCAGGATCCCGGGTTGGAGAAGGACGGTGTGGAGGCCCATCTCCAGGAGTTGCTGGCCGCCAAGCCGGAAGTACTGGAGGAGGGGATGGTGGTGGTTCGCCGGGAGTACCCCACCGACATCGGTCCGGTCGATCTGTTGTGCCGGTCGGCCGACGGCGACACGGTGGCGGTCGAGATCAAGCGGAAGGGCGAGATGGACGGGGTGGAACAACTGACCCGGTACCTGGATCGCCTCGGCAACGACTCGCGCCTGCATCCGCTCCGGGGAGTGCTCGCCGCCACGATCATCGCCCCTCAGGCAAAGGTGCTGGCGGCGGCACGAGGAATCGCCTGTGTGGAAGTGGACTACGAGGAGCTGAGAGGCGCTCCGTCCAATCATCTGCGCCTCTTCTAGGCCCGACCGCTTGTGCCTGGCGATGAACGATCCACCGATCGGAGGGGAAGGGCTGGATGTGTCACACCGCCGCTATACGTTGCCTAGGAGGGTACTGAAAAATGTCCTGTTGGCCCGTAACCCGGTGTTATGCCACCGGACAAGCGCATCGCGGGCCAACCAATCCCTGTCTTTTTCAGCACCCTCCTGTCGCCAAGCACCTACGCCGGCCGATGATGCCATTGCCGATCGGTTCGGCCGGCGCGAGGGAACACAGGGCTCATGGAGCGAGCAGCCGTTACCCGGCATCCGGCCGGGCGTGGCCGACCACGCTCGGAACCAGGACAGGTGGTGGCGGGGGAGGGCCCGGCGGGCGAAGCCCGCTTGGCGTGATTTTCGCGTTCTCTTGAGACCAGGACACCGGGCATGTTCCAGGTAGTGCTCTACCGGCCGGAGATACCGCCCAACACGGGGAACATCATCCGTCTGTGCGCCAATACCGGCGCCGACCTGCATCTGGTCCACCCGCTGGGGTTCGCCATGGACGACACCCGTCTGAGGCGGGCCGGCCTCGACTACCACGAGTACGCGAAAGTCAACGAACACCCCGACTTCGAGGCATATCTGGAGGCGGCACGGCCGGAGCGCGTGTTCGCCACGTCGGGAAGGGGCCGGAAGCGGTACTCCGAGGTGACCTATCGGGAGGGCGACGCCTTGCTGTTCGGTCCGGAGAGCGTCGGGCTGAGCGGGCACATCCTGGGCCACGAGGGGGTTACCGAGACCCTCCGGATCCCGATGCTGCCGGATCGCAGGAGCCTCAACCTCTCCAATGCGGTCGCGATCGTCCTGTTCGAGGCCTGGCGCCAGCTGGCGTACGGCGGCGGCGTCTGACGGGCGGGATCAGAACGACGGCTCAGCCGGCCAGGGCCCGCAGGGCCACCGCTTCGGCTATCGCGCTCCTGCGAAGCTCGCCCAGGTCGAGGCTCTCGTTGGGGCCGTGGATGTAGCTGGTGGGGTCGCCCGCTCCGGTCAGCACCAGATCGGCCCGGGGGAACGCCTCGGAGAAGGCCTGCACGAAGGGGATGGAGCCGCCGATGCCGGTGTAGACGGCCTCGCGTCCGTACGCATGACGGAAGCCGGCCTGGAACGCCTCGTAGGCAGGACCGGACGTGTCCAGCGAGAAGGGGTGAGCGGACGCACCCCGCTCCACCTCGACGGCGGCGCCCCATGGGACCGCCCCCTCCAGGTGGCGTACCAGCGAGTCCATCGCCAGGCCGGGATCGTCTCCGGGCGCCAGCCGGACCGACACCTTGGCCCGGGCCTCCGGCACCAGCTGGTTGATGGAGCTCGCCACCGGAGGAGCGTCGATCGAGAGTATCGACACGGCAGGCCCTGCCCACAGGCGTTCCGTGATCGACCCCTCACCGATGGTCTCCACCCCTGCCAGCACGCCGGCATCCCGGCGGGCCCCGTCCTCGTCAGCATCGATGGGCGGGCGCTGCCCGCGCACCAGGCCGGGCACCGCCACGCTTCCGTCCTGGTCATGGAGACAGGCCAGCGCCCGCACCAGCACGGAGAGAGCGTCGGGGAACACCCCTCCCCAGACGCCGGAGTGAACCCCCGCCTCCAGAGTGCGGACCGTGACGGTGCAGTCGATCAACCCCCGCAGAGAGGTGGTCAGCGCCGGCACCCCCACCGCCCAGTTGGCTGCGTCGGCCACCACTATGACATCGGCGGCCAGCAGCTCCCGGTATCGCGCCAGGAAGCCGTCCAGGTGAAGGGAACCGATCTCCTCCTCTCCTTCGAGGAAGACCTTCACGCCGACGGGCGGCCGGCCCTCATGAGCCCGTATCGCCCCCGTGTGGATAACGATCCCGACCTTGTCATCGGCCGTGCCCCGGCCGTACAGGCGACCGCGCGACTCGGTCGGCTCGAAGGGCGGGGTGCTCCACAACTCCGCCGGCCCGGGGGGTTGCACGTCGTAGTGGGCGTAGAGCAGGACGGTGGGGGCGTCGGCGCCAGGAGGCCCGATCTCGGCGAACACGGCCGGGTGGGAGCCGTCCAGCTCGAGGATCCTTGCTCCCGCCAGGCCCGCCCCCTCCAGCTGGGCGGCGGAGACCTCGGCGGCTTGGCGAACGCGGCCGGGATCGAAGCCGGGAGCGCTTATCGAATCGACCCGGACGAGTTCCTCCAGGTCTCTCCTCAGCGCGGGGAACAACTCGTCGATGGCCGAAGTCAGGTCGTCGTGCATAGCGGGGAGGCCGGTCTCAATCACCTGGTGATTCAGCTGTCGGCGCTGCCGGCCGTCGGCGGGCGGTCGGCGGGCGGAACGACCGGGTCGATACCCAGGTCGGCGTAGGTGGCCATCGGTATGTACGGGACGCCGAGCTCGTGGAAGGCGTTTGTGGCGGTGTCGCCCCGGTCCGCCAGCGTTACCGCTGCCACCACCTCGGCGCCGGTCTGCCGGACCGCGCCGAGGGCGTCGATGACGGACCCGCCGGTTGTCACGACGTCCTCGACAAGCAGCACCCTATCGCCGGGGCCGATCTGTAATCCCTCGATGCGGCGCCCGGTTCCTCGTCCCTTCTGCCGTTTACGAACGATGAACCACCGCGTGTCGCTCACGGCGGCGATGCCCACCGCCAGCGCGTCGGCGCCCAATGTGGGACCACCGGCGGCATCGAACTCTATCCCGGCTGCGCCGACGGCCTCGACGATGGCATCGCATGCGACCTTGAGGTCCTGCCACGCGGCGAAGGCCTCCTTGCCGTCGATGAAGTCTCTCGACATGGCCCCGCACGCCAGCTGTATCTCCTCGTCGCGGCGGCTCAGCGCCTTGGTCCTCAGGATCTGTTGAAGCCCGGCTCGTAGCGGCGAGGGCACGGCGGTTCTCCTCCTGGTGCGGTGCTCCTAGGAGGGTACTGAAAAATTCCGGTTGGCCCATGACAGGCGCCGGAACCCAAGGCCGAGGGCGTAGCCGGCCACCCATGCCTCCTTCCTCTCGGGGATGCTCCTCGCCCTGACTGTTCGTAGTCCCCTCCCCGACGGACGCACACCATGCCATCTCAACCGCAGCATCGCGAGCGCCTACATCACCGGCTGGGCGGGTGTCACGCCTGGGCCGAGTCGCTGCTTTGGCCGGAAAACCGGTGTTCCCAAGGCTGTCTCGTTGAGAGCGCCCTGAGCGGGCTAGCCTTACCCGACCGAGCAGTCTCGCCGGCCACCCAACAGGTCGAGGAGAGCATGCTCACGGCACGGGTTTCTGAGATCGAGAGGTTGGAGTTGCGGGTCGAGGTCGCGGGAGGAAGGGTGATCGGGCGCGGCCGGCGTACCGTTGCGGCGCTACTCGCGGGAGCGCTGATCGCCTCGGCGGTTGCTTTCGGTCCGGTTCCTGCCCGGGCAACCGACGGCGTCGCCGACCACCTGCCCGCCGCGACAGCCTGTACCGGAGCGGCAACCAAGTCGGCCGGGTTCCTCGACACGCTCGGCCTGGTCGCTGAGCCGTTCATCAACTGCCTGGCCTACTACGGAATCACGGCCGGGACCGCGCCGAATATCTTCACGCCGAACTCACCCGTCACCCGATGGCAGATGGCGTTGTTCCTCGTCCGTGCGGCCCCCCTCGCCGGGATCGACCTGAGCCCACCGCTCGATCAAGGTTTCGTGGACATCGGGGGTCTCCGGCCGGCGGCCCAGGATGCGATCAACCAGCTGGCGAGCCTGGGCATCACACGGGGAAGCTCGCCTACCACCTTCTCGCCCAATTCCCTGGTGAACCGGAGCCAGATGGCGCTGCTCCTGCTTCGGTTCCTCCTGCAGTCGGACGTCGGGCCGGGTGGGGTTCACGCCGCCAGCGTCAGGCCGGACAACACCACTTTCTCGGACATCGGCGGTCTCAGCGGCAACGTGAACAACGCCATACGAATCCTGTTCGAGATGGGGGTGACGTCCGGTACTTCGGCGACCACCTACTCGCCTTCATTGATCGTGACGCGAGCGCAGATGGCTATCTTCATCGCCCGGATGCTGGCCCACACCAATGCCCGCCCGGCCGGCGTGACCATTCACGCCGCGGCCGATCGGGTGTCCTCGGGCGACACCCTCATCGTGCACGTGTCGGTGCGGGACAGCAATCACCGGCCGGTTGCACGTGGCTACGTGGACATGTTCACTACTCCGCTATCGAGGCCCTTGGCCTCCTTCGACAGCGACGGCCTCTGCGTCAACGACGTGGAGGCGGTGTTCGGTGAGTTGGTGTGCAGGATCGACCAACTCGATCAGCGGGTCGACGATCAGGGGAACCTGCTGGCTGTGCTCCAGCCCACCGATCACATGGTGCTCTGGGCTTGGACCGGCTCGCGCGGGAACACGTTCATGCTCGATGGTGTGCCGACCGACACGGTCCGGGTTTCGGTGTGGAAGCATGCGGTGGCGGTCGACGTCCTCGACGATCTACCTCCAACCGCCATCGTGGCTCCGATGGGCGAGTCCATAGAGGTCACCGTCCGGTTGGTGGATGAGCATGGCCAGGCAGTGGAGGACCAGGGGGTGCGCGTTCAGGTGAGCACCACCCTTGAGATCAACGGGATCAGGCAACGGAAGGTTGTCAGGACTCATCTGACGGATGACAAGGGGAGGGTGGAACTGTCGTTCATAGGCAGGGATCCCAGCCCGACACAGGTCGGCGACACCGTCAGGATGGATCTGGACGTGGATGCCGGCTTTCTCGATGTCCTGGACCGGACCACGCGAGGCGTGGTCACCCACGATGCCGTCGAGTCCAGGGACGCCTGGTTCACGTGGTCCGACGCGGCGCCGCGGACGAGCACCCTCGGGCTGGCACAGACGGTGCAGTACCACCTGCTGCCCGCGTCGGCACCCGGTCCCACCAACCTGATCAGGGCTCTACTCACCGATCAGTACGGCAGCCCCGTACCTGACGCCCGGATCGACTTCATATCCGACGATCCGGACGGCATAGGGAGCACCCGGGTGTCCAGGCTGACCGATCAGAGAGGTATCGCGGTTCTGCGTTACCTGTGGGGCAGCTCGGATGCGGCCGCCGAACGTATAACGGCCCGGCTGGCCGGCTCGGACCTGGCGCCCGCCTCGATCCGGCACTTCTGGGCGAAGCCGGAGCTCAATGGAGCGTCCTACTCGGGCGTGGTGATCCATGTCGCGGACACCCTGCGCAATCAGATAGTGGTAGGCCATCCCACGCCAAGGGTCATCAGCTACACCGGTAGGGACCGGTTCCTGCTGGAGGGTCGGTCGGTGACGCCGGCGGTATTCGAGGAGGCTCTGGATGCGGGCTCCTACGGACGGATCACGTACACCGGCTACTCGACCGATCCCCAAACCGTGAGCACATTCGATCTCACCAACAGCGCCTCCGGGGCAGGTTAAGACCTAGCGGTCTGTCTGCGAAACAACCGGGTGCTCTGGCGGCCATCGGTGTCCCGTCGCTGTGTTCCGCTTCCTCACCGTACCGCTGCGGGTACGCCTTCGTCAGCGGGCCTTGCGAGGAACACCGCTGCCGACGCCATACCACACCGCCATTCCACAGACAGAC
>WTGW01000197.1 GCA_011523395.1 Acidimicrobiia bacterium
CGGGGCCGAAGGTGTTGCCGGGGACCACGGCCACGCCCCGCTCCAGTACCAGGCGGCGGGCGAACTCCAGCCCGCTCATGCCGCTGCCGCTGACGTCGGCCATGAGGTAGAAGGCGCCGGTGGGCCGGACGTGGGGGATTCCTTCCCGCCCCAGTAGGTCCACTACACGGTCACGGCGCCGCCGGTAGGCGTCTCGCATCTCGGCGACCATTTCCTGGGGGCCCGTGATGGCGGCCACGGCCGCCTTCTGGGCGGGGGCGTTCACGCAGGAGGAGATCGGTTCCTGGGTCTTGATCACGTTCTCGGTCAGGGATGGCGGGGTGACCAGGTAGCCGACCCGCCAGCCGGTCATCGCATAGGTCTTGGAGAAGCTGAAGAAGGTGACTACCCGGCCGTCCGGGTCGAGCGGGCCGGCGGACACGTGCCGGTCGTCGAACCAGATCTCGTCGTACACCTCGTCCGACAGCACCCACAGGTCGTAGGTCCGGGCCAGCTCCAGCAGCTCCACCAGCGCCTCCCGGGTGGTGGTGGCGCCGGACGGGTTGCCCGGGGAGTTCAGCAGCAACACCTTGGAGCGGTCGGTGATGTGGGGTTCGATCCGGGCGGCGTTCGGGATGAAGTCGTCCTCCGCCGACAGCGGGAACAGGCGGGGAGTGATCCCTTGCAGGGTCATCATCAGGTGGTAGTTGGGCCAGCTGGGATCGCTCAGCAGCACCTCGGCGCCCGGATCGGTGACCGCGGCCAGGGTGCTGTAGAGGCCGACCACCGCCCCGGGCGTCACCACGATCTGTTCGGCCGAGGCCTCGATGCCGTTACGGTCGCGCACCTTCTGGGCCAGCACCTCCCGTAGTTCCGGGATCCCCGCGTTGGGCGTGTACCGGGTGAATCCGTCTGTGGCGGCTTGATGGGCGGCCTCCACTACGTGGTCGGGGGTGGAGAAGTTGGGTTCGCCGACCTCGAGGTGGATGACATCCTCGACAGTCCAGGCCAGTTCCATGATCTCCCGGATGCCTGACCGGCTCATCGACTCCACGGCTAGGGACGGCTTGGCCATGGGGCATCCTCCTCGACGTAGCGGCGTTCGATCTTTGCCAGGGCAGAGTAGACCGGTGGCACCACCTGGCCCACCCGAACGCTACCGGCCGCGCCCAGCAGCCGGTAGGCCTCGGCCAACGAATAGCGGCCTGTTTGGCGCATCCGCCGGGCCAGATCGTCATACGCCATCCGCACCAGGTCCTCCAGGTGGCCGGGTCCCGGGGCCACACTGGCCCATTCCGTAGCCGTGTTCACCTGTGGCAGGCCGCAGAAACCCGTCGCGGCCGGATCGCTCCGTCCGAAGCTCAGCGTCACGTCGGCCTGGCATTCGATGGCCGAGCGATGTATCTCTGCGTCCCCTTGGGCGAGATGGGCGTCTCCCAGCGACACCATGCCTCCGTCCACGCCTGCCCTGAGTATCACGGTGGCGCCCGCTGTCACCTCGGGCAGGTCGACGTTGCCCAGGAACTCCACGCCCTGGCGGAACGACAGCACCGGGTCACCGGCGGGCGCCACGCCCAGGGTGCCCACGAAGGGGCGGTACGGAACCGACACTGGACCCCGCGCGGTCGGGATCTCCACCCGGTCACCCGCGCGGTGGCAGATGACGGTCTCCGCGGCGAGGGACGGGTGGAGGGTGGGCGTGGTTGTCATGTACCCGAAGCCGGTTACGGGGGCGCCGGAGACGTGCTCGATGTGCACCTCTACGCAATCCCCCGCGCGCACGCCTTCGACGGCGATCGGTCCGGTGACCGGGTTGGCGCCGCCGATGCGGTCCATCACGTCTTCGAGCGTCTCGTAGACCACCTCGGGCCCGGTGATGGTTCCGCTGTGGGCGTCCTCCGTCTCGACCAGGATCGACTCGCCCGGCGCCACCGTGATGGCGGGCGCCAGCGAGGCGTCGAACTCGAAGTGGGTCCGATCACGGGCTAGCCGCCGGAGATCGGCGCTCTGAGATCCCGCTTCGTCAGGACCCCTCAGATGATGGCCTTCGCTTCAGCGAAGTGGCAGGCCACCAGGTGGCCGGGCGCCTCCTCCTTCAGGAGTGGTTCCTCCGCGCGGCAGACCTCCTTGTCCCTCCCGATCGGGCATCGCGTGTGGAACCGGCACCCGGACGGTGGGTTGAGCGGGCTCGGCACGTCACCCTCCAGCAGGATCCTGGAGCGCTGCCGCTGGATCTTCGGGTTGGGCGTGGGCACCGCCGACAGGAGAGCCTGGGTGTAGGGATGCATGGGCGCCGAGAACAGGCGGTCGGTGCTGGCCTGCTCCACGATCTTGCCCAGATACATGACCGCGGTGTCATCGCATATGTGACGCACCACCGCCAGGTCATGGGCGATGAACAGGTAGGTGAGCCCCAGCCGGTCCTGCAGCTCCTCCAAGAGGTTGAGAACCTGGGCCTGTATGGACACGTCCAGGGCCGATACGGGCTCGTCCAGGATCAGGAAACCCGGATTGAGCGCCAGGGCGCGGGCCACACCGATCCGCTGGCGCTGCCCGCCCGAGAACTCGTGGGGGTACCGGTCGGCGACGTTGGGGTTCATCCCCACCAGCGAGAGCAGCTCGCCCACCCGGTCGCCCCGCTCCTTCCTGGTGAGAGAGGTGTGGACATGGAGCAACTCGCCGATGGCGGTCCCCACCGACATGCGGGGATTGAGGGAGGCGAATGGGTCCTGGAAGACGATCTGCATGTGGCGGCGCAGTTCCCGCAGCTGGCGGCGATCCGCCGCGATGACGTCGATCCGCTCGCTGCCTCCTCCGTCGAGCGGACGGGTGAGAACCACCTCACCGGACGTGGGCTCGATGAGGCGCAGGATGCTGCGGGCGGTGGTGGACTTGCCGCATCCCGACTCGCCGACCAGACCCAGGGTGCGGCCGGCGCCGATCTCGAAGGAGACTCCGGCCACCGCCGAGACCTCCCCCTTCTCGCCGCCGAAGACACCGCCTCCCACCAGAAAGGTCTTCACCAGGTCCCGGACCGAGAGAGCCACTTCGTGGCTGCCGTTGGCAGCAGCGGCGGGCGGGGAGACGGAAGGCATTGGCGGCCATTCTATATGGTGCCCCTGCCGGAGCGCCCGAGCCGGTGCGACCTATACCGGTTCCGCGCCTGCGGATAGTATGGAGGGGCATGGTCGATGGGATCAATGCCACCGACAGCCGCGAGCAGAAAGGCGAAACGGGATGGCCGAGGATTTTCGGGGGAAACTAGGGGGACTGGAAGGCGAGGAGTTCGATGCCTTCCTGGAGGGGAGCTACCTGGCTCGGGTGGCCTGCCTGACGCCCGATGGCGCCCCGTACGTCATTCCCCTCTGGTACCAGTGGGACGGCGAGGCGATGTGGTTCGTGGGTCGCCAGCGTGCGGTGTGGTGCCAGTACATGAAGGCCGACCCCCGGGTCTCCCTGGTGGTGGACGCTCCCCACAGTGAGCCGGACGAGATGGGCCGTAGCGTCGAGATTCCCAAGGTGATCATGCAGGGCAGGGCCGAGATCGTCGAGGAGCCCAACGTCGGCGGCCACTGGGTGGAGGTCGCCAAGGAGATGTCCTACCGGTACCTGGGCCCCAACGGTCCGGAATACCTGACCGGGACCATCAACCAGCCTCGCTGGCTCATCAAAGTGGTGCCCACGGAGGTCATGAGCTGGCAAGGAGTGGGCTGGGCCCGTCGCTACTGGGTCGAGGGCACGGGCGGCGCCAGCTACGACGAGGCCCACGGCAGGTAACCCCCGTCCCACGGACTCATGGTCCGGGATTACAAAGGGCCGTGCTCGGGACGAAGGTTGCGGGCCAGCCGTTCAGCCGAGGCGCTTCAACCATCCGAGGGTGAAGGCGTTCCACTCGTCGGCCATCTCGTAGAAGGCGATGTGGCTGGATGCGGGCCCGGTGAACACATGCATGGTCGAGCCGGGGATCCGTCTTTGCACCTCCAGTCCGTAACGGGTGGGAACCTGCCAGTCCACCTCGCCCGACGTGATCAGGGTGGGCACCCGGATACGGTGCAGCCTGTCGAGCGTGTCATGGGTCTTGTCGGCGTGGAAATGCCCCAGCATCCCGTCGCGGCTGGGCGGGTGGGGGTTCTCGAAGATGAACCCCTGCTCGAAGGCGGCCACGTCGTCGGGACGCTCGTTGATGAAGTGGGGGCTGGCCACCCACAGCAGCGCAGTCCTGATGTACATGGCGTAGTCCTCGTGGAGCACGGGGAGTTCGTTGGTGTCGATCATGCGGATGAACCACTCGTCCGAGTAGCCCCACGTGCAGTGGAGTTGGACCGAAGCCACCTTTGACGGGTGGTTGATGGTCAACTCCTGAGCGGTGGCGCTCCCCAGCGAGAGTCCGGACACGTGGGCCCGCTCGATACCGAGATGGTCCAGCAGGGCGGCGGCGTCATCGCCCAGTACCCGCATCGAGTAGGTGGTGGGATCCGACGGGCGGGTGGTCTGGCCGGTCCCTCGGGCGTCATAGGTGATCACCGTGTAGTCGTCCCGGTACGCGGCCACCTGCCCGGCCCAGGTGGAGTGGTCGGCGGCGGTACCCATTATCAGCAGCAGCGGGTCGCCGCCGCCCTCCACCTCGTAGTACATGTCGATTCCGGTCGGTAGCGATGCGAACGGCACGGGATCGGCTCCTTAGTTGCTAATTGCTAGTTGCTAGTATGTGTTACTGCCCACTGCCCACTGCCCACTGCCCACTGCCCACTGCCCACTGCCCACTGCC
>WTGW01000196.1 GCA_011523395.1 Acidimicrobiia bacterium
CGAGGATGGCGGTGGCGCTGAGCGGTCCCACGGGCAGGCCGGCGTTGCGCAACAGGGTGACCCTTCCGACGGCGAACCAGACCGCTCCGGGCACGTACCGCGCCAGGAGCGAGCGCGACGTCGCCACGGTGGCCTTGGAGAACAGGCGGGGAGTGCCGAGGCCGTGTCCCTGGATGCGCAGGCCCACCGTCCAGAACCAGGCGCCTATGAGGATCAGCAGGAAGCTGGAGGCCAGCGAGGCCACGATCAACCCGGGGCGCGCATCGCCGAGCAGGGCTAGCACCTCGTCCGACTCCGTCCTCGCCACCCAGCCGATCAGGACCGCCAGACCGGCCAGGTAGGCGATGCGGAGGACCTTGAGCAGCCGGGCCGGCGCCGGGGTCTCGCTCACGGGATCAGCTCGGCGAGCACTCGGTCGTCCTCGGCCGGGCGGGCCCGGAGCGCTTCTCCAGTGCCCTGTCGGGCTCGGCCAAGAGACGGCCGGCCTCGTCGAGAACCGGGAGGACGATGCTGATGTCCACGGGTGAGTCGGGATGCACGATCCCGGAGTTTGCCCGCCCGAGCGTGTCGCGGCAAGCCGGACGCCGTCAGGCGGTCGTGAGCCACCGGTCCATGAACCGGCCGGCGCAGTCCTAGGCTGCGGCGGGTGCGCACCCTCGCCTTCATCCGCCGTCTCGCTCGAGGCTCGCGGGTGGCGGTGGCGGGTGGTGGGGTAATCGTTGCGATCCTGGCGGTGGGGTGGTGGGAGCTGCTGTTCCTGCCCTTGGGAGCGAGTCACGACGGCCGGATCAATGCCCGGTTCGGCCTGCACGTCCGCAACCTGGTGGAGGGCGGCCTGGCGGGATCGGACTACCTGGCGTCAATGGTCCCCTTCTCGGAGCAGCCGTACGTCCACCATCCACCATTGCTGAACGTGATGCACGCGCTGGTCGGCTGGTTCCTCGGTCAGGGCGAATGGCAGCTCCGCCTGATCGGCTATGTGGCCGGGCTGGCGACTGTGGTGGGCCTGCTGTGGCTGGCCCGCAGGCTCGAGCTGGGCGCCGGAGCGACGGTCCTGGCCATGGCGCTGGTGGCCGGCACCCCCATGTTCTGGATCTACGCCCGGCTGGGTCTAGGCGTGTCGCTCATGGTCGTCCTGCTCGGGCTCTGGATCGGGCATCTGGGGCCATCGGGCACCGGGCCTGCTCGTCTCCCCGGATCCGGCGGGCCGGCCGGCCGCCACTCCTCCCTCGTGGTCCTGGCCGTCGTGGCGGGTGCGGTGGCGTTCTCCTCGTGGACGGGTGCGTTGCTGGTGGCGGTGCTGGCCGGATGGGGACTCCTCCACCTCGGGTCCCGCCGTATCGCCCGGTTGGTCGCCGGTACGGGCGCGGTGATGGTGCTGCTGACGCTGGTATGGGCGTTGACGGTGGGGGATGCGGCGGAACTGGCCGCCCATGCCGCCGTCCGCCGCCAATGGCCTCCCTGGGACGCTCTGGTGGAGAACTATCGCTGGTTCTACGGCACGCTGTACCCCGGCTGGTTCCGGTGGCTGATCCTTCCGGCGATCGCCGCCGCCGTGGTCGACCGCCGCACCAGGATGGCCTCGGGAGCGATCATGATCGCCCTCGGGGTCTGGACGCTGGCCACCCCTGACGCCGCCTTCATCCATGACTACTGGACCTACCCGCTCCTCGTGCCCGTCCTGCTCGGCCTCGCGGTCATCCTGGACCGGTTAGACAGACCCCTAGATCCCGGCAAGTTGGGTCTCGGGAGCCGGATCGGGTGGAGGAATCCGGCGCGGGTGCTGGGAGTGGCGGGCCTGGTCCTCGTGGCGGTGCTCGGATTCCGAGGCCTGGCACCGTACCGGCAGGCTTACTTCGACGCTCCTTCCGATGCCGGAGGGCTGGTCAGGTCGGTGGGACCGGCGCCCGGTCAGGAGGTGGCGTGGGTGGCCGAAGGAGTCGATCCCCTCTCCATCTGGGTGAGCTACTACTGGGACCTACCGGTCGCCGACGTACCGCTGGACGGCGACGGCATCGGATCGGCGAGGGGCGCCGACCTGGTGCTGGTCCGGGTAGACCGGATACCGGCGCCGATCGAAGAAGGTGTGCAGCCCGTGGCCGGGCAGGGCCGCTACGCGCTGTTCAGCGCGGCATCCCTCACTCGATAGGGGCGAACGCCAGGGCCCGGCGAGGACTACGAACCCCAGCCGGTGGATTCGGCGTCACTGCGGCAGCAGCCGGGAGGCGGAGATGATCAGGAAGTCGTTGTGAGAGGCGAGCGGGTCGCTCAACGCTCCCTCCGGGAAGAAGTCGGGCACCCTATCCGCTCTGAGAACCACCACATCGGACTCGTCCAGGTCGCCGAGATTGTCTTCGTTGAGGTGTATCACCCGCATGTCCAGGTGGTAAGAGATCCAGGTAGCGCTGGTCACCGGGGGTACAGCCCATGCCAGCTCCGTGCCCGGCAGGTTCCCCACCTGCTCCAGCACGGTTCCCGCGTCGGCGGGGTCGGTGATGTAGCGCTGCCGTGTCGAGCCGCCGACCACGGCGGCCAGAGTGGCGGCGATGACCACGGCCGCGAGCACAGCAGGCAGCGGTCGCCAGCGGCGGGGGAAGAATCGGCGGATCCAGTCGGCGAGAGCCGCGAAGCCTATGGTCACCGGCGCCAGCCACGGGAAGTTCCACAGCCTGTGCACCCAGGCCCCCTGCTGAACCCCGAACGTCAGCGCCGCAGCGACCGAGAGCGTTATGGCAGCGGGTACCCGCGTGCGCCGGTCGATCAGCCCGGCCAGGAGGCAAGGCAACAGGAGAACGCGTAGCCACACCGGCACGAGCATCTCCTCGTTGGCGAAGCGCCACTGTCGCGCCAGGAACTCGCCGAAGGTGAAACCGAGCGACCCGTCGGCTCCTCCCCTCTGGTTGCTGGTGCGTATGGCCACCTGGGTCGCGAGATCCTCGACTCCGGCGCCGTTGAGCATCCACAGCGCCGTGACGCCGGCGCCTAGGGCCGTGCCCGCAGCGACCGCCGCGAGCAATCGCTGCCGGCGCCCCGACAACCGGCGCCACGACAACCACTGCACGGGCAGCCTCCACCGCGGTGCGGCGACGGCCGCGCCGACGCTTTGCTGGGAGCCATCTGAAGGCGTCTCACCACCGTCGTCCCGGCCGGCGGCGAGCAGCCACAGCACCACGAGCACCATGGCGGCTATCCCGATCCAGGATTGCATCGCGGCCAGCGCCGCGAATCCGGCCACGAGGAGCGTGTCTCGACCGCGCGGTTCGGTCCTGCGCAGCGCCCACGACACGGCCGCGATGGCGGCTAGCAGCAGCGAGAAGCTGACGCTGATCCGCCCGAAGACGTAGTAGAAGCCAGTGCTCGCCATGGCCGCCACGGCCAGCAAGGTCGGTCCCCAAGCCAGGCCTCGGCCGCGAAGCAGCGACGCCATGAACGCCACCGTGGCCGCGCCGACCAGCAGGCCGGGCACCCGCAGTACCGCGGTGCTGTCTCCGAGAATGCCCGTCGACACCACCGCCATGAACACCTGGAGAGGCGGATGATGGGCGTATCTGACGGCGACGGGAGGTGGGTCGGCTCTGGGGGCTACGTCGTACACCGGTCTGACGTACGGCTCGATCACCGCGCCGAAGTACGAGTCCACGGCGCCCAGGTCCCAGAAGTTGCGCGCGTGAAGGCCGGCCAGGCCCAGTATGCGGCCGTCGTCGCTGTTGCCGAATGGCAGGCCGAGATCGGGCAGCCAGACAGCCACGAGGGCAGCCGCAATCAATGCCACGACAGTCCAACCGGACGAGAGGCGTGTTGCCAGGAGTCTGATGGCCGCTCTCAACTCGGGCCCTCCCCGGCGGTCAACCGGGGCGACCCTAACAGGCTGGGGAATGCTAGGCTACGCCGCGTGAGTGCCTCAGACGGGTGCCTATCGGTGGTAATGCCCTGCTACAACGAGGTCGCTACCATCGACGAGATCGTCTCCAGGGTGCTTGCCAGTCCCTTCACCGGTGAGTTGATAGTGGTCGACGACGGTTCGACCGACGGAACGCAGGACCGGCTGTCCCAATACGAAGACCCTCGTGTCACGGTCTTGCGACATCCCGAGAACCGCGGCAAGGGCGCCGCGGTGCGGCTGGGTTTCGGCGAGGCAAGTTGCGAATTCGTGGTGATCCAGGACGCCGACCTCGAGTACGACCCCGGTGACTGGGACGCGCTGATGGCGCCCCTGGTGCGCGGGGACGCCGACGTGGTGTACGGAGTCCGCATGCAGGAGGGCCCGTCGCATAGGGTGCCGTACTTCTGGCACATGGTCGCCAACCGAGTGCTGACCCTGCTGTCGAACATGCTCACCGGCGTGCGCCTGTCAGACATGGCGACCTGCTACAAGGCGTTCCGCCTCGAGGTCATACGATCCTTCGACCTGCGCGAGAACCGCTTCGGGATTGACACGGAGATCACGGCGAAGGTGGCGGCCGGCGGTTGGCGCATCTGGGAGACCGGGGTCTCCTATACGAGCCGGAACTACGCCGAAGGCAAGAAGATCACATGGAAGGACGGCATTGCCGCCTTCGTGTGCATCGTTCGCTACGGGATCTCCGTACGTGTTCGCAAACCCGGGAGGCGCGCCTAACCGGGCCGCTCCGACGCTTCGCGGGCTGGGCGATCCGACCCGCCCCCCGCTCCGGCAGCCTCAGCCGTTCCCGTGATCGCCTCGGCCGTCCACCCATTCGGCGAGAACTTCGAGAATCTCCTGAGACGGGCTCGACTCCGGCAGCCGGGGATCCCGTCGCCAGCGTTCGGGGTCTGCCAGGAACGCCTCCACCGCCGCGGGGTCATAGCGGCTCAGCATGGCATTCTCACCAAGGCCGTCGGGTCGGTCGGTCCGGTTTCGCCACAGCAGCACGGGCACGCCCAGAAGAGCGCACTCCTCCTGGATGGAGCCCCCGTCGGTGATGGCGAACGGGGCCCGTGCGAGCACCCTCACGAACTCGGCGTAAGGGACCATCGGCACAAGCTCCACGCCGGAGGCTTCCAGGGCCGCTTGACCGGCGGATCCGAGCGCCCGCCGGGTGGGCTCGTGGACGTACCAGCGCACCGGGGTCGTCTGCGCCAGCCGCGTGATCGTCTGCACCAGCGCCTGTCTCCGCGGTCGCCGGTACAGGTTCTCCACCCGGTGCATGGTCACCACGGCGGGGCGGGTCCGGCGTGGAGATTCGCCCGGGCGAGTGCCTCCCGGCATGCCGGTCGTAGACGGCGTCTTACCGGCGGCGCCGGGCGCCAGGGCATCGCGGAGCGCATCGCTGACCGTGTTGGAGGATCCGGTGATGATCCGCCCTCTCACGCCGCGCTTGCGCAGCTCCTCGGCTGCCGTGCCGTCAGGCGCGAAGAGCAGGTCGGCGAGCCGGTCGACCGCAACCCGGATGATCTCCTCCGGAAAGGGGTGCAGCCACCGGTGGGTGCGAAGGCCCGCCTCCACATGCGCCAGTGCCAGCCCGGCGCGCTTCGCCATGAGCGCGCCGATCAGCGTCGTCGGCGTGTCGCCGTGAACCACGCAGATCCCCCGGCGCCCGCCGAAGACGGTTCGATCGAGCCGCCGGGGGAGCACCAGCTTGCGACCGAGTCCTGCCGCCCACCACAGAGCCGCAGCCACCGAGTTGACGCTGCGCGTGCCTCCCATGGCGAAGTCGGGCTCCCGCAAGCCCAGTTCAGCCCGGAACGACTCCGACCGGTCGGCGTGCTGGCCGGAGTCGATCAGCCGGTAGGGGAGGGCGGCTGCCTCCATGCGCCACAGCAGCGGCGCCATCTTGATGTACTCGGCTCGGGTGCCGACGAAGACGTGGATCACGGCTCGGTGCCCTCCGACCGCTTCACCCGACCCTCCTCGACCGTCGTGCGCTCTTCGCCGAGAGGAGCTCGGAGGCGGCCGCGGCCAGCAGGTCGCGCAGCAGCAACACCAGCCTGAAGCCGAATACCAATATGCCGAGAGCCAGGGGATCGGTTGCGCCGAGCAGTGACGGGAGGGTCACCTCCACCACGCCGATTCCATGGGGCGCGATCACAGAGAGGAATCGCAGCCCTCCCCAGGTGAGCACGAAGGCACCGGCGAGGCGCGCCGTCCCGAACCCGTCGGCGGACTCGAATGCGCGCATGTACAGGCAGAACACGGCGGCTGCGCAGGTCCAGTAGCAGGCCGATGCCGTGATCATGTGCAGGTAGCCCGGCCATGTGAACCCGCTGACCGGGGCCAGGCTGTCCAGGCCGCGTCGCCGAGCCACCGCCGCGACGGCACGTCCCGCCACCGATGGCGAGGCGGCCACGATTACCCCGACCGCGGCGACGATCGGGATTGCCAGGCCTCCGGGCAGCCCGCCGGCCCAGCCGAGCAGTATCAGGCCATAAGCCACCGAGACGGCGAGGCTCACCGACATCTCGAGCGCAGCGGTAAGGGCTAGAGGCGGCCCCGGAATGCCGCGGCGCCGCATCAGAGCCACGCGGCTGATGGCGAACGTGACCATGAGCGGCACGTACCTGGCCGGCAGGGAACGAGCCGCGGTGAGGGTCAGATCGAGGAAGAGCGGACGCAGGCCGAGTATGCGCAGGCTCACGAGCCAGAAGTAGGCACTCAGTCCTATCAGCACGAACCCTGCCGCGAACGACGCCGCCACGAGCAGATGCCTTGCGCCCGCGAGGTCTCGCAGAAGGTCGGCCACTTCGTCCGGGCGCGCCAGCACCAGCACGGGCACGGCGGCCGCGAGCAGGGCGAGGTATGCGATCCTCAGCCACTTCAGAAGGCGTCGCTGCCCCGGGCGGCCTGTCATCCGGCTAGCAGCAAGATGCCGCGGGTAGTTGCGACGCCGGGCCGGGACAGGAGCCGCCGGGTTCGGCGCGTCTCGTTCGAGCGGCCGGGGCGACGGGTCGGAGGGGCTGCCGAGACTGGCTCAACTTGACTCGACGCTCCGTCAGCAGGTCACTGGATCAGCTCGAGCAGATCGTCGAGCGCGGCGTCGTTGACCTTCAGGCGCGCACGCAGCAGGCCACGCGCCTCGGCTGTCCGGTGCGACTTGGCCTGAGCGTCGTCAGCCGCGCCAATCAGCGTGTGGGGCTCGAAGCGCCCGGCGTCGAGTGGAGCCAAATCGACGAGAGAGGCCCAGCCTCCGCCTTCGGCGGCGAGCGATCTCATTTTCGGAGAGTAGTCCAGGAGCACCGCCGCCTGATCGTTGAGCAGGGCTGCGATAGCGCCGTGATAGCGCATGGTGACCACCAAGCGACTCTGGGCGACCTCGGCCAGCACGTTGCCGACGTTCGGGGTGACCAACTCAGTGTCCGTTCTCATCCTCTGTCGCAGCGCCACGAGCATGGGGGTGTCCTGGCTGGGCTGGAACGGCAGCAGGCGTAGCGTCATGCCGCTCCGCTTGGCCAGCGCGTCCAGCGAGAGCGCGAGCTGCCCTATCCACGGCTGCCAGGACGTGCGGGTCTTCGCCGCAGCGGTGCGGATGCCTCGCCGATTCGGCGGGCGCAGGATCACGCAGATACTGTCCCCGGAATCGCTCCGAGAGAGCGTCGAGTCCGTCGGCCTCGGAGCGGGCGAGTCCGGCGGTCGGGTCGCACCCGCCCGGCTCGAAACGAGCGCGGCGTTCCCGGCGAGCACCGGGTCGGCGCCGATCGCCACGTCGGGCACACCCCAGCCGCGCAGGCGCTGAGCGGAGGCGGCGTCTCTCGTCACGACGTGACAGGCCCGGCGCATCTCCGAGACCGCCAGCCGCCGGTCGCCGGCGCCCCGGACGTGTCCCACTCCCAGGCCGATGGCTGCGACCACGGCCCGCCCTCGTCGGCGGGTGCCCGACGCCGACCGCCTGAAGGCGCGCAGGCGTGACATGTGAAACCACATGTTCCACGGTGACGTCTCCGACTGCACCACGCCTCCGGAGAGGACCATGGCGTGCGACCCGCGCAGCGACCGGCGCAGCGCCGCGCTGCCCAGGGGCGAGCGGTGAGGCACTGCCACGATGCCATGGACGGCGGCAGTCCGCTCAGGATCGATCGACACCGCTACCGGCTCCGCCCCCCGGGCGCGCAGGGCGGCGGTCATGCAACTCAGGATCATCTCATCTCCCAGGTTGTCCGACCCGTACCAGCCGGAAAGGGCGATCCTCAGGGCCATAGCAAGTGTGCGGGCGTGACCGTTGCCGACGGGGCTTGCCGGTGAAGTCGAGGCTGGTGTGCTAGCGCGATACGGCTCGCTCCTTGGTGCGGACGACGTACCAGCCGTCGGGGTACTTGAGAGCCTGACAGTGATCTGACCCGGATGTTGGTTACGTCCAGGCTCAAGGTCTGGAGTTCCCCCTGTGGGCTGGACACTCGCCCGCAGCCGGACAGAGGGTACATGCCCTAGATCACTCCCGCGAATGCGAGGTCGCAGCCCTCGCGCACCTCGTCCGCCTGCTTGAGGAAGTAGGCATCCCTCGCCTGCCACGTGTGGCCCTGGTTGTGACGGACGAGCATGTAGCCCCTGCCGTGAGTCCGGTATGCCCTACGGTTGCTGATCAGCACGTCCTCGATCAGGGCGCGGTCGACGCCGGACGGAACTTCGCGCCACCCCAAGAGGGCGTCGAGATCGTGCCGAGCGATCATCATCGCGCCTCCTGCCAGGCTGGCCGAGTGGCGCTCCGCCCGATTCCGGAAGCGGTGGATGGTGCGGTCCGAGTCCTCGAGATAGACATACTCGGCCGCCTTTCCGACCAGGCAGTCCATAGAGTATTCGTAGGCCAGCACCAGGTCCCACAGGTGTTCGGGCCCGTAGAAGTCGTCATCGTCGAACTTCGTGAGCAGCCTGCCCGTAGACTCGGCGACCGCCGCGTTAAGAACAGCTCCCAGTGGCACGCGGCTCGGCACGGGAACCACCCGGCACGGCAGATCAATGGAGTCGGCGATCTCCTCGACCGAGCCGGGATCAAAGCCCTCGCCGTGCAGAGCAAGCACCAACTCGACCTCCGGGTAGGTCTGTGCGGCCACCGACGCCACTGCGGCAGCCAGCCGGTGGGGCCGCTTGGTGGCAAGGAGCACGGTGACCAACGGTAGGGGCGGTCCGCTGCGATCCGTTCCAGCGAGAACCTGCCGTGCGCGAGCCCGCAGCGAATGGTCCCTCAGGGCACTACGCCGCATCGCGATGCTCAGCGCTTCTCGCTGATGGGAGCTCGCTCTTTCGACCAGGTCATCGGTCATGAGCGAGTAGAGCTCGGTTCCCAGGTAGGCGGCAAGTTGCGGTTCGGGTTCGGCGAGGCGTACCACGGTCCCCGTAGCCGCCAGTGCGGCCAGTGCGCCGGCCCTGGACAAGACATCGCCGTGGGTCGCGGCGGAGTCGTTCACGTGATGCGCTCGGCTCAGCCTGCGAAGACGATCCGGCTGGAGGCTGCGGACGTGGTTGTCACGTAGGGTCGCCGGGGACGAAGCGTGGTTGTAGCTCCAACCCCGGGGGTTGAGCCTTTCCGCGTCGAATGCGGGCACGGAGGCCGACGGGTCGAGTTCCGAGAGTGCCACCACGGTGTCGACCTGGGTTTCTTGACCCCGATGGGGTGCGTCGGTGACCACTACCTGGGTGGCCGCGCCGGCAGCCTTACCCACCCGGGAGGCAGATGAGAAGACTGCTGAAGCCACGGGACCCACCGTGATCATCTCCGGGCCGAGCCGGTAGTGCGCCTGCTGATTTCGCCGGAGCTTGACGCCCGCCTCGCCCAGTCTCTTCTTCGATATGACCGCGACGCTCCGGCGTGCCCAGTGGGCGAACTGCCGGGCATCGTCGAGGCTACGAATCCCCGACGCCTCCCGCAAAACCGCCTTGATGATATTGAGACACCGGCGGGTGTTTCGGTTGGCGAAGTGTTGCGCCTTGACCAGACGCCGCGCGGTGCGCCGCAAGAACCAGCGTCCGGAGCCGATCCCGCGAGCCAGTAGTGATCTCTTCTCGCGTTCTGGCTGGACGCTCAGGACGCCGGTCTCGGCGGGATCGAGCGGCTTGACCGCCTCGCACTCGGCCACGGTCAATCTCCGGCGGACCGCCCGGTGCACCACCCAGGATCGCGCGATACTGACCCCTGACGTGTAATCAATCGGGTTGGTGGACGCGGCTGGGCTGGATCCCAGCTGCCGGCGCAGCCGTTCCACGGCGTCGGGGCTGACCTCGGCCTCAGCCGGGATCGTGATGTGGAACGAGGCTGCCGGGAGTGCTTCGGCGGCGCCTCCGGGGCTTCCGAACCTCACGCGAGGGTCACCGACCAGCAGGCGTTTGAGCATCTCATGTTCTCTGGATCGGCTGGACGCATCCCCGGCCGGCTCCTCGATCCAGACGACCAGATCGTGAATACTCCCTGCCAGCACTTGCTCGACCGTCCCAAGACGGGCTACTTCACGCGACCCGTCGGCGCGCAAGGTCACGACGTACTGCGGTACCGAGAAGCTCCGGCCCGGAAGGGCCCGTCTGAAGCCGTGATGGGCGATGAGTTGGGATATCTTCGCCCTCTGCAGCTCCAGGCTGGCGGTCTCGGCCTCGCTTGGCACAGATCCCTCTCCCTGGTGCCAGCAGAGGGCTTGGCGAACGGGGACCAGCAGCCCACCGCGTGTGTAGGCGCGGTAGCCGAACTCGGTGTCCTCCGCGCCCCACTGTGTGAAGCTCTCGTCATAGCCCCCCAGGGCCTCATAGAACTCACGCGAAACACCGAGATTGCCTCCGGTCACGATCCGGAATATGTCATCGTCATCGGACGTGAGGTCTTTGGTGCGCGTCATGTGGAACTCGATCCACTGCGGTCGTTGCGACTCTCGGTCGGTGAACAGTTCGTCGAGGGACCCGGGCCTGTCCCGCACCGCCGTCGCATCGATGCCGGTCACGTCGACGTGGGATCTGAAGCCGAGCGTGAGAACGTCGCTGGCGGCATGGTGCCAGCGTGAGTGCTCGAGCAGCCAGTTCGACTCCGGCAGCATGTCGCAATCGAGGAACACCAAGATGTCGTGTGCGGCTACCCGGGCCCCAGTGTTACGCGCTCGGGCCAGCCCGAAACCGAGGTCCTCCTGGTGGACCACGCGTATGTCCAGCGGGCTGTTCTCGGGCGGCTCCAAAGGAGTGAGCGAACCGTCATCGACGATCACCACCTCGAACAGTTCCTTTGGGTAATTCTGGCCCTCCAGCGCCGCCAGGGTCATTTCCAGCGCCTCGGGAGCTTCGTAGTAAGTGACGATCACGCTCACCGCCAGCGTGGGAACGAAGGTCTCGGCGGGACTGGTGTTGAGGGAGGTCCAGTCGTTGCCGCGTACGTCGGCCGGGGGGATTGAATGGCTCATCCGACCGGTCCGTGAGCCGGGATCAACACCTACCTCCCGTGGTGCGAGAAGTAGTGCTCGATCGGACAATCTGGGCATGCTGCTCCGGACCCCGGGCAGAGCGGATCAGTGCGAAGCCGGGAGGTTGGGGAGCCTGCATCAAGGATGAACACGGCACCGTCAAGATAGCAGGAGACCGGTAGCACAGTCGATGTTGCCAAGGCCATGACATGCCTTGACCGACCCATAACCTTCAACATCATTGAGTTCCGTCCTACACTCCCGGCGTGGTCAGGGGGGCACTGCTACCAGGAGTGTGCTGAAAGATGTCCAAATGGCCCGATAGTCGCCAACGAAACCCCAGGTCGAGGAGTTGCGGGCCAACCACCCTCGTCTTTTTCGGCATCCTCCCAGTGCTGGTAGCCATCATCGGGGTAGCGTTTCAGGCGGCGGCTCAGGAGAAGGCCTTCACCTTCGAGGGCTCGGGCTGGGGTCACGGCGTGGGCATGGGCCAGTGGGGGGCTCGCGGCCAGGCCCTGGAGGACCCCGGGAAGCGTGGCGAGGACATCGCCGCGTACTACTACACCGGCTCGAGTCCCGCCGATCTGTCCGATCTCGACCTGCCGAGCGACCTGCTGACCACGCTGGACAACCCGCTCTGGATCAATATCGCCTCCCAGATCACCCTCCTGGAGTTCACCGCGGTCGGCGGGCCGCTGGATCTCTGCCTGGCAGATGACGGTGAGGGGCCCTGTCCCAAGCCGGAGCAGCCGCAGGAGGGGGAGCGCTGGGAGTTCCGCCGGGTCGATGCAGGGGAGTGCGGTTTCTTCATGGCGGGCGAACTCCAGGGGACCACCGGGGATTGCCGGGCTTCGATCTCGTGGCCCGAAGCGGACGGGATCCAGCTTCGATACGGCGAGGACCGGAAGAAGCCCTGCGTGGTGAGGGACTCGGAATGCGAGTACCGCCATGGCGCTATCAAGCTGCGGGACGATCCGGTCGAGGTCGGCTTTCACGTGCTGCTGACGCTCGGCCTCGAGGACTATGTACGCGGTATCGCCGAGATCTTCCCCTTCTGGAAGGAGCCCGGGGTCAACGAGGCCCAGGCGGTGGCGGCCCGTACCTACGCGGCCTTCAAGTTCCTGGCCCAGGAGGTGAACGACCGTCCGGCGGATCCCGATGCGGATCCCGGGATCAGCGCCTCGCGCATGGACTCGTGCTGGTGCCACCTGTATGACAACACCCGCGACCAGGTGTACGCGGGATGGTGGCGGGAGGACGGCCCCGACCAAGCAGCCTGGGTGAACGCGGTGGCCGCCACGGAGGGCCGGGTGCTCACCTACTTCGGGCAGGGGTGGGAGCGCTTCACCAGGGGAGGCATCATCCAGGCGTTCTACTCCACCTCGACCGGGGGAGTCACCAACAGCAACCGCTACGGCTTCTTCACCGAGTGGAACGATCGCCAGATCTCGGTGACCCAGTGGCCATACCTGCTGCCGGTGGAAGATCCCTGGGACCTCGATCCGGGTTTGAACAACCCGGTCGCCTCGTGGCGCACCACCGTCCCGGCGTCCGACATCGCCGACCGGCTGGGTTGGGACGAGGTGACCGATGCCCGGCTGGTGTCGGGTCCCACCACCACCAGCCCCTCCCGGGTGCGGTTCGACGGCGTGGATGGGGGGAGCGAGGTCTCGACGACGGTTGCCGGAGCCTGGCTCCGCTACGGGCTCGGTCTCAGGTCGTCGGTCGTCCGGGCCATCGATGACCGTCCGGCGCCGCCCACCGAGGAGCCCGTGACTCCGGGCGAGGGCCTTGACGGGGAAGGGCAGGCGCCCGAAAGGGGCGAGATAGAGTACGACGAACTCCCTCCCTTCCAAGACATCGCCGGCCACACTCACGAGCCGGGGATAGACACCCTTCGGCGGGCCGGGATCGCGGAGGGTTGCGATCATTACAGCCTTTACTTCTGCCCGAATGACCCGGCCAAACGGCTGGACGTAGCGGTCCTGCTGGCGAGGGCGGCCCGGCTCCCGACGCCCGAGAAGCCCTATCGCCTCAACTTCGCGGACGTGCCCGACTCCTTCCCGCACTCGAGAGAGATATATGCGCTGGCCGAGGCCCGGATCACCGTCGGATGCGCCGCCAACCGGTTCTGTCCGGACGCGCCCCTCACCCGGGGCGAGATGGCCACGTTCCTGATGAGGGCGCTGGACCTGGCGCCGCTCGACTCATTTGACGGCCGCAGGTTCGATGATGTTCCCGCCGCCAGTACCCACAGCGGGGCCATCCACGCCATTGCCGCTGAAGGTATCACTGTCGGCTGCACCGAGACCCGGTTCTGTCCCGACAAGCCCCTTAACCGGGGCGAGATGGCCACCTTGCTAGCTCGGGCCTTCTTCTGGGGCGGCTCGACGCCCTCCGGCGGGAACGAATAGGAAGCCGATCCCCCACGCCAGATGCATGGCCGGCATCACGGCCGGGAGGAGCCAAGCGGCCCGATCCCGGCGCCTGATCGTCTCCCAGAGCGTGGTCACCGCGATCAGCATCCCGTAGCCGGCCGGTGGTATCCACCAGAGCGGCACCGTGATCGCGGCGCCGATAGCCGATGCGATCAGGCCGATCACCAGCGCCGGCGCGGCCAGCTGGCGCGCGGCGAGCGCGCTCGGGTTGCGTGCCAGCATCACCCGTTTCCATCTGCCGTAGTCGAGATACTGCCTCCAAAGGGCGCGGAGGCTGGAACGGGGTCGGTACGTGACCGCCAGCCGCGGGTCGAACCAGACGAGCTTCCCGGACTTTCGGAGCCGGTGGTTGAGCTCGAAGTCCTGGTTGCGAACCAGGGTGGGGTCGTAACCCCCCACCTCATCGAGGGCCTGCCGGGGGAACACCCCCAGATACACGGTATCCGCCGGCCCGGCCACCGAGGAGTGCCTGAACCGGGCGGTACCCGCCGCGGCCGGCGAGTTCAGGGCGATGGCTATCGCCCGCTGGAGTCGCGTGGTGCCCACGGCGTCCTGCCGCCCGCCCACGCTGGCCGCCCCGGTCTCCTCCAGCAGCCCGACCGCCAGCCGCACGTAGTCGGGAGCGAGCTCGGCATGCCCGTCACACCGCACCAGGACCTGGCCCCCGGCCGCGTCGATGGCCCGGTTGAGACCTGCACCAACTCCGAGTTCGGGGTTGTCGACCACCTTCAGGCGGGAGTCCTCCGCAGCGCGCCTTCGCAGGACGGCGAGGGTCCCGTCGGTGCTCCGCCCGTCTGCGACCACCACCTCGAAGGGGCCTTCATAGTCCTGGTCGAAGACGGCCGCCAGGGTGGTCTCGATGTGCGCGGCCTCGTTGCGTACCGCCATGACCACAGAGACGCGGGGCAACTCGGACAGGCGAACCTCCTTCTGGGTCGGGACCGCTGGTGATTGTCGCAGGGTGCCGGTTCGTATACTGGCCGCGCACCCCGGACTGATCGAAGGCGGTCCCTCGCCTGCAGTTTCTCGGATGGTGGACGGTAGACCGGATACGGAGGCCATGTTCGGGTCGGAGTTGGCATTCAGTCCCGAGGTGGTCCTGGCGATGTGGGCGGCGGGCGTGGCCGGTTCCGGTACGGCGGTGGCCTACTGGCGCATCGTCGGTCGCGGGTACCTGTGGCTTGTCACCGCCACCGTGGTCCTGATCGGCGGGGGGGCCTGGTACTTCGATCAGGGCGTCCTGGTGGCGGCGGCCGTGCTGGTGGGCGCAGCCGCCGCGCTCGTGGCCGGGAATCACTGGGCGGCCACCATCGCTCTGGGCTCGTCAGCCGTGTTGTTCCTGGTCGGGGCGTCGGTGGTAGGCCTGCCCCTTCCCGCCATCACGGGAGCCGCCGCGCTGGGTGGGATAACAGGGGAGATGTTGCTCGGGCACTGGTTCCTGGTGAGTCCGAGGATGCCCCGTTGGCCGCTCCGCGCTCTGGCGGTGGTCGGCGGCGCGGCGATCCTCCTCGACTGGCTGGTGCACCTGGTGCCGGGTGTTCCGTCGGCGGCCTCGACGGGGCCACTGATCGCGTCGGTGGCGCTGGCGGCTGCCAGCGCCCTGCTCATGGCCGCCGTCTGGTTCGCTCTCGGCTACCCGTCGTATCCGGGGGTGATGGCGGCGACCGGTCTCAGCTACCTGGCGGTACTGACCTCACTCGGTTCGGTGATACTCGTCCGGGCGCTGGCAGCGGGCGTCTCTCCTATTTGAGTGGCCAGTTGCCAGTGGCCAGTAAGCCACCTCGGGGTAGTGGGGTTCCGTTGGCCCCTCAGTCTCGTAGGGAGTGCTTATCGTCTCTGGGTTCCACTGCCCACTGCCCACTGACCACTGCCCACTGACCACTGACCGATCAGGGCTAGCATCCGCGTACGGAAGACTGGAGTCGTAGGTTGAATATCGAGTTCGTTGAAACACAGGGGGAGGCGGCGTCGCGCGCCGGAGTCCTCGGCCTCGCCGCCGGGCCCGGCCTCGTCTGGCAGGGCGATGCCGAGGGCTACGTGGCGTCGCTGGGCGCCGGCTTCGAGCGGGCACTCGAGCGGGCGGGGTTCAAGGGGAAGGCAGGCCAGAGTTGCTCCTACGACACGGGGTCGGAGAATCCCCACACGGTGGTGGCGCTGGGTGTCGGCGAGGCCCCGGACGCGGACACCCTCCGCAGGGCCGCCGGGACACTCGGTCGCAAGGCTTCGAAGGAGGCTTCGGTAGCCACCACGCTGGCCCTCGGGGGGCAGGCGGCGCCTGTGGTGGAGGGGTTCCTGCTCTCGCAGTACTCGTATGACCGTTTCAGGAGCAAGCCGGAGCCCGCCCGTACCGACTCCCTCCTGCTGGTGGGCACCGGGGAGAGGATCGACTGCGAAGCGGGAGCGGCGGTCGCCGAAGCGGTCAGCTGGGCGCGTGATCTGGTCAACACGCCGGCCCGGGACAAGGCACCCCTAGAGATCCAACGCCGCGTGGCGGAGCTGGTGGAGGGCCTCGACCTGCGCGTCGAGACTCGTGACGTGCCTTACCTCGAGGAGGGCGGTTTCGGAGGGTTGCTGGGCGTGGCGGCCGGTTCGGACCGGGATCCTTGCCTCGTGGAGTTGTGGTACGAGCCGGAGGGCTCCGAGACGTTCGTCGCGCTGGTGGGCAAGGGGATCACCTTCGACTCGGGCGGCCTCAGCATCAAGCCGGCTCAGGCCATGGAGACGATGAAGACCGACATGTCGGGGGCGGCCGCGGTGATCGGCGCCATGGCTGCCATCGCCCGGCTGCGGCTACCCGTGAGGGTGCTGGGCCTGGCGCCGCTCACCGACAACATGCCCGGACCACTCGCAACCAAGCCGGGCGATGTGCTCACCACCCGCAACGGCAAGACGATCGAGGTGCTCAACACGGATGCCGAGGGACGGTTGATCCTGGCCGATGCCCTCGCCTACGCCGTCGAGCACGGGCCGGATCTGATGGTGGACCTGGCCACGTTGACAGGTGCGTGCAAGGTGGCGCTCGGTGACACCATCGCCGGGGTGATGGGCAACGACGACTCGCTGATCGACCGGATCGAAAGGGCAGGTGAGCAGGCGGGGGAAAGTGTGTGGCACCTTCCGCTTCCCGAGGAGTACCGCCGCCTACTCGACACTCCCATGGCCGACATGAAGAACATCGGCGGCCGCTGGGGCGGCGCGCTGACGGCCGCGTTGCTGTTGCAGGAGTTCGTGGGGGACGTTCCTTGGGCGCATCTCGACATCGCCGGTCCTGCCCGCTGGACCCGCGACGAGCACTACCAGACGATGGGGGGTTCGGGCTTCGGGGTTCGCACCCTGGTCCAACTGGTGGCGGATCTGGCGGAGCGGGGCTTCGGCACGACGGAATGAGTCTCTGCCCGGGAGAGTCGGTGATGGAGCGGGCCCGCTCGGCGCGCATCCCCGTCTTCTCCGGCACCTTCCTAGGTCGGTAGATGCGGCTCAGATTCCTCAGGGCTCAAGCACTGCTCGACATGCTCACGCTCATCGTGTCGATGCTGGTCGCTTCCGCAATCAGCTTCGACACCTTCTTCCCCTGGCAGTTCGAGCCGCAGATCTGGTCGCTCCTGATGATCATGGTCGCCGGCCTGGCAGGGGCCGAATGGGTGGGGTCACGATTGCTGGTGGGTGGGCCTCCTCGGCCCGGATACGGACGGGCCCTGGCCGTGACGCTCATGGTCCTCGGGGTTACCGCGCTGGCTCTGGTCGCCACCCGCGTCTACTTCTCCCGCTCCTTCATCGGCTGGACGATGGCCTGTTTCGTCCTGGGGGCGCTTGCCCATCGGGCCTGGCTACGGCGCCGTCCCTGGGCCGAGCCGATGGTCCTGATCACCGGCGAGCAGGGCCTGGTGGACGATCTCAGGAACGCTCCGCACGCCGAGGTGGTCTCGGTGGTCGATCCGGCCACGGAGGCTCGCCTGGACCCGCTCGAACCGGGTGTGGTGCTGGGGGTCGACCTGAAGGCGGCATTGTCCTCCCGGATGGCCCAGTACCTCTCCTCGTGCGCCCTGGCCGGTCTGGACGTGCGGCCGATATCGCAGGTCTACGAGATGCATACCGGTCGGATGCCGATCGTGGCTCTGGTGGAGGGCTGGGAGCTCTCCACACCCGTCATCCGGACCGCTCCCTACCTACCGGGGAAGCGGCTCTTCGACATCCTGGCGGTGCTGGCAACCGCACCGATCACCCTGGTCCTGGCCGGCGTGACGGCCGCCATCACCCGCCTCAGCTCGCCCGGGCCGGTCATCTACCGCCAGGTTCGGGTGGGCCGCGGAGGGGGTCATTTCACCCAGTACAAGTTCCGTTCCATGTGGCACGATCCCGATCAGCAGGGGGCGTCCTTCACCAGCCGCGACGACGATCGGGTGGTCCCTGCGGCCCGCACCATCCGGCGCCTCCGGCTCGATGAGCTACCCCAGTTGTGGAACGTGCTCAGGGGCGATCTGAGCCTGGTCGGACCGAGGCCCGAGCAGGTGGAGTTCGTGAAGCGTTTCGATCGGACCATCCCCTTCTACTCCCAGCGCCATCTGGTCCGACCCGGATGCACCGGCTGGGCCCAGGTGAATCACGGATACGCCGATGGCGAGGCCGGCACCGTGGAGAAGCTGACCTACGACCTGTTCTACGTCAAGCACATGAGCCCGTGGCTCGATCTCGAGATCCTGGGGCGGAGCTTCTGGACCGTCCTCAGCGGCTTCGGGGCGCGCTGATCAGCGCCCGGCACGACTGGTCATAGTCCACGATGGGCGGAGGCGCCGCCGGGTCGCCGCAGGAGGGGCAGTCCGGATTCCGGCTGAACCGGAGGACGCGGAACCGCTGGCTGAGGACATCGAGCGTGAGCAGCCGTCCCGTCAGGTCCTCCCCGATCCCGACCAGCCACTTGATGGCCTCAGCGGCCTGCAGGGTTCCCACCACGCCCGGAAGGACGCCCAGCACGCCCGCCTCCTCGCAGTTGGGCGCCAGCTCGGGTGCGGGAGGCTCGGGAAAGAGGCACCGGTAGCACGGTCCATCTACCGGGTCGAACAGGCTGACCTGCCCCTCGAAGCGGAATACCGATCCGTGCACGACCGGGACGCGCAGGTTGAGGGAGGCGTCGTTGATCAGGTACCGGGTGGGGAAGTTGTCGGCGCCGTCGATGATGATGTCGTAACCGTCCAGGATGTCCAGCGCGTTGGAGGCGCTCAGGCGCAGGTCCAGGGACTCGACCGACACGTCCGGGTTGAGGGCGCGGATAGTGTCGCGGGCCGACTCCACCTTGGGGTTGCCCACCGTCCGGGTGCTGTGGAGGACCTGGCGCTGCAGGTTGCTGACGTCCACCCTGTCATGGTCGACGAGGCCGAGGGTCCCCACGCCCGCGGCGGCCAGGTAGAGGGCGGCCGGCGAACCCAGGCCGCCGGCGCCCACGATCAAGACCCGGGACTCGAGCAGCTTGCGCTGGCCGGCCTCCCCGATCTCGGGAAGCCGGATGTGGCGGTCGTACCGCTGCATCTGATCGTCGGGCAGGCGGCTAGGTAGTTCCCACGGACCGCCGCGGGCCTTCCATTCCTGGAATCCACCCGCCAGCGAGAGCGCGGTGCTGTAGCCCATCGTCTGGAGTGTGGAGGCCGCCAGCGCCGAGCGGATCCCCGACGCGCAGTAGATCACCAAGGGCTGATCGGTGGGCGGGGACACCATGTGGATGCTCCCCTCCAGCACCCCCCGGGGGATGTGGTAGGCGCCGGGTATCTTGCCCTGCTCCAGTTCGGGGTCCTCCCGGACGTCGATCAGGATGATCCGGGAGGGGTCGAGCGCGGCAAGCTGATCGGCCGAGATCTCCCTGATCCGGCTGCGTGCCTCGGCGACGAGGTCCATGTAGGAAGCGCTCATGCCGACAGGCTAATGGCCATCGGCCGGTATTCAGCGTGGCCAGTGGCCAGTTTCCAGTGGCCACTGAGCGACCCGGAGACAATCAAGCTCGTTCTGGCCCGGGTCGTGTGCATATCCCGGATCAGCATTCACTGACCACTGACCACTGACCACTGACCACTGACCACTGACCACTGACCA
>WTGW01000092.1 GCA_011523395.1 Acidimicrobiia bacterium
TAGAACACCTGGAACCCGATGTCCCGGATCCCCTCGATGTCCCGCAGGTTGCCGTCCAGGATGGCGCCCACGCAGCCGTGCTGCCGCGCCGAGTTGCAGCACAGCTCGCCCAGGTGCCCCACGTGCGTGTCCGGGCTGACCGACACCAGCACGCTGTCGGGGGTGAGGTTCTCGAACACGTGGAGGTAGGAGGTGATCCGCTCGATGCCGGGCTCGCGCCCGATGCGCGGCTCGATGGGCGCTCCCTGGACCGTGTGCGCCAGCCCGGCGATGCGTTGCTCGGCGAAGAGCGGCCGCAGGTAGCTGGGCAGGACCTGTTCGGGAAGCCCCATCCAGTAGAGGGCGTCGCAAACGGCCGGCACGTACAGCCTCCGGTAGCGGGCGCAGAGTTCGGCGGGCGGAATGCTCATGGGGACCCTCCCAGGTATCGGAGCGCGGCCAGGGCGTAGATTTGAGCCGCCTGCGCCACGCTGCCGGCGGACAGGTACTCGTTGGGACTGTGGGCGCGGGGGAGCATCCCAGGCCCGAAGGCCGCCACGCAGGGGATCCCGGCGGTCAGCTGGAAATGGGGCGCGTCGGTGGCGCCGGGGAAGGCGTCGAGGCGCGGTTCGTGGCCCAGCACCCGGGCCGTGATCTCCTGGAGGATCGGCACGAGGGGCTCGTCAGCGGGAATCTCGGTGGCGGGCACCATCAGCTCCCACACCAGTTCCGCCGCCAGGTCGGGTTGTTCGGTCATGGCGGCGGTGAGGAAGCGGTTGATGTCGTCGATCAGCTGCTGCGCTCCCATACCGGGCAGGGTGCGGATGTCGCAGGCGAACTCGGCATTGCCCGGATATACCCCGTAGAACACGCCGGCCTCGGCCATCACGCCGACATTGACGGTCGGTCCGGTGGGGCAGAGCGGATGCGGCTCGTAGGTCAGGTAGCTCTCCAGGTCCCGGTCCATCCGGTCGATCAGCCGGGCCATCTGGACGGTGGCGTTGATCCCTTCGATGCGGTCCGAGATGGAGGAGTGCATCTGGGTGCCGGTGATCCTCACCTTGAACAGGGCCGCGCCCCTCGATACCAGGTGGATCGACTCCCACTCCCGCTCGATGCCGCTGGGCTCCCCGATGAGCGCCACGTCGGCCTCCAGCAGGCCGTTGTCCGCCATCCATTTGGAGCCGAGCAGCGATCCCGCCTCCTCGTCCGCGGTGAACACCGCCACCAGGTCTCCGGCGAGTGGTCCGACCGCCCGGATCCCGCCCAGCGCGTAGACCATGGCGGCCACGGCGGCCTTCATGTCGCCCGATCCGAGGCCGACCAGGTTGCCGTTCTCCAGGACGGGATCCCACGGGTCGGTCTCCCACGCCGTAAGGTCGCCGGCCGGCTTGGTGTCCAGGTGCCCGGAGAGCATCAGCGTGGGACCTCCGCTTGTTCCGGGAAGCCGGACGATGAGGTTGGGCCGTTCCGGAGTCGCACCCACCCGCTCCACATCGGTGACCCCCAGGTCGGCCAGCCGCGAGGTGACCAGGTCGGCCACGGCCCGCTCGTCACCGGGCGGGTTGGGCGACGGGGTGCGGATCAGCTCCCGGGCGAACTCGAGCACCTCGTCCCGGCGGTCGTGCAGGTACGAGCGGAGGCGGTCTTCGGTCCTGGTGCCCGTCATGCTCCCACCAGCGTCCGCTCCCGGCATGCCGCGGCCAGCCGGCGGACGCCCTCAGTTATCCGGTCCCGGTCGGCGGCCAACGAGATCCGTACGAAGCCCTCGCCGCCCGGCCCGAACACCGAACCCGGCGCCACGCTGACCCCCTGGCGGTCGAGCAGGTCGAGGGCGAACTGAAGCATCGACCGTCCGTGGGTGTCGACCCTGACCAGCATGTAGATGGTGCCGGCGGGCGCAACCGGATCGAGACCGGCTTCGGTGGCGGCGCGGACCGCCGCGGTGCGGCGTCTCCGGTAGGCGTCGAGCATGGCCCGTATCGGCTCTCTCGGGCCAAGGAGCGCCGCCTCGGCCGCCTTCTGCGAGATGGTGCTCGGGCACGACAGCTGGGGCTCCTGGAGCTTGCGGAGCAGGTCGGCCACCGGGGGCGGCGCCACCGCGTAGCCCACCCGCCAGCCGGTCATGGCGTACACCTTCGAGAAGCTGTAGACGCTGATCACCCGGTCCTCCTCGTCGTAACGGGCGGCCGCGGTGTGGAAGGCCGTGGTGTCCAGCACCAGCTCGTCGTAGACCTCGTCCGACAGCAACCACAGATCGTGGCGGTTGCATAGCTCCACGAGCTCCCGCATCAGGTCGGTGGGGAACACCGACCCGGTGGGGTTGGACGGCGTGTTGACGAAAAGCATGGTGGTCCGGTCCGAGATCAGGGCCCCGAGCCGTTCCGGGTCGGGCAGGTAGCCGTCGGAAGCCTCCAGGTGATAGAACACGGGCGTTCCTCCCAGGAGGCGGACCATGCCGTCCATGTTGGGGAACCCGGGCGTGGGCAGGAGCACCTCGTCACCGGGGTTGAGCAGGGCGAAGTAGGTGGAGAAGAGGGCGTTCATCCCGCCGGGGGTGACCACGATCCGGTCGGGAGGGGCGGCGAACCCGTCCACCTCCTCCACCTTGGCGGACAGCAGCTCCCGCAGGCTGTCCAGACCGCCGTTGGGCCCGTAGCCGGTCCAGCCCGCCCGGGCTGCCGCGTGGGCGCCCGCCACGATGTGCTCGGGAGTGGGGAAGCTCGGCTCGCCCACCTCGAGACGGATGGTGTCGGGACGGGTCGCGGCCCGGTCGAACAGGACCCGGATCTCGGACCGGGCCAGCGAGACGGCCTGGTCGGCCAGGCGCCTCACCGGGCGCCGGCCTCCCGCTGCCGGGCCTTCTCCTCGAGGTCGGGACGCTGCCCCGCATCGAAGTAACGGAGCGCCCAGTCGGCCCCCTGCCAGGTTGTCAGCTTGCCGTCACGGGGCACCAGGCGCACCAGGTAGCGATCCCAGTCCCACGACGCCTTCAGCTGCTCCGGTCCCGAGGGCCCCGTGTAGCGGATCGCCATCTCGTCGGCCACCGGTACCCACTTCGAGCCCTCGCCCCTGGCCGGGCCCTCCACGATCTCGGCGGTGCACTGGGCCAGCACCTTGCGGATACGGGGGTGGGCGGTCTCCTCGATACAGACGGCGCACTGCGGGTTCCGCTCCAGGTCATGCACCCAGCCGGAGCGCTTGCGGCCCACCACGTAGAAGGCCTCGCCGTCCCACTGGTACCAGAGCGGCACCACCATCGGCCAGCCGTCCTCCTTGAGGAAGGCCAGCTTGAGCAACCACGTGCTGTCCGGGCTTCCGAGGAACTCCTCGATGTGGCTCTGCGGCATCCCGCCGGCGTCGGAGCCCTCCTCGTAGTAGGTGTCCTGCCTGAACTCGCTCTCGCTCATGCTCGCCTCCGCCCTTCCGGGACCAGCCGGACCCCGTTGCCGGGAAGGCTGGTTGCTTCGTCCGCCGATGTCGCGCAGAATGCTACCGAAGCGGGTTGGCCCGCCCCGAATGTCCAGCGGCGAGGAGCACGATGACCACCACCCCCCTGATCGAGCAGATGCCGGGACTCGGTGTCACCGTTGAACGTGACGCGGAAGCCACCATGAGGGACGGGACCGTGCTGCGCGCCGATGTCTACCGTCCCGGGACCCGGGCTGACCTGCCGGTGCTGCTCATCCGCTCCATCTACGACAAGCGGTCGGGCGTCCCCACCTTCGGCAGCGCCCACCCGGCCTGGTTCGCCACCCAGGGGTACGTGGTGGTGGTCCAGGACTGCCGGGGCCGGTACGCGTCCGAAGGCGACTTCTACCCCTACCTCCACGAGATGGAGGACGGCTACGACTCGGTGGAGTGGGCGGCCCGCCTTCCCGGATCCGACGGCCAAGTCGGGATGATGGGGTTCTCCTATGTCGGGGCCACCCAGCTCCTGGCGGCGGTGACGGCGCCACCCTCCCTTGCCTCCATCACGCCGGCCTTCACCGCCTCGCAGTACTACGACGGTTGGACCTACAACGGCGGGGCCCTCTCGCTGGCCTTCATCGGCTACTGGGCCACGCTCCTCGGGCTGGAGACGGCGCAGCGGGCCGGCGATCTCGAGGGCCACATCGGCCTGGCCGCCGCCCTGGGCGCGGCCCCCAACTGGTACCACTCCCTTCCCGTGGCCGGCTACCCGCCGCTCCAGACCCCGCACGTGCCCTACTTCAACGACTGGGCGGAGCACTGCTCCTACGACGACTACTGGAAGCGGTGGAGCATCGACGAGGACTACAGCCGCATCAGGGTGCCGGCGCTACATGTGGCCGGTTGGTATGACGTGTTCCTTACCGGCACGGTCAAGAACTTCGTGGGGCTCTCCGGTTCCGGCTACGACGACCGTACGCGCGACAACCAGAAGCTGGTGGTCGGACCCTGGGCGCACATGCCCTGGACACCGGTCAGCCGGCTCGGCTCGGACGGTCCTTCCACGATGGAGATCGACTCCTGGCTGGTCCGGTGGTTCGACCAGACCCTCAAGGGCAAGGAGACGGGGGTCATGGACAGCCGGGTGACCGCCTTCACGCTGGACGGCGGATGGCGGGACTTCGCATCGTGGCCGCCCCCGGACGCGGTGGTGGAGGACTGGTTCATCCACTCCGACGGATGCGCCAACTCCAAGTTCGGGGACGGTACGCTCGACCGCACCGCGCCCGGTGACGAGCCGCCCGACATCTTCATCTACGAGCCGGGAGTGCCGGT
>WTGW01000028.1 GCA_011523395.1 Acidimicrobiia bacterium
GCCGACCTCGCCCGCGAGATAGACGCTTCGGGGGACGGCGACCGGGCCGCGGAGGTCACTGAGCGGTTCTACCAGCGTATATACGCCATCGCCGACTGTCCCCTCACCGCCGACATCGTGTCACGACTCCGTGCCAACGTGGGTCGCTACTGGCTGGGTCTCAGGGTGGTGCCCAAGGCATCATTTGGCGCATAGCGTGATCGTCGACGCTATCCGTTCTGGCGACTCCGCGAGGGCTGAGCGGTGGATAGCCGATCACCTCACCCGAGTGTCAACCGAACTACAACAACGGATCAGGAGAACCCGCCGCAGGCACACCGACGCGTCCGCCTGATACCGGCGTACCGATCGGAATATCGGCGTACTGATCGGAATTTGAAAGCTCCGCCGGCGATGCGTTCCGGGTCAACTCCAGATGGCGCTTATCGGGACGGCTCGAACGCGCTCGGTGAGCCGGAAAGCCGCCGGGCCGGTGTGGATGAGCACGCCGGCCAGGAACCGGCTGCCCACCTGGTCGCGGAGCCAGGCGAGATGACGGGCATCTCGGGGTGACGGTGCGCTGCGGGCCTTGACCTCGATTGCGATGATCCCACGGACACCCAGGTCGGCGACCAGGTCCACCTCGTGGCGGCCGTCTCGATCTCTGAGGTGATGCAGATACGGACGACTCGGATCCACGGCGACTTCGGCCCGCAATTGGCTGGTCACGAATGTGTCGATGAGGCGGCCCAACAGGTTGCCGTCGCTCATGACCAGACCGGCATCGGCTCCGACTGCTGCTCCCCACAGGCCCGTGTCGGCGATGTAGCGCTTCGGCGCTCGTGTCAAGCGCTTCAACCGATTGCTGCTCCATGAGCGCCGACCTGATCGAGGGCCCACAGGTGTGAGGCCTTCCGAGAGGGGTAACGTTACCGGTCACGTGACCCTGTAGCAGTTTCCTACTCTGTAGGCTATGCTACGAGATAAGTCCTCTGGGCTTCAGGGACAGGCAGGGACCAACCAGTGCCAAGTGGTGTTTGACATTGGTTGCGGGACCTAGCGGATGCTGAGGACATCCATTTGGTCCATCCCTGCCGTCCTTCATCCATAGAGGAATCGCGGGAACTGTCATGGGCAAGAGGCGGCGCGCGAAGAAAGCTCTTCGTAGGAGAACGCAAGGCGGCGAAGAGAGCGGCCGGAGCCGCGGTCCTCAGCGAGGCGGCTTATGCCAGTCGGACGTTACGGCGCGGTTGCGGGTGCGCGTTCCCCATCCTGGCCTTGGGTACCTTTGGCGTGATCGGAGCCTGCGGTACGCTGATCTGAGTCGGTCCTAAGCCTTTTTCTGCGTAAACACTTCCAGTTATAGTCACATCCGCCGACTCCAGCAGCCGGGGAACCTCATTGGCCACTCATGTCCGTTCCTCCCTTGAGGTAAGCGGGCTCTTTCGCGAAAGTGGAGCAGTACCCAGGGACTCCAACTCGACTGCGCTGCTTTGTCTCGGATGGCGAACCGTGGGAGGAGCAACCGGTGGGCATGAGCGTCGTAACGGGTTGGCCGTGCTGCTACCGCGTGTCACACCGGTCCTTTATCGTGTCAATATTGAAGGATGTCCTCCAGTGATAAGAGCTGGTTGAGGAGAAGTAGAGGTGTGTGAGATGCGACAAGCGTTAGGTCTCCGATCAGAGAGGAGAGGGGGGAATTTACATGGATGTGACTATAATGGCAAGGGGGGTCGCCCGGTCGTCCGTGCCGATTGGAGATGGGATGGCGAGCTACGAGCTTTATCGCGGGGATGTCTCGGAGGCGTACGCGTCGTGGCCGACTCCTGCCACGATCATCTCGGACGGGGCGTACGGCGTCGGGGGGTTTCCCGGAGATCTCCGAACCCCGGACGGGATCGCCGACTGGTACCGGCCCCATGTGGTCGAGTGGGCAAAGCACTCGGAACCGGCGACGACTCTGTGGTTCTGGAACACCGAGCAAGGCTGGGCGACCGTCCATCCCCTGCTGGTGGAGCATGGTTGGAAGTACGAGCAGACCATCGTCTGGGATAAGGGCATCCGCCATGTGGCCGGTAACTCGAACGGCAAGACGCTGCGACGGTTTCCGGTCGTTACGGAGGTGTGCGTCTTCTATTCCCGGATACTCGAGCTTCCAACCGAGGACCGGGTGCTACCGGCTCAGCAGTGGCTGCGGCATGAGTGGCGCCGGTCCGGCCTGCCCCTGTACCGGGCCAACGAGGCATGTGGGGTGAGGAACGCCGCTACCCGCAAGTACCTGACCGCCGACTGGCTCTGGTACTTCCCGCCTCCCGAGATGGTGGAGCGGATGGCTCGTTACGCGAACCTGCATGGTCAGCCGACCGAGCGCCCTTACTTCTCGCTCGATGGCGCCAATGCGATCACGGCTGAGCAGTGGGCGGCATTTCGCTACCGATGGAACTTCGAGCATGGCCGTACCAACGTGTGGCGCCATCCGCCGGTGAACGGAAGCGAGCGATTCCGGGGTAACGGTCACCGGGCTGCTCCTCGGGTATCGAATCCGGGTTCCAACGCGGCCGCCCATCTCAACCAGAAGCCGGTCGAGTTGATGAAGAGGATCGTTGAGGCCTGTACGGCGGCGGGCGATGTGGTCTGGGAACCCTTCGGCGGTCTGTGCACCGGGGCTGTCGCAGCCGTCGAGCTAGGACGCCGTGCATTTGCGGCGGAGGTGGTAGATCGATTCGCTCAGATCGCGGCTCATCGTCTGGCTGGAGTTAGCGGAGACGTTGACTGTCTCCGGTGAACCCACATCGAGGCGAAGGTGGATTTGGAAGCCGACCGTCTGAGGAGGCTGCGCTTAGGAGTCGAAGAGGCCCTGCGTTCGCTGCCGGTGTACTTCAGATCCACTACGAACATCGAGGGGATTCAGGCGACGGACCTCTTCGCTCTTAACACCCTCCTGGCGACCACCATCGAGACGAGGGTCGTGGAGACGCTCAACAGGACAAGGAGTGTTTGGGATCCGGCGGGCGAGTGGAACACGTACTCGTTCGAGCGCCAGGCCCAGACGTTTCCCGATGTCCGGCTCGTCTCGAGGCGAGGTTCGGAGATCGATATCGCGCTCGGCATCGAACTCAAGGGCTGGTACCTGCCGGCGAAGGAGGCCATGCCCAGCCTGAGGTTGACCGTGAACCCCGCAGCATGCGCTCCCCATGACCTGGTCGCCGTGGTTCCGTGGTATCTCTCCAACGTTCTATCAGGCGTGCCGACCGTGCTGGAGCCCTGGGTACACGGTGCGCGTGCGGCAGCCGAGCATCGTAACCATTGGTGGACTGAGGTACGAGTCACCACCACCGACCCCGCGATCGTCCACCCGTCCCAACCTGTCCGCCCGTATCCGAACAAGGCCGACGAGGTCGCCGACAAGCCGGTCGCGGATAGAGGCGGGAACTTCGGTCGGTTGGCGCGAACCGGGATCATGGACGACTTTCTCCAAGCCTCCCTCAGTACCTCCGTTGCGGGGATAGCGGCCGATCACTGGATCAAGTTCTTCAGAATCTATTCAGAACCGGTCGACCCGAAGAAGATCGACAAATGGCTGGAACGGCGAATGCAACCGGCGCTCTGCACCGGGAAGAAAGAGGCGGGTGACCAGGCGTTGCAGTTGATCCGCGAACTGGGCCGGCTGCTCAGCGAGAACTGAGAGGTTCTACGTCCTCCATCCGTTTCGGTGGGATTCGGTCCGAGAAGCTGTCAACATAGGCCCGGACGATATGTGTACCACACCTGCGGGAGGTGCGGTATGGAGGGAGCGGATTTGGTCTCCGGCCTACGGGGACAGCGAGGAGTCCAGGGAACCACCGTCCCCCATCCCTTGGGCGCTGTTCACTGGACCGGAACAAGCGGGAATCGGTACGTATACCATCCCGGAACATTCTCCACTACAAGCGAGAAATGTTTGCGACCAAACCCGTCCTTAATCGATCTGACCAGCCTATACTTGATATCGTTAGAGCCGATGAAAGGAGCTCTGGTTGGGACGCAAGCGGATTCTGACCGCGATCCTGATAGCTGCGTTGGTGGGGAGTGCGGTAGCCGCCGCAGCCACCACCGACGAGGGAAACGGCCAGCAGCAGGTGCGCACGGAGCATGTGATTGTGCAGGCCGACTACGTCGGCCCGTCGATCGATGGGGAGCTCCCCGCCTTCCCCGACGGTGTGCCCCGAGGGCTCACCTACATGCTTTTGCCTGACGGTTCGTCGGTGACCCTTTGGGCGTCATCGACAGCCGGTCTCGAAGACGGTGATACTCCTCTTTGGGTTGGCACGTTGACGGCTGACGAGCAGGCCGCAGTCCGCGACTTCCTGGCAAGGTCAGGAAGTCGCGGACTGCGGCGGCCTCGTCGCGTCCAGTCATTTGCAACGTGTGGGCATATCCGCCCGTGTTCGATGTTGCGTACGATGTGATCGAGGGCACCGGCTATCAGTGGTGTTCCGGCCCGTGGGCGCGGCACAGGCTGGTGGGTAGGTTGCAACGGAAGTGGGGCTTCGTCTTTTGGATCACCGAAGCCACTGCCAGCACGTACTGGCAGTACGACGACGATACGATCGAAGTCTACCCGGCCTTCGACTGCGTAAGCGACAACCTGAGGACTTGGCGGAACAGGTCAACGGGAGAAGTCATAGCCAAGGACGGCAGGCGCAGCATCAGAGTCCACATTTCGGAAAG
>WTGW01000190.1 GCA_011523395.1 Acidimicrobiia bacterium
TGATCAGGTTGATCCGGGTGGAGTCACGGATGGCGTTCCAGCTCTCCGACTGCCAGCTGACGAACCACTCGGCGCCCACCACCTGGATGACGAGGAACCAGACCACCAGGGCCGCCATGAAGGCCAGGTAACCGAACAGTTTGGCCGCCTCCCAGGCGTCGGCCGGCGCGCCGAGGTTGGTAGCCAGGTAGTAGCTACCGACCAGCGACAGCACGGTGACCGCCACCTCGAACAAGAGGATCGTGACAAAGGCGATCCGGTGGAGGGTCGGCGACCGGATCTCTCGCCACTGCGTTCCCTTGTCCATATTGGTGGTGTCCATCGTCATGATGTGCTCGACGAAGGCCAGGTTGGCGCCGGGTGCGGTGAGGTTGTTGAGCACCACGATGCCGCCCATCACTCCGGTACCGAGCAGGATCAGCAACGGGATGAGGCGGAAGACCATCTCGACGGTGGTGATGTCGGCGTCGATCGCTCGTCCTCCTCGGTCGGCTTCCGGTCACGGGGACCACCAGAATAGGGGCTAGGGCAGGAGTGTGGTCGGAAACGATCGGCTCATCACCCCGACCGCGCGGCGCCTGTCTGCGATTGGCACGCCTGGCGTCGTCACCACGTACCACCCGGCACCGCCCGCGAGTGCGAGAGAGACGCTGATCATCCACGGACACGGTGACGTGGCTCTCGATCCGGTCTACATGCCGACGTTCCCCTCGGAGGGATGTGGCGCGGCGTGGTCAGGGCCCGGTGAGGTGCACCGGTCTGGCGGTGCGACTCTCGCGTTCTTTCCGGGCTCGGACGCTAGATCCGGCGGGCCATCATCTTGTCGATCACCCCGCCGATAGTGGTGGTGAACACCTTCAGCGACACTTCGCTCAGCTCCTTCGAGCAGTCGGCCGGTGCGAATATCTGGCGCTCGGCAAGGCGCGCCCAGTGCGGGGCCAGGGTGTTGGGGCCGGTGATGCCTCCCTTGCCGACGTCGCTTGCTACGTACAGGGTGGTGGTGACGGCCGAGTTGATGATCCTGATCGTGCACATCTCGCACGGTTCGAGCGAGGTGACCAGGGTGTGACCCTTCAGATTCCCTCCATCAGGATGCGTGTCCTCGTATACGTTCAGCGCCGACATCTCGGCGTGCAGGTCGCTTCTGAACCTCGGCGCCAGCATCCGGTTGCGGTCGCTGACCAGAACCATTCCGTCGGGATCGAGGATCAGGCAGCCCACCGCGGCGTTGCCCTCGAGTCCGCCCGTGATGGCTTCCTGGATGGCCTGGCGGGCGATGGCGTCATGCGGTCTCGCTCCGTCAAAGGCCTCGACGCGTTCCCGCAGGTCGAGCAGTTGCTGTTTCGTCTCGGCCGGGATGGTCCCGGCCCCATCAGGATGTAAGCTCATGTCGTGCCCAGGTTCTACTCCGCGCTCCCGTTGCTTGTCAACCGGCAATTGCTCGGAGTGAGGAACCGGGCAGCGTCGCTCCGGGCCACGAGCGCGGTATTGACCCGGGGAGCTGGCGAACCGACGGCTTGAAAGGACGGAGTTCGGGCATATGGCGGGACAACCTCTCGATCTGGTGGTAACCAACGGCACGGTCGTTACGGGCGGAGGACGCTACCGGGTGGCGGTCGGCGTCAAGGACGGCAAGGTGGCCATGCTGGCTCCCGAGGAGTTGATGCCGTCTGCCAAGAAGACCATCGACGCCCGCGGCAATTACGTGCTCCCGGGGGTGGTGGACTCGGAGGCTCACCCGGGGTGCTACGTGCCGTTCGACTACGACATGACCACCGAGTCGCGGGCGGCTGCCACTGCCGGCATCACCACCTGGGGTATCCAGGCGCCGACCACTCGTTTGGGCACGAAGCCGTTCAAGGAAGTGGTGGGCAGGGCCGACGTGGTCTCGTTCAACGAGTCGTTTCCTTCGGGGCGGGACGTGATCAACGAGGTGAGCCATGTCGACGCCTACCTGACCTACATGCTCGAGACCGACCAGCACGCCCGGGAGATCCCCCAGTACGCCGAGGAGCACGGGGTCACCTCCTTCAAGCTCTACCTGCAGACCCGTTCGATGAAGGGCATGTCGGACGAGGACGACACCAACTGGCCGTCCCGGCGGGCCGGCCTGGGTACGGGCATCGATGACGGCACGGTCTACCTGGTGATGGAGGAGGTCGCCCATATCGGCCATCCGGGGATCGTTCACATCCATCCCGAGAACTGGGAGATCGGGCGGATCTTCGAGGACCGCCTCCGGAGTAGCGGCCGCACCGACTTCGGTTCGTGGACCGACCGCTCACCCGACTTCCTCGAGGCCCACCACGTCCGCTCCTACGCCTACCTGGCCATGCAGACCCCCGGCCACGTTCCCCTCTACCTCCAGCACTGCACCACCAAGCTGTCCTTCGAGGAAGTGGCCCGAGCCCGCGCCGAGGGTCTGGAGCTGTACGCGCAGACCGGTCCGCCATGGCTCTGGGCCGAGCCCGAGTACGGCTGGAGGATCAACGTCCCGCTCCGCCGCAGGGACAACATCGAGGCGCTCTGGGTGGCGCTGGCCGAGGGCATCGTGGACGTAGTCGGGTCCGATCACGTGGTTGGATGGGAGCCCTCCTCCCACGAGGAGATGTTCAACCCGGTGATCTGGGATTGCCGTACCGGGTTCTCGAGGGTGGAGTTGTTCCTGCCCGTGATGCTGTCGGAAGGGGTCAACAAGGGCCGCATCAGCCTCGAGCGGGCCGTCCAGGTGAGTTGCGAGAACCCCGCCAAGACCTCCGGCCTCTGGGGGACCAAGGGCTCGCTCCTGCCGGGCTTCGACGCGGACATGGTGATCATCGACCTGGGTCGGGAAGTGAAGGTCGGCAAGGAGCACATCAACACCAGGTCGGGATGGTCGATCATGGAAGGCCATACCTTCACCGGCTGGCCGATCATGACCATCCTGCGGGGCGAGGTCAGCGCGGAATGGGCGGACGACTCACCCGGGATGCGTCCGGTCGGAGATCCGCGGGGCCACTACCTGCCTCGCAAGCTGGGGCCCAGCCATCAGGTCCTGGACGCCAACAGCCCGGCCCGGGTGGCCCCCACCCAGCGCTGGCTTGCCGACAAGTTCGCCCGACCCGGCTTCGCCCCAGAGACCACGAAGTACACCGAGCCCATCGGGGGTTGACGATGCCTATCTGGGACGACGTCCTCACCGAGACGGATCGGACGGTCTTCGCCGCGGCCGGTTGGGGCAAGCGGGCCGGATACGGCGACCGTCCCGCCATCATGGTCATCGACGTCAACTACAACTTCTGCGGGGACCGGGCCGAGCCGATCCTCGAATCGATCGAGCGGTGGCGTTACGCGTGCGGGCCCGAGGCCTGGGAGCGGGGGATCCCCGCCATCCAGGACATCCTCGACGTGGCGCGGGCCAAGCGCCTTCCGGTCATCTACACCACCAACCCGCGCCGGGCCGACGGCTTCGACCTCGGGATCTGGTCGCTGAAGAGCACCCGGGCGGAGGACGAGGTGGACGTGATGGGGCATAAGGGCAACGAGATCGTGGCCGAGGTGGCGCCCCGACCCGACGACCTGTTCATCGAGAAGCGCAAGCCGTCTGCCTTCTTCGGAACGCCGCTGGTTAGCCACCTGACCATGATGAGGGCCGATTCGCTCATCCTCACCGGCACCACCACCAGCGGATGCGTGCGCGCCAGCGCCGTGGATGCCCTCTCGAACGACTTCAAGGTGACGATCCCGCATGAAGCGGTGTTCGATCGCGGCGAGGTGTCACACAAGATCGCGCTCTTCGACCTGCATATGAAGTACGTGGACGTCACCGACCTGGACGACGTTCTCACCTATCTGAGGGGCCTGCCGGCGGGCCTGTTCGACGACACCTACCCGCCCGCCGCGGCGGACGCCCGGAGGGAGTCGCTGTGAGCCTGGACTTTTCCATCAGGAAGGTCATCAACCAGGTCGAGGAGGAGCGGATCAGGGAGGGGATCGAAGCAGATCCGCCGCTGCGCAAGGCGGTGGTGGCGGCAGTGATACACAACCCCTACGCGGGGAGTTACCACGAGGACCTGTCGGAGGGGGTCGAGTTCTCGGTCGGGCTGGGTCGGATCCTCGGGGAGATGGCCAAGGACGTCTTGGGAGAGCCCGTCGTGTCCTACGGCAAGGGAGGGATCGCCGGTCTGGATGGATCGCAGGAGCACGCGGTGATGTTCCTGTCCACCGCCTTCGCCAACCCGCTCCGCGAGACTCTTGGCGGGGGCGTCGCCTGGATGTCCTCGGCCACCATCGTGGCGGCGGCCGGGACTCCGATCACCATCCCGCTGGCCCACAAGGACGCCCTCTATGTCCGCGATCACTACGACGCCATAACGCTGTATCCCGGCGACGCTCCCCGGGCGGACGAAGTACTGGTGGCCGTGGGGGTCGCCAACCGGGGGAGGCTCAACGCCCGGATGGGAGGCCTGGCGGCCGAAGACGTGATCGGCGAGGACGGATTGCGCTAACCCGGTGGGCAGACCACGCCGGACCGCGATCGTCAACATCGGGACTCTGGTCACGGGTGACCTGGCCGGCCCGGTCACAGACGCGGAAGCCGTGTTCATAGAGGACGGGTCCATCGTCTCGATCGGATCCGCCGAGGGCTACGAGCACGCCGACCAGGTGATCGACGCCAACGGGGCCACCGT
>WTGW01000173.1 GCA_011523395.1 Acidimicrobiia bacterium
CGAGCGACCCGGCCATCCCCCGGACCGCCTCCCCGACCGCCGCGGCGGTGTCCTGTGCCCGGTCGATCACCTGGCACAGCTCCTCGAACTCGGAAGAAGGCAACGGGCATGCCGGCGGCTCTCCATCGGTCCGTTCGGCGAGGCCGGCCTCTCTCACCCGTTCGGTGGCCGCCGAGGCGAGTTCCTGATCGTCTACCGCGTCCACATAGTTTGCGCTGATCAGGCGGTACACGATGCAAAGCACCTCGAAGACCGTCGGCGCCTCTTCGCAGGTCACCCGGCCTGCCGGGATTGCCTCGGCTCCGTCTGCGCCATCGGTCTGGGCGGTCCGCGGCAGACTCCCCTCGGGCTCGGCGGATGCTGCAAGTGGTGCGGGAACGAGCAGGGAAAGGACGATCACGGCGGTGACCAGGTAGGCCCCGGAGCACTTGCCCGCAACTCCGGATGGCTTCGTGACCGATGGGTACCGGGTCGACACACGCCGACGATAGTCTCTCCGGGTGGTATCTCGGCACCGCCTCGAGCTGCAACCGTCTTGCCCGCGACAAGAAGTCGGGGCGGATTCGGCCCTCACTGACGCCGTTAACCTCTCGCCGATGAAGTCGGACCTTCCGTCGGCCACGGTCGAGCGCCTGCCGCGCTACCTGAGATGCATCGAGCGGCTACCCGAGGCCCAGCAGACCATCTCCTCCGGTGAGTTGGCTCGCCTCAGCAACCTGAAGGCCGCGGGGGTCCGGCGGGATCTCTCCTATCTGGGAACCTTCGGGATCCGAGGGGTCGGGTACCGGGTCAAGGAGCTAAACGACCAGATCCGGCATGCCCTCGGCCTGACCGCCGACCGGCCGGTGGCCGTGGTGGGCATCGGCAATCTGGGTTCGGCGCTGGCCAACTACACCGGCTTCGGTAACCGGGGTTTTCGCATCGTCGGCTTGTACGACGCCGATCCCTCCAAGATCGGGACCAGCCTGGGCGGGGTGGAGGTTCGCCACATCTCCCGGCTCCCTGACGACGCCCGGACCACCCGTATCTCGGTCGGGATCATCGCCACCCCGGCGGGGGCCGCCCAGCAGGTGGCGGCCATGCTGGTCGATGTCGGTGTGCGCTCCATCCTGAACTTCGCCCCCACCGTCCTCCAAGTACCCGAAGACATCCATCTGCGCCAGGTGGACGTCGCCACAGAACTCCAGATCCTCGGCTATTACATGAGCTAGTTGCTGGTTGAACTAATAACTAACAACTAGTGACCAGCAACTATTCCCGTTCTTGGTCGCGTTCGTAGCGGTGGAGGGCGACCACGAACATGGCGAAGAGGATGGCCGAGGCGGCTGTGAAGGCTCCGGGGATGATCCGTATCTCGAAGGCGTTCAGCCCTTCGAAGTCGACCGGGCGGGGCCCGCGGGGTGCGTAGAGGACGAAGAGGAGCGAATTGATCGTCGTCCAGCCGAAGATGCCGGCACCCGAAACCAGGATGGCGAGGCGCTTGCCCAGATTCGTGTACTGCAGGAGGTAGACGCTCCCGAAGAACACGAGCAACGCCGCGATGGTCAGCACGATCCCCGTGAACAGCAGGTTCTGCGAGAGCAACGCTCGGAACAGCTCGCGCATTGTCAGCCCCCCTCCCCCAGGTATTCGGACCCGTCGAGGGTCGCCCCCCTCAGATACTGGACGATGAGATCGAGGTCCTCGGCGGACAGGACCATGCCGAAGCCGGGCATCCGGCCCGAGCCCACGCCGTTGACCCCGTAACCCACGCCGGAAGTCGACCCTACCGAGATGAACTCGTACATGTCCTCGGCGGTCAGGAACTGGGTGAGCGCGCGACCGCCCCTCAGCGACGGTCCCAGCGCCCCGGAGGCCTGCGGCTGCTGGAAGGAGGGACCCGCTGAGTAACCGGCGGTGTGGCAACGGGCGCAGTAGGCGTTGTAGAGGTTCACCGCCCGATCCGCCGCGCCGGCATCCCCGCCGAAGGAGGCATCGGCCACCGCCTGGACGTCCACCTCCCAGTGGGCCTGCCGGGCCGCGGCCCGGAGGAATTGGAGGCCGAACCCGGCCTGCTCAGCCAGGACATCCTGGTTCTGGAAGGTGATGGTCAGGGACGTCGCCCCCGATTCGAGGTCGCCTACGGATGTGGCCGCCGAGGTGGCGTCGCCGATCCCGATCAAGGTCTCGGCGTTGCGCGGGTCCAGCGTGACCGCGGTGGCCAGGTACCCGGCTGCCTGGGCCTCGGCGAAGATGGCGGTCAGGCCGGTCTCGGTGACGTCGGACAGGCCGTCCCCGTCCGTGTCGATACCCTCGGCCGCGCCGTCCAGCAGGTACCGGGCTCGCTCCGCTATGTCGCCGAGGGCGGCCGAGGATGTCCCGGAGGTGCGGATCGTCTCGATCAACTGCTCCTGCTCCGCGATCTGGTCACCCACCACCTCGGCTGCACCCTCCCGCCTGCTCAGGGCGCCCGCCAGCAGACCGTCCACCTTGAGCAGGGCCGCGGTCTGGTCCACCTGATGCGACTCGATGTAGTTGAGGAGGTCCTCGACCTGCTGGCTGTTGAGCGGGCCACCCCCTTCGAGACCCCACGGTGGCATCGGCGTGTTGGCCCGGCCGTAGACGATCCAGAACATGGCCTCGTCCCGGTCATAGCGGTAGAACATATCGTCCAGCGCAGGGGCCGCCCAGCCGGACACGTTGACCTGGGAACGCTCCTCCAGGAAGGAGGCCACCCCGCCCGCCAGGTTGGCGCCGTGGCAGTCGCCGCAGCCGAACTCCAGCCACACCTCGTGGCCCCTCTCCAGGGAAGCCTCGTGGAACTCGTCCACGAATCCCTCCTGGCGGTCCAGTTCGGTGAGGTAGTAGATGGGCATGGCGAGGGTGAGAAACCCTGCGGTCACCACGGCCCCTACCAGGGCTCGATCGAGGCGCCTGGTCTCCATCTCGTCGTCGGTCTGCGAGACGGACAGGTTGGCGGGCACCGGATCCTGGCGGTCGCGGCGCGACCCCGACCCCACCAGGTAGGCGAACCAGGCGATCGCTCCCAGTGCAACGATCGTGACGACGAGGGTTGACACCGGCTATACCGCGGTGGGGGAGTTCAGGGCGATACAGGAAGGGCCCTGGGGGTACTGCACGGTCTTGGCGATCGCCCGGGCCGACTGGATGATGGTGCCGGTCTTCACGATGAGACGGCCGTTCTGGTCCTCGACCGCGAACCGGTCCAGGTTACGGGGGGCGGGACCCGCCTCGTACTCCCCCACGTAGTTGTACTTCGAGCCGTGGCAGGGGCATTCGAAACCCTGGGAGGCGTCACACCAGGGCACGCGGCAGCCGAGGTGCACGCAGCGCTGGAAGAGGGCGGTCAATCCGCCTGCCACCACCCCCGAGCCCTCGAACTGGGAACGGGAGATGTCCGATTCGGCGAAGGGCACGATGTAGGCGCGGGCCTCGGGCACGAATTTCGGCAGGATGGAGCCGTCGTTCAGAACGACCTCCGTCTGGAGGTCGGCAATGGCTCCCACGTCGATGTCGGACCCGAAACCACCCGACAGGCGGGGCCAGAGGAAGGCCAGGTAGGAGATCCCGTTCAGGCCCACGAAGGCGCCGAAGGTGGCCCCGAGAGCCCGGGTGAAGAACTGGCGACGGTTGACGCCGGCCTCCTGGGGGGAGAGCTCCTCTACCCGCATCACCTCCACCGCCTGCATGGCCGCAACCGGCTCCTCGGACTCCTCCTCCGCCGCATCCTCCGCAGCTGTCGCCACCGCCTCCGTTACTTCCATCTCCGGTACGGCATCGGGCTCGGCGGGCTGAACCACCATCGGGGTGGCCAGGGCCGACCGGTCGGCCTTGCGCGTCTCGCGCGACAGGCCGGCTCTCCACGACCGGGCCTGCCGGCCGGGAGACTCGCTGCGGCGGTAGGCGATGACGAAAGCGCCCAGCACCCCCACCAGCACGATGGCGGAGAGGGCGACGATCAGGAGCTGGACCGTTGTCATTCGAAGTGCACCCAGTCCTTGAGGTCGTCGAACCAGATCCCGTCCGCCCATGGATAGGTGAAGTTGAAACCGGGACCCCTGAACAGCGTTCCCAGCAACGTCAGGGTGGCCGAACCGGTGAGGAACAGGGTGAACAGCATGATGGCGAACTTACGGTCGGAAGGCTTGGTGGAAGGATTGCGGTCCACGTAGGGGATCGCCATGAAACCCAGCAGTCCGGTGATGGTCGGGATGATCACACCGGCGATCTGGGGGTCGTAATAGGACAGCAACTCCTGCAAGCCCAGGAAGTACCAGGGCGCCTTGGACGGGTTGGGCGTGGCGTTGAAGTTCGCCAACTCCAGCAGCGGCGCCTGGAGGATCACCGACAGGACGATCAGCACCGCCGTTATCACCATCAGGGCGGAGAACTCGGCGATCATCAGGTGGGGCCAGGTGTTGACCTTGTCGGTCGGCGTCGCCTTGACCTGCTGGATGGCCTTGGCCTTGACGACGGTGAGGAGACGTTGGGGTCGGACCCCTTCGGGGACCTCTTCGGGCGGCGCCACGGGACGGAGCGTGACCTGGGTCGCTCCCCCGCCGTTGTCCGAGACCGGTGGCGGGGCGGCAGGCGGGGCGGCGGCCGGCACTACCTCCGGGGTCTCCGTCGCGACCGCTGCGGCGACTTCGGATG
>WTGW01000224.1 GCA_011523395.1 Acidimicrobiia bacterium
GCGGGGGAGGGCCCAGCGGGCGGCGCCGTCTCGCCGCGGTTTTCGCGTTCTTCCGGATTCCGATTGCTAGGGTTCGAGGCCCGCTCAGATCGGATTAGCAGGATGAAAGAAGAGATCACCATCACCAACCCGGCGGGTCTTCACGCCCGCCCGGCTGCGGAGTTCGTGAAGCGTGCCAAGGCGTCGCCCTCGAACATCTCGGTAACCGCCAACGACAAGACGGTCAACGCCAAGAGCATGCTGGGGATCCTCAAGTTGGGCGCCACGCTGGGCACCACGGTCATGATCGAGGTGGACGGTGACGATGCCGGCGAGGTCCTGGAGGACTTTAGGGAACTGCTTTCGGAGGAAGGCTGAGCCACGCGCTCCGGCCTGTCCGGAGTCGTTGAACTCAGGCCCCTTCGAGAATCCTTCTCACCTCGGCGCCGTCGGCCGCCTGCAGGCATCGGGCGGCCAGATCCCGGCATTCCTCAAGGCTCAGGCTGCGGACCCGTTCCTTGATGGTGGGCACCGAAGGGATGGCCACCGAGAGTTCCTTGACGCCCAGCCCGATCAGGATCGGGGTGGCGACGGGGTCGCCGGCCATCTCGCCGCACACGCCCACCCAAGGCCCGGCCTCGGCGGCCGAGGTGGTCTCGCCGATCAGCTTCAGGACAGCCGGATCGAGATGGTCAGCCCGGTCGGCGACCTCCCGGTTGGTCCGGTCCACCGCCAGCGTGTACTGCGTGAGGTCGTTGGTGCCGATCGAGAAGAAGTCGACGTGGGGTGCGAGCCGGGAGGCGATCAGGGCGGCCGAGGGTATCTCGATCATGATCCCGACCTGGTAGTCGGCGGTGAACGACAGTCCGTCGGCAGCCAGCGACTGCTCCGCCTCGACCAGTGCCGCACGGAAGGCCATTAGGTCAGCAGTGCCCGAGACCATGGGCGCCATGATCGCCAGACGGCCCTCGGTCCCCGCTCGGAGCAGCGCCCGCAGCTGGTCGCGCATCATGTCGGGGCGGGCCAGCGTGAGCCGGATGCCCCGGAGGCCCAGGAACGGGTTGAGCTCCTCGCCGATCTCGATTCCGGGAACCTGCTTGTCCCCTCCCACATCGAGGGTGCGAACCACCACGAGATGGTCCCCGAAGGCGCCCAGCACCGTCCGGTAGGCCTCGTACTGCTCCTCCTCGGAGATCGGACGGGTGCGGTCGAGGAACAGGAACTCGGTCCGGAACAGCCCCACTCCCTCGGCGCCCGCTTCCACGGCCCGGGAGGCGTCGGTGTCCGAGCCGATGTTGGCCGCCACCTCGATCCGGCTGCCGTCCCTGGTCAGGGCCGGTTGCCGCGACCGGTCCGCGGCGCTCGCCCTGGCTCTCCGTTGCTCCTCCTGGCGTTCCCGGAGCGTCCCGATCACGGTCTCGGTGGGATCGACGTAGACCTGGCCGGTCTCACCGTCCAGGGCGATCAGCGTTCCGGGCTCGGTGGCCGGCAGGTCGACCCCCACCACGGCCGGAAGCCCCATTCCCCTGGCGAAGACGGCGATGTGGGAGGTGGCGCTCCCTTCCTCCGTGCACAGGCCGAGCGCCATCCCCGGGGGGATGGTGGCTGTCTCCGAGGGGAAGAAGTCCTGCGAGACCAGCACGGACGGGACTTCCAAGGCCTCCCAGGTCTCGAGGGGTAGGCCGAGCACGGACCTGAGCAGTTGCGTGCCGACGTCGCGAACGTCTGCGCCACGGGCGGCCAGGTACTCGTCATCGAGCGACTCCAGCATTCCTGCCGACTCCTCGGTCACCTCGGATACGGCCGCCTCGGCGCACACGGACTCCGATTCGATGCGGTCGCGGATCTCCCCGGTGAACTCGGGATCCTCCAGCAACAGGAGGTGCGCCCCTATTACCTCTGCCTCATCCGACCCCTCGCCGTGGCTGGCCGCCAGGTCGGACAGCCTGGTCCGGACGGAGGCTACGGAGCGGAGGAACCTTTCCACCTCGGCGGCCTGATCCTCCACCCGGAGACGGGTGACGTCGGGCAGTTGCGAGACATGGAGGTAGGCGGGGCCGATCGCGACACCCGGAGAGGCGCCGATCCCGGTGCGCTCGATCACGGCAACGGTCCTGTGCTCATCATCTTCTCCATACAACGCTCACGGTAGCCGGTCGGAGGGGCTCGGCCCCCGCAGCATGTCGAGAAACTGCCGGTGGATGCGTCCGTTGCTGGCGACCACGAACCCGCCGGAGGGGCCGACCGGCCGGCCGGATCGGTCGCTCACCGTTCCGCCGGCCTCCATGACGAGAAGGGTGCCGGCTCCCATGTCCCAGGGCGGCAGGTCCTCCTCCCAGTATCCGTCCATCCGCCCGCGCGCCACCAGGCACATGTCGAGGGAGGCCGCACCCAGGCGCCGGACGCCCTGGGCCGCCCCCAGCACCCGGCGGAAGCGGGTGTCGCAGACCTCCATCCGGTCCCGCCGGTCGTAGGGGAAGCCGGTGACGATCAAGGCCTCACCGAAGTCCTCCACGGAACTCACCGTGATGAGCGATCCGTTGACGCGAGCGCCGCCTCCCGCTACCGCCGCGTACTCGTCGCCGGTGGTCACGTCCACCACCACCCCGACCGCGGGGGCGTTGTCGATCCATAGCGCTACCGACACGCTGATCCAGGGGAAGCCGTGGACGAAGTTGGTGGTGCCGTCGAGGGGGTCGACCAGCCACACCCGTCCTTCCCCGGGCAGGAGCCCGCCCCGTTCCTCGCCCACCAGCGGATCTCGAGGACGGTGGCGGGAGATCACCTCGAGGATTGCCGCCTCCGAGCGATGATCCACCTCGGTGACGGGATCGGCGTCGGCCTTGTACCGGACCTTGACCCGCCGGTCGACACCGGATGCCACCTCCGCCGCACCGGCGCGGGCCGCCTCCAGGGCTACCGGCAGATCGGCCTCGGACAAAGGGGTCGTATGCCGCTAGCGACGGCGGGGGATGTCGGCGGCCTTCAGGAGGGCGCCGTTCTCGTCGAGGATGCCGATCTTGGTGCCGATGGTGGCCGGATTGGCCGCGAAGAGGTCCCCGCGGTTGATCACGAGGAACCGGTAGTCGTCGATGGACCGCAGCCGCTTGACGGTCTTCTTGATCTGCTTACGGTCGGCGGCGATCCCGAGAGCGCCCTTGGAACAGATCAGGTCGGCCTGGCCGGACGGGTCCGGCTCCGCGGCAAACTTGGCAACCATCGCCTGGCTCAACTGTTCGTGGTTCATGGGGGCCATGTGCATCCTCGCCGTTCGCGTAGTGAATATAGACCGTAGCTGCAGTTCATCCGTCTACCCGCTCCTCGAGCATCCTGAGGAGTGGCCCGTCCTCGGGTTGGATACCGACGACGGACCGCCACCCGCCATCGCCAAGGGCATCGCGTAGTTCATCGACCCCGGGCACTCCGGCGTCGTCCAGCGAGAGCCCGGCGGCGATGGCGTCACACAGAGCGCCGGTGGGAAGACCCATCCGCGCTGCTTCCCGCGCCGGGCCCACCAGGCGCTCGTCGGGCCCGAGCTTCCGGAGAGGGTGGCGCGCCACGCGGCGTACCGGGTCCGTGAGGGCGCTGACGGCGAACCGGTCCAGGTTGGAGCGTCCGTAGCCGGTCAGCTCGGCGCCGCTGCGATGGCCGAACTCGGTTGCCAGCACCCGGGCCATGGTTTCGACCATCTCGTCGAGACGGTTCCGGATCGTGGGGTCCGAGACGGCCTCCGCGATCGAGTCGTGCCCGGCTCGCAGACCCAGGAAGGCGGCCGCGGCATGGAGCCCGTTCACCAGCCAGAGCTTCTTCTTCCGGTGAAGCACCAGGTCGGGCACCAGCTCGAAGCCTTCGACGCCGGGCGGTTCACCGACCCAGCCTTCCTCGGCGATCTTGAAGTCGAACCCGGATTCCACCTCGACGGCCAGCCCTTCGCCGGCGCCGCCGGGTACCAGCCGGTCCACCATGGTTTCCGGGAAGCCCACTCCGCCCGGGATGGGGCTCGATCCCCTCGACATGTGGTTCCGGAGGAGCGCGGTGTTGGGATCGGCGTTCTCGCAGGCCAGCACGTTGCGGACCCTGCTGCCGTCCTGCGCCAGGGCGGCCGCGATGACGGGAGCTACCTTGCCGAGCGCTCCGACACCCACGGCCGTGCACACCACATCGGCCGAGGCGGTGGCGCGCACCGCCCGATCCGCGTCGGTCCCCGGGACGGCGCTCACCCGGTCGATCGTCACCGTAGAGCGCCCCGCCTGACCCACCTCGACGACCTCGTACGAACCCTCACTGTTCAGGAGATCGACCAGCTCCGGGAAGATGTCAACGAATACCACTTCCCAGCCGGCCCGTCCGAACAGCCATCCGATCAGGCCGCGGCCGATGTTGCCGGCGCCGAATACCGTGACCCGCCGTCCGGTCATTCTGTGGGAGCGGCCAGGGTCTCCCGAACGAAAGCTTCATCGGTGGTCACCGCCAGCCGGTCGCACAACTCCTCGTCGTCTAGAACCTCGGCAAGGTGCGACATGACGGCCAGGTGCTCGTCGCCCACCGCCGCCAGCCCGAACACGAGGTAGGCGACGTCTTCCTCGTCGCCCCATGGCACGCCGGCCGGGTATTGGGCGAGAACCAGGGCGGTCCGTTTGATGAGGCCCCGGTCCTCGTAGGTGCAGTGGGGGAGCGCGATCCCGTTGCCCAGGTAGGTCGAGATCACGCCTTCTCGGGCGAGCATCGACTCCCCGTACCCGGCCTCCACGGCGCCCAGGTCGGACAACATTCCCGACACCCGCTCGATGGCCTGTTCACGGGTCTTCTCCCGCTCGCCGAGGGTGATAGCCTCGACGGTTGTCACGGACTCCATGGCGCCTCCGATCCGCTCTCTCAGACCCCTTCGACGTCCGCGCCTGCGGACAGATCGGCGACCAGTTTGATCAGCGCCGGGTCGTTCAGGAATGAACGGAACGCAACCACAGCAGCCGCGGGTGCGACCTGCTTGACGCGATCGGCCAGGCCGGCGTGCGTGACCACCACGTCGGCGCCGGTCGGTATGTCGTGGACCGGTGAGTGGGTGACCTTGATGTCGAGCTTGGCCTTCTTGACCTTCTTCTTGAGGAAGTTCGTGACCATGAGGCTCGAACCCATCCCCGCCTCGCATGCCAGGACGATCCAGCGGACATCTGCGGCCGGTTTCGTTACTGAACTCATGTTTGATGATCCTTCTGGTTTGGAGAAGGGAAGAGCCCCCCGAGGGAGGCTCTTCCGCTCTAGGCGTTACTTAGGCTGTTCAGCCGGTGGGGATACCGGGCATGGTGCCGATCATGTCGTCGGTTCCCTCTTTCTCCTTCACCGGGGATACCCGCAGCAGGAGCGTGCCCACCACGAAGGCGGCAGCCGCTGCGGCCAGCACCCCTAGGAGAACCCCGACGTGCTGTCCTCTCGGTATCACCGCCAGGTAGGCGAAGATCGAACCGGGCGAAGGCGTTGCGGTGAGCCCCGCGTCGAATATCACGAAGATGATGTCGGCGAGGATTCCGCCGGCCCACACGGACAGGATCATGATGGGGTGCATGAGGATGTACGGGAAGTAGACCTCATGGATCCCGCCGAAGAAGTGGATGACGATGGCGCCGGGCGCCGACAGCTTGGCAAGGCCCTTGCCGGCGAACCAGTAAGCCAGTAGCAGTCCCAGGCCGGGTCCGGGGTTGGTCTCGAGGAGGAAGTAGATCGAGCGCCCCGTTTCCGCGGCATCCTCGACGCCCAGCGGGCCTAGGACCCCGTGGTTGATGGCGTTGTTCAGGAACAACACCTTCCCGACTTCGATTGGGATGTCCGCCAGCGGTAGCAATCCGACGTCTGTGAACCACTCGGCCGCGTTACCGAACACGGTGGCGATAGCGGCCATGATCGGACCGATGATCACCTTGCCGAGGATGGCCAGTACGAAACCCAGTATTCCGGCCGAGAAGTTGTTGTACAACATCTCGAACCCGACCGCGACCTTGTCCGAGAAGGACTCGTCGATCTTCATGATGATCCAAGCCGCCAGGGGTCCGACGAGCATGGCGCCGAGGAACTGGGGCGGATCGCCCGTGGCACCGCTCGCCAGCTCGAAGTCCGCGCCGATGACGATTCCCATCGTGGCGATGGCGCCCATCACGCCTCCCCGATGGCCGTACACCATCTTGCCGCCTGTGAACCCGATCAATACGGGCAGCAGGTAGACGATGATGGGACCTACCAGTTCGGAGAGACTCTCGTTGGGTATCCACCCGGTGGGAATGAAAAAGGCGGTGATCAGTCCCCACGCGAGAATCGCGCCGATGTTGGGGATGACCATGCCCGCCATGAAACCACCGAACTTTTGCAGATGTGTAAGCATCCGGCCTCCTCGGACGTAGCTAGCTACTCCGGCCATCCTAGAGAACGGTCACCGCGCTGACAAACGTTTTCTGACTCGGAGTCAGCATCACGACAAGCGCGCCAGATCCCGGATGGGTTGGTCTCCCCTACCTTCCCGTATCAGCCGTGAGCGAGTTCCCGGTAGGCGGCGGCTACGGAGGTGAAGCTGATGGCCACCGCCGGCGTACCCAGGAGCCAGAACGCGATACTGCCGGCCACCTCTTGTCCTCCGCCGTCGAGGGTTCCCATCCAGTAGAGGGCCGCCACTCCGGGGACGAACAGCAGGGCGCACACGAATACGACTCCTAGGAGCCGGATACGATTGCCACTGGTCATCTCCGCGCTTCGTGCCAGGGCCTGGAACCCGGTCGCCCTTCGTTCCACTATCAGGAACGCGTAGAGGCTGTAGATCATCAGCACCATGATGCCGGGCACGATGAAGAACAGGGTTCCCACCGCGACGGTCAGGAAGAACACCGCCGAGGACCTCACGAAGCCGTCGCGCGCCCACCAGTCATCCCGCGGCGGTCCTGTCCCGGCGCCGGGCGAGACGGCAGCCAGAGCGGTCCGGGAGACGGGCCAGGCGCCGTAACCGGCCACTACCAGCGCCAGGATCCAGAGGGCGAGGTTCGTCCAGTAGTTGCCGGTGGCCACCGAGACCAGGCGCACGGCCGTGGGTACGGCCATCAGGATTGCCGCGCGGGCCACAAGGGGGCCGCCGCCGGCGCGGACTCCGGCCAGGCCGTTTCGGAGCACCCTTCCGACGGGCAGCGGGGGAATGTTGGACGGGCGCACGTTTCCTATCGAGCCGGGGTACCGGACCAGGCTAGCCGGGCAGTGGTCAGCGGTCAGTGGGCAGTGGACAGTGGGCAGTGGATTTTAACAATATCTAACAACTAGCAACTAGCAGCTCTTAACTTGCGACTACAGACGGTTCCCGGCCGGAGTGGCAGTTCCGTCCGCCGCCACCCTGACTCCGTAGACCTTCTCGGCCTGCTCCCGTGAGACGTATCCGTCCAGGACGTCCTCCCGTACCAGTTCGATGGGGCGATCGAGGGGGTTCCCCCAACCTCCGCCACCCGCCGACAGGTTGCGGAACCGCTCGCCGGGCTGCATGGTGAACCTCTCCATCCGCGCCCGCTGGGCACGGTCGGTGTCGGGCCACACGATCATGGCGTTGGTCTCCGGCTCGTGCCCGCCCTGCAGCGCCCAGGGCTTGGTCTTGGTCTTCTTCTTCATCGACAGCATCTCGCCCGTCGCCAGGAACCTCACCTCGCGGCAGATGCCCAGGCCTCCGCGCCACTTCCCGGCGCCGGCCGAGTCCTGGCGCAGCTCCAGCCGTTCGTGGAATATGGGTGACTTGTGCTCCAGGACCTCCATCGAGGTGTTCCTCACGGCCGTCGTGGAAGGATGCTGCAGGGCGGTGGCCCCGTCGTAGTGCGGGGTGGCGCCCCAGCCGATTCCCTCGTTGTTGCTGACCGCGTACATCTCCCCGGTCTCGGGATGGGTGCCCACCGCCATGAATCCCGGCTCGTCCGAGCCTGAGGAGGCGTTGATCTCGTCCATCCCCTGTGCCAGGGCCTTGTTGATCAGCTCGAAGGCCGCCATTCCCGTCCAGAGCGTGAAGGTGGCCGCGGGGTAAACAGCATGGAAGAGGTTCCCCGGCGGGCAGGACACGGTCAGGGGCTCGAAGTGGCCGTGGTTGGCCGGGGTGTCGGGGGTGGTGAGGGACTTGAAGACCGACTTGGCCAGGCTCGAGGTCTTCCCGAAAGGCATGTTGACCGGCCCCGGCACCGCGTCGGCGGAGTCCCCGTAGTCGACGATGAACTTCTCGCCGTCGATGGTGACCGTCACCGCCATCCGGATGAGATCGTGGGAGATGCCGTCGTCGTCCAGCCAGTCGTGAGCCGACCATTGCCCGTCAGGCATGGCCCGCACCGCCTCCGCGGCCGTCTGCGCGCCGTGCTCGATGATCCGCTCGATCGCCGCGTTGACATTGGCGAGGCCGAACTTCTCCCAGATCTGGTGGAGGCGGCGCTCGCCCACCCGTAGAGCGGAGACCTGGGCGTGGAAGTCCCCGATGATGGTCTCGGGCATCCGGGAGTTGTAGCGCAGGATGGCCATGATCTGCTCATCGATCACTCCCCGGCGGATCAGCTTCACGCCCGGCATGATCAGGCCCTCCTGGTGCATCGAGGTGGAGTCCAGGACGTAGCCGGGATCCTTGGCGCCCAGGTCCATCCAGTGAGCCCGGACCGCCAGGTAGGCATCGGGACGGTCGCTTCCCTCGCAGAAGACCGGGGCGAACAGCATGGCGTCCGACACGTGGGCCCCGCTCCAGTAGGGATAGTTGATCATCACCACGTCGCCGGGATGGAGGTTCTCGACCCCCACCTTCTCCACGCCCTTGTGGATGGCGTAGTCGTTCGCGCCCAGGAAGGTGAGTATCCCCGTCGACTCCGAGATCAGCCGGCGGTGGCGGTCGTACATCGAGATGCCGAAGTCCAGGACCTCGTAGATCACCGGGTTGAAGGCGGTCCGCACCAGCGTGCGCCGCATCTGCTCGGAGGTGGAGTTCAGGTAGTGGCGGATCACCTCCACGGTGGCGCCGTCCAGGTCCGGGGTTCTGCTCATCGGACTACCAGATTCCCGGAGCCGTCAGGAACGGCCCTCTGGTCGCCGTGGATGATCGTGACCGAGGTGGGCTCACGGATGATGGCGGGGCCGCTGATCTCCACCCCCGCCTCCAGCAGGCTCCGCTCGTATATGGGGAAGGGGCGGCTCTCCCGAGTGGCGAAGTCGAAGGCCTGTCGCTCGCCGACGCGGCTCTTCGCTGCAGCCTCATCCGCCGTGTGACTCCCCCCTAGGAGGGCGGACGGTTTCTCCAGGCGACCGATCGCCCTGACCCGGGCGGTGAGGATCTGGACTTCCTCCGTCAGACTGTGCCCGTAGCGCTCAACGTGGCGGCGATGGAACCGGTCTATCACCGAGTCGGTGTCGTCGGCGTCCCGCAGCTCGACCGACAGGGTGTGCTCCTGGCCGTTGTAACGCAGGTCCAGGCGTCGCAGCAGCACCCGATTGCCGGGAGGCACCGATTGGGCGGTGAGCACCTGGTCGGCCTCGGTCTCCAGCTGCGCGAAGACCCCTTCGATCTGGGCCAGGGCCGCGTCGTCGAGCATCGTGAGCACCGTCTGGCCCAGGTCGTACTCCAGGTCCGACATCAGCATCCCCCAGGCGGAGAACACGGCCGGAGCGGCCGGCACCACCACTTCGGGCAGGTCCATCTCCCTGGCCAGCAGGGGCGCAAGCATCGGTCCCGCCCCCCCGAAGGCAACCAAGGAGAACTCCCTGGGGTCGAGGCCCCTCTCCACCGTGATCTCCCGGATGGCGCCCACGGTGCGGGCCAGCAGCACGTCGAAGACCGAGGCGGCGGCTCGCTCGGTGGACATCCCGAGGGGCTCAGCCAGTTTCTCGGTCACGCCCCGTACCGCGGCGGCCTCGTCCAGGCTCATCTCGCCTCCGAGGAACTCGTCGGCCGCCAGGTATCCCAGGCAGAGGGAGGCGTCGGTCACGGTCGGCTCGGTGTTGCCGCGGCCGTAGCAGATCGGTCCCGGGACCGCGCCGGCGCTCCGGGGGCCGACTCTTAGTAGCCCCTTGTCCATCCAGGCGATGGAACCGCCCCCTGCCCCGATGGTGCGGATGTCGAACACCGGGATGCGGATCGGCAGGCTCTCGATCTCGGCTTCGTAGACCTCGGTGGGCGCCCCGTCCACTATGACGCAGGCGTCGAGGCTGGTCCCCCCCACGTCGAAGGAGATCAGCGAAGAGCGGCCGGTGGCCTCCCCCAGGCTGATCGTCCCGGCGATGCCGCCCGCCGGGCCGGAGAAGACGGTCAGGAGAGGCGACACGCGGGCGATCTCCGAGGTCATGGCTCCCCCCGCCGAACGCATGATCAGGAAGGAGCCGCCGAACCCTCCCCGGCGGAGCCGGTCCTCCAGGTCGGTGAGGTACCTGCCGAGGATGGGGCGGATGTAGGCGTCGGTCACGGCGGTGGAGGTCCGCTCGTACTCGCGGTACTCCCTCACCAGGTCGACCGAGACGGAGACGGACAGGTGCGGGAAGGCCTTGGTCAGGATGCTCTTGGCCGCCTTCTCGTGCTCGCTGTTGGCGTAGGAGTGGAGGAAGCAGACCGCCACCGACTCCACCCCGCGCTCCGACAGGAGGCGTCCCGCCTCGATCACTGCATCGTGGTCGAGTTCCTCCACCACCTTGCCGCGGTGGTCGATGCGTCCCGGGACCCCCACCGTGTGGCGGCGCTTGACCAGCAACTCCGGCCGCCGGTAGCGGAAGTCGTACATGGAGCCGCGGGGCAGGTCGCCGCGGGCGATCTCGAAGATGTCCCGGAACCCGGCGTTGGTGATGATGCCGGTGACCGAGCCCCGGCGCTCCAGGATGGCGTTGAGTCCCAGAGTGGTGCCGTGGGTGTACACCGAGGCCTCCTCCAGGGAGGCGCCGGTGGCCCGGGTGGCGGTGATCACGCCGTCCGCCGGAGCGGCGGGGGTGGTGGGGGATTTCCGCACCGTGATCTTCCCGCTCTGCTCGTCGTAGGCGATGGCGTCGACGAAGGTCCCGCCGATGTCCACCGCCAGGCGGTATCTGCGTTCGGTCATGCTCAACTTCGAGAGGAGGCGTTGGGTCAGGCGGCCGGCCGGTCGTCCCGCACTACGCGCCCGGACTGCATGACGAAGGAGATATCTCGCATCGCTGCAACGTCGGCCAGCGGGTTTTCTTCAACGGCGACCAGATCGGCGACCTTACCCTCCTCAACAGTACCGATTTCCGCCTCCATTCCCAAGAGGCGGGCGGCATTGGAGGTGGCGCCGGCGAGGGCCAGCTGCGGGCTCAGCCCGGCTCCCTCCATGAGCCCCATCTCGTGCACGGTCACGGATGTGTTGTCGATGGGGTCGCCCGGCGGGTAGTCGGTCCCGTTGACCATCGTCACCCCCGCGGCCACGGCGCGGCGGATGCTGGCCAGGTGGGAGGGGTGTACCTCGAGAGACTTCTCGATCTGGAACTCCTCGAACCCCCTCCAGCGCATCCACTCCTGCGAGCTGGTTACGCACAGGGTGGGGGTGAGGAAGACGCCCTCCGCCGCCATCCGGCCGGCTGTGGCCTCGTCGAGGTCGTAGGCGTGCTCGAAGGAGCGGATGCCGGCGTCGAGCCCCCAGTTGATGGCGAGGGACGAGGCGGCGTGGGCCACCACGTAGGTGTCGTGCTCGGCCGCGGCGTCGACAGTGGCCCGCATCTCGGCCTCGGTCATCTCCGGCTCATCGAAGGTCTCGCCCAGGTTGGCGATACCGCCGGTGATGAACACCTTGATGTGGGAACAGCCCGCGTCCAGTTCGGCCAGCGCCGCTTCCCGGAACGCGTCGGGTCCTTCGGCGAACACGCTGCCGATGCCTTCCCCATGTCCTCCCGGGGCGCCGATGGCCCGGCCGGCGCCGACGATCCTCGGCACGTCGGCCCATCCGGCCCGGGCCGCCTCGGCCAGCAGCAGGTCGGCCCGGTTCAACTCATGGACGCAGCGGATGGTGGTGACGCCCGCCCGGAGCGCATCCTGGGCCCGCCCGTAGGCCCGGAGCACGGTGAGGCCCGGGTTCTCGTTCTCATCGGTGTCCGAGAACGGGTACACCACGGACAGGTGGGTGTGGACGGAGATCAGTCCCGGAACCAGGTAGCGCCCATCGAGGCTCATCCGCTCGCCGGCGCCCGGCTGCCTGCTGATGGCGCCGATCCTCCCATCCGATACCTCGACGCTGACCCCGTCCCGAATCTCCCCGGTGACGACATCCACCACCCGCGCATCGGTCAACCACATGTCCGCCTCCTAGATCGAGTCTCTAGCTCGGCGGCCACTCTAGGAGGGTGCTCAAAGAGACGCGGACTGGTTGGCCCGCGATGCTTCTACCAGGGGTTTCGTCTCCGGCTATCGGGCCAGCGGGACACTCTCGGTGCCCTTCCAGGAGCTTGCCGATGAGGACGGGGATGGATCGGGCCACTGTGGTGGACTGAGACCCGGCGCTCCCGCTGAGATCTGGTCTACCGCGCGAGAAATGGTAGGCTATCTGAGGAAAAGTAGCGTAAGCGAGAAAAGGTAGGGTAGATACGTGGTTACCTCGTTCGACTACCAGCCACGCATCGCAGATGATGACCTGTGTGAATTGCTGGACGCCCTGCCCGCCATCAGCATCGAGGGTCCGCGGGCGGTTGGCAAGACGCGGACCGCACTGGAGTGCGCCCGTACCGTATACGCCTTGGACGATCCGGAGGTACTAAGGGAAGTTCGTGCTGCTCCGAGGATGATAACCGAGGGCGAACCACCGATCCTGATCGACGAGTGGCAACGGTTCCCTCCCTCCTGGGATGTCGTACGCCGCGCCGTGGACGAGGACTTCAGCCCCGGTCGGTTCATACTCACCGGCTCGGCCCGTCCCGAGACCCGGCCTGCCCACTCCGGGGCGGGGCGGATAGTCACGCTGCGCATGTGGACCACCACCCTTGCCGAACGTCTTGCCTCCCGGCCGGGTCGTGGCGGACCCGAGGTGAGCCTCGGATCCCTTCTGACGGGGGATCGTCCGGGGATTGACGCGAGCACGGACCTCGCCGTGGAGGATTACGCGCAGGAGATCGTGGCGGGCGGGTTCCCGGCCTGGCGTCTCGCTCGTGGGCGGGGGCACCGGATCCTCGTGGAGGGCTACTTGCACCGCTTGGTCGAGCACGAGCTGCCGATGGCGGGTCACCGGATACGTAATCCGGCCGCGTTACGACGCTGGCTGACCGCCTATGCCGCCAGCACTTCGACCGTCGCCTCCTACGAAGCGATCCGTGACGCGGCAACCTCGGGAGAAAAGGACAAACCGGCCAAGACCACCACCCTGGCCTACCGCGACACGCTGGAAGCTATGTGGGTGCTGGAGCCGCTTCCGGCCTGGCTGCCGGTTGGAAGCCACCTCAGCCGCCTGAAGCGCGGTCCGAAACATCACCTGGCCGACACTGCGCTGGCGGCGAGCCTGCTGAACGCAAGCCCGGAGGCGCTGGTTGCCGGCCATCCGGTGACGCCGGGCAGGGGCCATTCCGGGTCCCGTACGTTGCTCGGCGCGCTGTTCGAGTCCCTCGTTACCCACGATCTGCGGGTCTACGCCCAGACCGCAGACGCCCGCGTCTCCCATATGCGGACCTGGACGGATCAGCAGGAGGTGGACGTGATCATCGAGAGCGGTAACGACGTTCTGGCAGTGGAGGTGAAGCTGGGTGCCGAGGTGACCCGGAGAGACACCCGCCATCTGCGCTGGCTGAGGGACCGGCTCGGGCCCGGTCTGATCGATGCGATGGTGGTCAACACCGGCAGCCGTGCCTACCGGGATCCCGACGGTATCGCCATCGTTCCCGCCGGGCTCTTGGGCGCCTGACGACGGCAGGTGCGAAGCGAACCGCCGCGTGACTCGACCGGTGTCTCGTGGAAGGTGGGTTAGCGTCGGGCTCGATGCGGGTGCTGCTGATCACCAACGACTATCCACCCCGGCCCGGCGGGATCCAGCAGTACCTGTCCAATCTGGTCAGGTACTCCGAGGCCCGCATCCGGGTGCTGGCGCCGGCCCACCCGGAGGCGCCCGAAGAGACCCATGTGGTCCGGTCGCGATGGGGTTTCATGTGGCCCACCCCTCGGGTACGGGATTGGATCGGCAACCGGGTCGGGGAGTTCGAGCCCGACGTCCTGCTGTTCGGAGCGCCCCATCCGCTCGCCCAGCTCGGCCCTCGTCTCAGCCGGACGTTCGGGCTTCCCTACGTCGTGATGGCACACGGTGCGGAGGTGACTTTGCCGGGAGCCGTACCGGGTCTCCGCCAGCTTCTCGGCCGGACCTTTCGCCGCGCCTCCCTGGTCCTGGCGGTCTCCCGGTACACGGCACGCCGGGTAGAGCGGATGGGCGCCTCCCGGCCCACGGTGCTGGGGGCGGGAGTGGACCTCGACATCTTCAGCCCGGGCGCCTCCACGCCGGGCCGTGACTGGCCCGTGGTCGGGTGCATCTCCCGTCTGGTGCCTCGCAAGGGCCATCTGCGGGTGCTGGCGGCCGCCGAGCGGCTCAGCGCCGCCGGTACCCCCGTGTCGGTGCTTCTGGCCGGTCAGGGCCGGCTGGAGGGCCGGCTCCGCAACCGCGCCGCCCGGGCCACGGTTCCGGTCGAGATCGTGACCGATGCCGCCTGGGAGGAGCTTCCCGATCTCTACCGGTCCTGCGACGTGTTCGTGATGCCGGCCCGATCCCGGTGGCTCGGCCTGGAGGTCGAAGGCCTGGGCATCGTCTACCTGGAGGCCTCGGCCTCCGGGCTCCCCGTGATCGCCGGTACGTCGGGCGGTGCTCCCGAGACCGTGGTGCCCGGAGTGACCGGTTACGTGGCCGTCACCACGAGCCAGATCGTCGAAGGAGTCGGATTGGCCCTCGAGCGGCGTCGGGAGATGGGGGCGGCGGCCCGGGCCCGCGCCGAGCAGCACTTCTCGTGGGAGTCGGTGGTCGGGCGTCTCGATGCCGCCCTTCGCCAGGCGGTGGACAGCCCCTGATCCAAGTCGCATGCCGCGCCATGATCGGGCCGATGACTACCGTCTACTGCAACCGGAAGGCATGGGAGGAAAGTGTCGATGCGGGCCATCGTGATATCCGAGGTGGGCGGTCCCGAAGTGCTGGAGCTGGTGGAGACCGACGACCCCGTCCCGGGCCCGAACGATGCCGTCGTAGAGGTCGCTGCGGCCGGGTTGAACTTCATCGATACGTATCACCGCAGCGGGCTCTATCCCGTCGAGCTTCCGTTCACTCCCGGTCTCGAAGGCGCCGGTACGGTTGCCTCGGTCGGTCGGGACGTCACCGAGGTGGAGGTGGGAGACCGGGTGGCGTGGGGAACCGCCGCGGGCGCGTACGCGGAACGAGCCAGGGTGCCCGCCGATCAGCTGGTGCCGGTCCCGGAGGGCGTGTCGGCGGACCAGGCCGCGGCGGTCTTGCTCCAGGGTCTCACCGCTCATTACCTGGCGGTCGACACCTACCCCCTCGAGCCCGGATCTGCCTGCCTCATCCATGCCGGCGCCGGCGGGGTCGGGCTGCTGCTCACCCAGATCGCCAAGCGGCTCGGCGCCACTGTCTACACCACGGTGGGAACCGAGGCCAAGGCCGGGCTGTCCAGGGCGGCGGGAGCCGACCACGTGATCGTGTACACGCAGGAAGACTTCGCGCAACGCGTGGAGGAGATAGGCGGCGCCAGGCCGCTGGATGTCGTCTATGACGGCGTCGGGAAGGCGACGGTCCCGGCCGGGCTGGGTCTGCTCCGCCCGTTCGGGCTGATGGCGGCGTTCGGCAACGCCTCCGGCGCGGTGGATCCCATCAACCCGCTCGATCTCACCGCCAACGGTTCGATCTTCTTCACCCGGCCGACCCTGTTCCATCATGTAGCCACCCGCCAAGCCCTGCTGGCTCGGTGCGAGGACCTCTTCGCCTGGGTGGAGGATGGGATGGACATCAGGATCGGCGCGCGGTACCCGCTCGAATCGGTCGCCGACGCCCACCGGGCGCTCGAAGGGCGCGCCACCACCGGCAAGGTCCTCATCGAGCCATGAGGGTCGGCCGGGGGCGGGCGCGACGGGTAGCGGTCGGCCTGGTGCTGGCCGGACTGGTTGCCGGGTGCTCGACCTCCGCCCCTCCTGCGGTGGCGCCGGAAACTCCATCTCCTTCCTCATCCGAACCGGCAGTTCCATCCACCCGGCCGCCGGAACCCGAGCCGGTTCCGGCCTCCTCTCCGCTTACCGTTACGACCGCTCCGGCTTCCGTAACGACCGCTCCGGCCGTCGCTGAGGCGACCGAAGCGGAGGCGCAACCGCCGGTGCCCGAGCCGGTCGTCGAGGACTTGGAGGTGGTGGTCGAGCCCGAGCCGGTCACCGAGCCCGCGGCGGTGCCTGCGGAATCCGAGGCCGCCACCGACGTCGAGGCCACGCCCGAGGAATCCGGGCCCGTCACCGAGGCCACGCCCGCGTCCGCGGCGGTGGACGCGACCGAAGCCGAGGATCCGGCGCCGGCGCCGACCGGCATGCCCATCGAGTTCCCCCCAGGCGTGAACCTGATCACCATCTCCGGTACGGTCGCTCCGGGCGAGCGCCGGGCATACGTGTTCGATGCGCTGGCCGACGTCCAGTACACGTTCACGCTCGGAGCGCCCGCCGGCGTGTGGCTGAACGCCGGGCTGGGCGAGGACGTGGCCGGCCTGCCGGGCGAGCGGCCGAGACGAGCATCTCTCGTCCTTCCGGCGAGCGCTACCCGGCTGCTGGAGGTGGTCTCGACCGCCGAGCAGCCGGCCGACTACGAGATAACCGCCACGGTCCGCTCCCTCGACCTCGGTCCGCCCTCCGGTCCGGTGATCTACCTGACCTTCGACGACGGTCCCCATCCGGTGCACACCGCCGAGGTGCTCGACCTGCTGCGGCGGTACGGGGCACGAGCCACCTTCTTCGTGGTCGGGAGGATGGTCGAGCGCTTCCCTCACCTGTTCAACAGGATCCTGCTCGAGGGCCACACGGTGGCCAACCACACCTGGAACCACGAGAACCTGACCAAGCTGTCCGCCGAGGCCATTGATCGGACTCTCGAGCGGACCCAGGAGATCCTCGGCGCCAACGCCACCACCTGCATGCGCCCTCCCTACGGGGCGCTTGACGACCTTGCCCGGCAGAGAGCCGAGGAGCATGGCCTGGACGTGATCATGTGGAGCGCCAGCGCAAATGACTGGCTCGACCTGACCCCGGACACGATCGCCGGACGGATCGTGGCGGGCGCGGTGGATGGAGGGGTCATCCTCATGCACGACGGGGGCGGCGACCGCTCCCGCACCGTGCAGGGCCTGGACCTGGCCTTACAGCAGGTGTCGGATCAGGGCATGCGCTTCGAGCCCATCTGCACCCGGTAACCCCAACCCTCACAGACCACTAGGCCGTGGTGGCCACCAGCAGGGGGATCCTGACCTCTCGGGGGTCCAGGCCGCCGTGATACCCCACCATGCGCCGGTCCATGTGGCCGGGAAGCAGCACCCGGCCGGTGCCGGCCAGGAAGGCGCCGTCCGGCCTCGTCCCCCGAGCCGCATCCTCCGCCGGATCACCGGGCGGTCCCCACCAGGACTCGATGCGCCTCGCCGGGTACCAGGCCGCCGGTACCTCGGCTCCCAGGGTCTCGATCCGATCGGCGGGTCCCCGGACGTAGAGCGAGCGAGGATCGCCGTAAAGCACCAGGTCAGGATGGTGACGCCTCCGGATCCGGTGCTTGCCGGCCTTCTCGATGGTGACCAGCCCGTGATCCGCCGTTCCCACCATCCCGACTCGGGGAGGAAGCAGGGCGGAGAGGCGCTCCCATGCTTCGGCGGCCTGCGAGAGGGCATCTGCGTAGGCCTCGCTGCCGAACCCATGCACGTGGGCCGAGATGTCCACTTCCGGGAAGTAGGCGAACACCAGGCGCCCGGGAACCCGGGCCAGGTCCAGCACCGCCTGGACGAAGTCAGGCATGCTGTCGACCCCTTCGAAGCGGCAACCCCGGTACAGGACGCGGGTAAGGGGAGTATCCGAGTAGCCGCGTGGTTGCACGGTGATGGGCTCGATGCCGGCGGCCGCCAGCCGCTCCCACAGGTTGGGGCTCGGAATGGTGCGGCGCCGGACGGGGACGGGACGGCCGGTGCTGTCCACCCACCGGAGCACGTTGACCGGATGGGGGTGGCCTTTCAGCAGCATGAAGTGCCCGATCACGCCATGGCGGCTCGGAGGGAGCCCGCTCGCCACGGTGGCGAGGCTGACCGTGGTGGTGGTCGGGAAGGGGGCGTCCAGCGTTCCCTGCCGGGCCGCCGCCAGGGACCAGGCCCGTGGGTGGCCGAGCTGGTGGTCGCCGAGCCCGTCGATCATCATCAGCACGTAGCTGGCCGCATCGGGGATCCGGTCGGACAGGTGAGGATGGAGCCGATCGAAGGGCGCCGACCCGGTCAGCCGCCACTCCAGTTCGGCGACGAGGTTAGGCAGGGATCCTCCCGAGTAGTCCGGGATCCGGAGCGGGGCGGTCTCGGTCACCCCCGAACGCTAGCGGTTCACCGGTCACCCGGATGACGGCGTGCCGGACCCGGCTCGGCGCCGCATTTCGTTCTAGTGGTCTGTCTGTGTAATGGCGGTGTGGTATGGCGAGGCAGCGGTGTTCCTCGCAAGGCCCGCTGACGAAGGCGTACCCGCAGCGGTACGTTGAGGAAGCGGAACGCAGCGACGGGGCGCCGATGGCCGCCAGAACACGCCTGGCTTTTTCGCAGACAGACCACTAGGTCAAAAGGCGGCGTGAATTCAATCCGTCTCGGGTTGGTCCCTATACTCGCCAGGGTTCGAGCCGCCGCGACCGTGGTCCCAGCACCGACCGGCTGAGGAGGGGCGGAGCCGGACTCGAACGGCCGGGAACAGGGCGACCAAGGCGACGGGTGGAACGACCGTGAGCGAATACTTCCAGGACTACGTCGCGGTGGCTGCATTCGCCGCATTCGGGGTCCTGCTGGTGGCCCTCACGCTGGGGATCACCTACCTGGTGCGGCCCTCCAACCCCACCCGAGAGAAGGTCGCCACATACGAGTGCGGTGTGGACGCGGTCGGGGAGGGCTGGAACCAGACCTTCGTCCGCTACTACATCTTCGGCCTGCTGTTCGTGGTGTTCGACGTGGAGGCGGTCTTCATCTTCCCGTGGGCGGTGGTGTCCGAGGACCTCGGCCTACCAGGGGTGATAGCCATCGTCGTATTCATCCTGACCCTCCTCGAAGGGCTCCTGTACGCGGTGCGCAAAGGGGTGCTCCGGTGGGAGTAGTCGCCGATCGCTTCGGGGGCCTGAAGCCGGTCTCCTGGTTGCTCAACTGGTCCCGCCGCTACTCGCTCTGGCTGTTCCAGTTCGGCCTGGCCTGCTGCGCCATCGAGATGATGGCCGCCTCCGG
>WTGW01000148.1 GCA_011523395.1 Acidimicrobiia bacterium
CCCAGCCGCTTGGCGACCAGCATGGCCACCGCGGTGAGCACGTCGCCGGCGCAGGCCCACGGCACGCCCCGCGTCGTCTCCCGGCCGATGCCGAAGCAGGGGGTGACCCCCGGCTCCTCGCCGAACCTGATCTCCGCCACGTGGCAGTTCATGGCCCCGGCATCGAAGCTGCGGGCCCGATCCAGTTCCTCCACCGCCGCCGCCAGCCGCAGGGAGCGCGTCCTTCCCTCCCGGTCTTCCGTCGCGTCCTCGTACGTGCTCGCCAGCTCGGCCTCTAGCCCCGACACATCGGAAACTCCCAGGTAGAGGGTCCGGATCTCGGCCGGATCGACGGGGATGAGCTCGATGCCGGTGGCGGTCCTCAGAACCTCATCATCGATATCAACGCAGTCGTATCCGTCGATGGGACGACCCACCCGGGCGATCCGCGCCGATGCCAATGAGCGGGCCACCGCAGCCGCGCCTGCCGTTCTCGCCAGCTTCTCGACAACCGGCTCGTCGCGTATCCCGCCCACCACCAGCTCGAACGGCCTTCCCGATCGGACCAGCAGGTTGGTCAGCATGGGCGTGCCTACCGTCGCGCCCATCGTGGTGATATCCGACTGGTCGAACCCCGCCCCTAGCCTCCGGTTCCGCTGGACCGCCCACACCACCACCGGCAGGTCACTCAACCGATCCAGCGCCGTCATGGCATAGGTAGGAGGGACCGCCATCGACTGCGCCACCACCAGCACCTGCGCGCCGGCAGCCCCGATCTCCTCCGCTGCCGTGGCCCCGGCCTCCGGCGAATCGACCATGCCCGACCACACCACATCGACGCCCGCCCGCTGCAACCGCTCGACCACTTCGTCAAGCAGGCCCCGCCGTTCGGAGCGGAAGGATGCCCCCCCGGCACTCGACTCCCAGAACTCCCAGTACGGAAGCATCACCGCACCCGAGACCCTGGCCCTCATGGTGTCCTCCATGGCATGGCGGACAGGGTAGGGCATGGAAGGCATCCGTGACCGACCCCTACCTCGACGGTCGTAACCGGCACGTCCGGTAGTTGTCGGACTCGTTATACCACTTTTGTGCTATCTTTATGCCATGCCACGGATTCGAGTGAGCACGACCGTAAGCGACCGACTGCTGGAACAGGCCAGAGCCGCATTACCGGATCTGAACAATGCATCCCTGCTGGACCGGGCGCTGGCCGCGCTCTGTGCGGAACTGCACGCCGCCGAGATCGACCGATCGTACGGAATCTATGACGCCCTGCCACTGGAAACCGAGGACGAATGGGGTAACCCGGCCGCCTTCCTCGACGCGGTCGGGTCCACATGAAAGGCCTACCGCAGCGAGGCGAGGTGTGGTGGTGCGAGGTTCCGGACAAGCACCGGCGACCCGTGGTCGTACTCTCCCGAGACGCGGCGATAGCCGCCCTGCACCGCGTGATCGGGGCGCCATGCAGTACGGTGACCCGCAACCTCGCCACCGAGGTCGCACTCGAACCGGGCGATGACCCGGTACCGCTCCCGAGCGTCGTGCAGCTGGATTCGACCTTCAACGTCCCGGTATCCCATCTCACCTCCCGCCTCGGCCGGCTCAGCGGTGAGCGGATGCGCCAGGTCTGCACCGCTTTGGCCACGGCCGTAGACTGCCGATAGCGTCGATTCCACGTCACGGGCAACCGACGAATCCCCAAAGCAATACCGCAAGGAGGCAAGTATGACGACCGAGACCCGTATCGAGTTCTCTGAGGCGGTCGGCAGAAGGATCCGCCTCGGCAACTGGGAGGACCAGAAGATCTCCACCTACCGGAAGATCCGGGAGGCTGTGGCCGAGGAACGCTGGGACCATGCCGCAGATCTGGCGGACTATTTCATCGACGAGGCCAGCGTCTGCTTCATCCTCTACCGCCAGTGGACCAACGACCTGAGCAACTTTCTGCAGAACAACGGCGTGTCTCCTGAAGAATTGGCCGGCATCAACGCCGACATCGTCAGCAAGATATCCCTTCCCGACGGCTCGCCCTGGAACGCCCACCGCCACTGGGACCGCTTCAAGCGGGCACAGAGAAAGCTGCTCTCGCACCTCTTCCGGGAGGAGGCCGATCAGGCGCTGGCCGCTCTCGACACCATGAAGGAGACATGGCGGCAGACCCACGACCGGGATGTCGACCACACCTACGGCCTCATGTCGGAGATACAGGACCGCTTCGGCAGCCAGGGCATCGTGGACATGTACAAGGTCGTGCTGGAGCCCCTGTTCGCATGGCGCTACGAGAAGTTCGACATCGACAAGCATCCTTGGGACGAATCTCTCGAGACGCTGATGAACGTGGCGTGCGAGTCCATGCGGGGCCATCTGGTGGGTCCGGAGCGCACCGGTGACTTCGAGCTGATCGAGACCGACGATCGCTTCATCCTGCGGTTCGACCCCTGCTCATCGGGCCAGCGCACCATCCGGGGAGACTGGATCGAGGGGACCCCGGCCCGCATGGAACCCCCTTACAACTGGGGTGTCAGCCAGGAGGAAGCCTCCTGGAACCATTACCAGAAGGGGGTCTGCCTCTACTGCGCGCACTGCATCATCCTGATGGAGGAGATGCCGATGGACCGGTTCGGCTATCCGGTCCGCACCGTCGATCCACCTATCTACCCGGACACCGATCCCGACCCCGACGTGCGGCAGAAGTGCCAGTGGGAAATGTTCAAGGATCCCACCCAGGTCCCCGAGGAGTACTACACCAGGGTGGGACGCAAGAAGCCGGACGTGTTCGGCTCGTCGAACTTCGATGCTCCGCCCATGCCGGACGCCGGTTCGCTGGGACTGCCCGGCACGGGGTAGGCGGTGCGGGCCGCGGTCCTCAGGGAATACGGTGGGCCGCTCGAACTGACCGAGATACCCGACCCGGTCCCGGGTCCCGGACAGGTCGTGGTCGACATCCGGGCGTGCGGCGTTTGCGGGAGCGACCTGTTCCTCCAGAAGGGCGGCTTCGACTCGACCATGCCGATCATCCCCGGGCACGAGGCGGCCGGCGTGGTGTCGTCCCTGGGTCCGGGGATCGACTCGGTCGGCATCGGCCAGCCGGTGGCCCTCTACTACATCGACTACTGCGGGACGTGCCGGATATGCCGGTCCGGGCGGGTCAACATGTGCCTGGGGGTGCGCCGTATGGGAGTGGAGTTCAACGGCGCCTTTGCCGAGCGGGTGGTGATCCCCGCCCGGTCGGTCATTCCGGTGACCGAACATGACGATCCGGCTGCGGTGGCGGTGCTCACCGATGCGGTGGCTACGCCCTACCACGCTCTCGTACAGCGGGCGGGCGCCCGGCCCGGTGAGACGGTAGTGGTGTTCGGGATCGGAGGGATCGGGGCCAACGCCGTGCAGCTGGCCGCCTACCTGGGATGCCGCGTGATCGCGGTGAGCCGCTCCGATGCGAGCCTCGAGCTGGCCGTGAGGATGGGGGCCGAGGTCGCTATCAGGACGGGCCCCGGTATCAGCGAGCGGGTCAAGGAGGCAGCCGGACCGGGAGGGCCGGACATCATCATCCAGACGGTCGGGTCGGCGGAGGTCTTCTCTCAGGCGGTCGAGTCCGCCGGCATCGGCTGCCGGGTGATCGCGGTCGGCGCCACGCTGGACCCCTTCCCGGTGAACGCCATGGACCTGATCTGGAGGGAAGCCGCCCTCTCGGGCTCCCGCGGCTTCACCCCTCGGGACATCCGAGAGGTGCTGGACCTCCACCGTGACGGCGCCATCACCACCGACCACCTGGTCGGGAACCGGCGGCCGCTCGATCAGGTGAACGACGCTCTCGATGATCTTCGGGCCGGGCGGGTGGTCCGCTCGGTGATCGACTTCGGATCGGGCTGGTGACCACCGTTCCGGAGCCGGAGGGGCGCGCTCGGGCGATGACGGTGCGGGGACCCGTTCCGGTCTCCGAGCTGGGTCCCACCCATATCCACGAACACCTCCACATGGATTGCCGGCCGATCCTCCGCATCCACGGTTACCCGGTGGTCTCGGAGGCGCCGCTGACCCTCGAGACCGCCGCCGAGGCCCGATGGAACCCGGGCGGCTTCCCGGACAACTACCACCAGACGGATCCCGATCAGGTCGTGGCCGAGTTGGAGCCGTTCCGCGCGGCCGGAGGCCGCACCATCGTGGACGTGACCCCCAGCCACCTGTCAAGGGATCCCGGCATCCTGCGGCGCATCGCCGAGCGCAGCGGCGTGCAGGTGATCATGGGCGGTGGCTACTACCTGGCCGGAAGCCATCCGCCCGACATTGCCCGGCGAACCACGGAAGCCATCGCCGGCGAGCTGATCGACGAGTGGCGCCACGGGGTGGGCGACACCGGTATCCGTCCCGGAATCATCGGGGAGATCGGAACCGGCAACCCGGTCCAGCCCGAGGAGGAGCGTGTCGTCCGGGCCGCGGCATGGGCCCATCTCGACACGGGCCTGCCGATCAGCATCCACGTACACCCGTGGGGCTTCGAGGGCGGGCATGTGCTCGACATCCTCGAATCGGAGGGCGTTGACCCCCGCCGGGTGATCCTGGGCCACATGAACACGGCGGTCGGCCATCCGCCCTACCTGGAGGACCTGCTGGGCAGGGGGACCAACCTCGGCTTCGACCTGATGGGCTTCGACCACTCGCTG
>WTGW01000115.1:0-11961 GCA_011523395.1 Acidimicrobiia bacterium
GGCAAAAGGGGTGATCATGGCGGTGGTCAAGCCGGCAGTCAGAGCCAAGTTCCGTTTCCTCTCGCCGGTGGCAGGCCTGGAAAGCCGCCCAATCGATTACCGCTCGGGCCAATCATAGGAAACTACCACCACTTTCGGGTGCGCCGCCTCCGCTGCTACTTCGGTATATACCATACGTATGTGCCGATTATCGACAACCTCGGGGGTCCGTTCTCGAGGTGGGTAGCCGACCAGCTTCGCCGCCACTCGGCCCAGACGACGATGACCTTCGGCCGGCAGCTCGTGACCGACGCCGCGCTCGCAGTCGGCGAGCGGCCGACCGAGAGGGACGCACTCACCGCTGCCGAGCGGATGGAGCGATCTGCGCCGTGGTAGCGCGGCGCGGTGTGCTGGATCGACCTCGACAGCCGCCGGCCGTGATGCCCGGGACCGCCACTCCCGGGCGGTGATCAGAGGCCGAGCAGGCCGTCCAGGCCCACAGTGACCGGCTCCTCCAGCGAGGAGACCGACCGCAACGCCAGGACGATCCCGGCGGCGAAGGAAAAGCGGTCGGTGGTGTCATGGCGGATGGTCAGGTACTCGCCGACCCCACCCAGGATCACTTCCTGGTGGGCCACCAGGCCCGGGGCCCGGACTGAGTGGACGGGAATGCCCTCGACGTCGGCGCCGAGGGCGCCGTCCTCCAGCTCCCGGCCCCGATCGCTCGGTGGGATGCCCGCCTCCCGGCGGGCCCGTCCCATGCGGGCTGCGGTGTTGAGAGCGGTTCCGGAGGGTGCGTCGCGCTTCTGTTCGTGGTGCATCTCGATGATCTCCGCCGCCGCGAAGAGCGGCGCGGCCATCTCCGCGAACCGCATCATCAGCACCGAGCCCAGGGCGAAGTTGGGGACCACCAGGCATCGCTGATCGCTCCCCGCCCACTCGTCCCGGAGCCGGGCAATGCGAGAGGAGTCGTAGCCCGAGGCCCCGATCACGACATGTGCGCCGAAGGACTTCCACCGGCGGACGTTGAAAGGAGCCACTTCCGGGTGGGTGAACTCGAGGATCACGTCACACCGGCGCAAGTCCTCAGGATCGTCCGAGCAGGTCCCCCCGGAGAGCCGCTCACCGTCATGGCCCGGTGCGTACAGACCGCCCACGACCAGGTCCTCCACCGGCTCGATCGCCGCCTGCGAGAGGAGTCCCATCCTTCCGGGAGCGCCCGATATCCCGACCGAGATCACGACAGGTATCCCTCGAACTCGCGGGCCGGGACCGGACCGACGGCGCCGACCACGCGGGGACCAGTCAGGTTGCGGGCGGCGATGTCCTCGATGTCCGCCCTGGTGACGGCCTCGACCCGGGCCAGGCGCTCATCGAGCGGGAGGTGGGGCAGGCCGAACAGCTGGTTGCGCCCCAGGCGGATCATCCGGGTGTTGGTGTCCTCCATGGAGAGGGCGAGGGCGCCCCGCATATGCCCCTTGGCCCTGTCCAACTCTGCGTCCGTGACGCCTTCCGAGACCATCCGCTCGATCTCCTCGACGAGGATCTCCATGACCGTGTGGGCATTGGCCGGCGTGGTGCCGACGTACACTCCCCAGCCGCCCGTCTCGGCGAAGCGCATCGCGAAGCTGTGAACCGCGTAGGCCAGGCCACGTTCCTCGCGGATCTTCTGGAATAGGCGAGACGACATGCCGCCGCCCAGTATGTGATGCATCACGCCGTCGACGACCCGGCCCTCGTCGGTGCGATGCATCGACTCGCCTCCGAAGACCAGGTGGACCTGCTCGGTGTCTCGCTCCACCACGCTCGCCGTCGGGTCCACCCGGAGTGGGGCGAGGTCATGGGTGCCGTCCGCCGCCTCCCAGGCGCCGAACCGGTGCTCCACCATCTCCACCACGTCCCGGTGTTCCACGTTGCCGGCCACCGCCACCAGCGCGGTCCCCGCTCCGTAGCGCCGCTGCCAGTAACCCCTCAGATCCGCCGCGGTCATCCCACCGATCGACTCGCGGGTGCCCAGCACCGGCAGGCCCAGGGGATGCCCCCGGAAGAGAGTCCGCATGAAGGTCTCCCCCGCCACATCCGAAGGGTCGTCCTCGTTCATGTTGATCTCTTCGATCACCACGTTGCGCTCGGAATCGATCTCCTCCGGCCGGAAGGCGGGACGCTGGAGCATCTCCGCCAGCAGGTCCATGCCGGTCGCCAACTCGCTGTCGAGCATGCGGGCCCAGAAACACGTGTACTCCTTGGAGGTGAAGGCGTTGCTCTGGGCGCCGATGGCGTCGAACGTCTCGGATATGTAGCGGGCCGACAGCTCCTCGGTGCCCTTGAAGAGGAGGTGTTCGAGGAAGTGGGCCGCTCCCGCCTCGCCGGGATGCTCATCCCTGCTACCGGTGTCTATCCAGCAACCCACCGCTACCGACCTGACTCCCGGAACCGGTTCGGTCAGCACCGTCAACCCCGTGGACGTCTGTGAAATCTCAACTTGCATGGGCCGGGATGGTACAGGTAAACGGGGCCCCTCATGTGCGGATGACGGCAGGCTACGCTCTGGGGCGTGACGAAACCGACCGGTATCCACTCTGGGCAACCCGCCGCGACGCAGCAGGTGGAACGTCGCCCTCTCCACGTGAGACCAGTGTCGATTCCCGACGACATACAAGACCGCTCATTGCCCAAGGCCAAGGGCAGAGTCGTATTGCCCACCCATATCGCGTGGAGTTTCCCCAACGAATACGACCTCGAAGACCGCAAGCAACTTCGGTACGCCTACGAGCGGGTGATGACAGAGGGTCTCGATGACGACGTGCGCTTCTACATCGACCTCGACGTCCTCATCGACCTGTGGGACGAATTGTGGCTGTCCCCCCACGTGCGTGACGCTTGGAGTGTCTGGCTTCGCCGGCGACGCCTCATCGACTAGGGCGGTTGTGTGGGACTCTCCCCGCTCCAGCACAGGATCCGAGCCATCATCGCTCACCTCCCCGAAGCCGGTGACCTCGCCCTGGCGGGGGGTGGCGCTCTAATCGCAGCAGGCATAGCGGCTCGCGCCACCCACGATCTCGACTTCTTCGCTCCGTCCCCCTACCCGGTCGCCGAGTTCCTCGCTGCAGTGGAGGAAGCGCTGAGGAATGAGGGTCTCAAGATCCGACGCCTGCGGGATACCGCAACCTACGCTCGGTTGGAAGTCCAATCGGACAGCGAGACCACCTACGTCGACCTGGCCAACGATTTCCGTCTGCTGCCGGCGCTCCAAACGCCTGAAGGGAAAGTCCTCGCGGCCCGTGAACTGGCGGCCGACAAGACCCTCGCCCTCGCAGCTCGGGCCGAGCCCCGCGACTACCTCGACCTCCATGCCCTAGCCCAACACTTCACCCTGGACGAACTCTGCGCCCTAGCGGCATCCAAGGACGAGGGATTCCTACCTGCCCAGTTGGCTTCAGCGCTGGCCTTCTTTGACGAGCGTCCCCGTGCTGGGTTCGATCTAGACGACGCCGCCTACCAGCGCCTACGCTCTTTCGCCCTCGCTGCCGCTGACGATCTACGAGAGAAGGACCCCTCGGAACCATACGGCGTCGATCCGCACAGCAGACCTACGGCCGGCGGAGACTGAGACGGACGCGGCGTTGGAATCTGAGCGTTCGGGTACGGGTTCGCCAATCCACTCGCCCATACGTAGCCGCGGGTACTAACCACCCGGCCCGTACAATGGACGGCATGGACGACGGAACGTCGGGCGCAGCCGGCCCGGCCACCTGCCACCGGCACCGGGACCGGGTCACCTACCTGCGGTGCTCGCGTTGCGAGCGGCACATCTGCGGCGACTGTTCCCGGGATTCACCGGTAGGCCAGCGATGCCCCGAGTGCGCCGGCGCCACGACCCGCGTCGTGCCCGCCCGGAGCATCCGCTCCGGCATCACCCCGGCGGTCCTCACCATCATCGTGATCTCGGTGGCCGCCTACCTGGCCCAGCGCCTGAACGTCCGGTTCACCATCGACTACGCCCACATAACTCCGGCGGTCAGTGCCGGCGAGTGGTGGCGGGTCATCACCGCCGCGTTCCTGCACTCGACCGGCAGCGTCCTCCACATCGTCTTCAACATGTACGCCCTCTACGTGTTCGGTCCGTACATCGAGCGGCGGGCCGGCACCGTCCGCTTCGTAGCGCTCTACCTCGCCGCCGCGGTTGCGGGAGGGGTGACGTTCCAGTACCTGTCGGATGGCGCCGCGGTGGGGGCCTCGGGCGCCATCTTCGGGCTCTTCGGCGCCGTCCTGGTGGGGACCTACCCGCTCCGCCACACCCCCGCCGGCGCCGCCCGTTTCCGCCAGCTCCTCCTCCTGCTGGCGATAAACCTCGCGCTGCCCCTCCTGGTCCGCGGGATCGCCTGGGAAGCACATGTGGGCGGCCTGGTGGCGGGGATGCTCATCGTTTGGGCCTGGCAGCGGATTCCCGCCGGTCCCAACGCTGACCTGATGCGAACGCTCGTGCCCTCGATACTCATCCTGGTGGGAATGCTGGCCGTCTTCGTGGCCTGAAGGAGCGGTCCCTGACGGGACCAGGCCGTGTGCGTCCGGACCTGCGACAATAGAGCTTTGTGACACTTCGAGATCGCTCGCTGCTAACCGAGATCCTGCCCCCGGAGGAACGCGCCATCGAGTCGGTGGTCGGCCGGTACCAGCGGGTGGCGGGCGCGGTGACCCGGGTCGCACGCACCCTGACCGGTAGGGAGGAACTGCGGGTGACGCTCGGTTCCACCAGCAAGGCGTCCGAGCACGAGGTGGTGATCGACCCCGGACTCTTCCAGGCCGCCTACGGGCGCAGGGCTCCCGTCACAGCCGAGGAGACCGCCCTCGCCTCGGCGCTCCACGAGGTGATCCACCTGGTCTCCTCCGACTTCGACGAGCGCCGGCCCCTACCGGACCGTTGGCTACCGGATGACCGGCCCGGCCCGCAGGAGGGCGAGGAGTTCACCCTGCTGGAGGCCCTCGACCGGGCCGGCGGCCCTCCGGCCGAGGCGCTCTTCTTCGCCATTGAGGACGCCCGCCAGGAGCGTCAGGGTCTGGCTGCCTATCCGGGCGCCCGCTCCGTCCTCGAAGACCTCTACCGGTCCTCCCTGCGGGGAGCGCTGGCGGGTAGCGGGCCTCTGACCCGGTTCACCATCGCCTGCTTCATGTCCGTGGGGGGATACGTGCCCCCCGACCGGCTGGAACGGCTGCTCGACTCCCGCTCCGGGGCTGCCTGGGCGGACTCCCGCGCCGTTCTCGACGAGGCACCGGTCGCCGCGCAGCCTTGGGACACCGCCGATCTGGCGATGCAGCTCCTCGCCATCGCCAAGGCGCACAGCCTGGTACAGCAGAGCGCGCCCGACGACCAACCCCAGGCTCGCCAGGAACGTGAACAGGCGGAGAAGGACGCCATGACCGACGGCCTGGACCGGGTCAGGCTCTTCTCTCCCGCCGTCCAGGACGCCGATCACTACAACGAGATCCGCCGGGGGGCCGAGGATCCCAGCGGCCTCGAACTCAGGGCGGCCAGGCTGGACCGGACCGCCGGTGAAGGGACCGATCAGCTGCTGATGGTCAGCCAGGCCCCGGTCATCTACCTCCCGAACGGCCAGAGCGGCAAGCTCGCCGTGGCGCGCGTTCCCGACTCCTTCCGCGGCTTCTCCGACCGGGGAAGAACCGCCCTCGTCAACGCGGCCCGCGAATGGAACGTCGACCAGAGGCAGGTCGGGGGCGAGCTGCATCCCCTGTTCATCGCCAACCAGCGCCGCGGGCTGAGATCGGGCTTCGACGCCGGTGACCTCTCACCCCACGCCGCGCTGCTCCTGGGGGGCGGCCTCTACCAGCGGATGTTCGAGCGCCGGTCCGTCTCCACCCGCCGCTCCTACGCGGTCAGCGTGCTGGTGGACGGATCGGCCTCCATGCTCCAGCCCCGGCGGCTGTCGGCGCCCCGCGACCGCCGGCCCTGGGGCCTGGCGGCCGCCATGCTCGGCGCGTGGACCCTGGCCGCCATGTGCAACGAACTCCGGGTGGACTTCGAGGTGGCGCTGTTCAACCGAGCCTTCGTCGCCCAGGTGGACGACACCGAGTGGACCTATTCCCGCCGGCGGGCAGCCGCCATCAGCGAGCTACGCCAGAGCCACGGAGCAGCAGCCGATCGCCTCACCTCCACCGTCAACCACTACGTGCTGTCGGCCTTCCACGAGCCCTGGCGGCGATCCGACGACCTGCTCGCCGGACTGTTCTGGACGGCGGCCCATGCGGGCGATGCGGGCGTCGAGGCGCGGCGCAACCCGCGCCAGGCCCCACCCGTGTCGCTGTTCGAGAAGGGCGCCAACGTGGACGAGCTGAACGTCACCTACGCGGCCGGGCGACTGGTCAACCACGGCGCCCGGGTCCGGGTGCTGGTGGTGCTGGCCGACGGGATGACCAGGGGGTCGGTGGAGGCCCTGGCCCGGTCGGTGGAGGAAGTGGACGGGCGGGGCACTACGGTTCTGGGGATCGGCGTGGGAGACGACACGGTGGTTTCCGCCTACCGTCACCATCAGGTGATCTCCCGTCCGGACGACCTGGCCAACTCCATGGTGGCCGGAGTGCGGATGGCGCTCCGGCGGGGCCTGGCCCTGGACGGGGAGGACACCTGGTGGATCCGGGCCGGACGCCAGCAGACCGCGAGCAGCCCCCTAATGCCGGAGTTACGCAGTGCCTGACCAACCCGAGAAAGTCACGTTCACCGACCCGACCGGAGACGGCCGGCCCATCACCCTGGACACGGTGGTGGTTCCCAGGACCGAGGTGCCGGACTACGAGCAGCGCATCAACAAGATCCCCGAGCCCGACCCCCACTACGTCGACGTGGGCATGCTGTATCGCTTCGCCCAGGTGGAGAAGATCCGCCGGGAGGAGCCCGAAGGCACCGTACCGCTCCACCTGGCCGTGCGAGGGCACATGGGGACCGGCAAGGATCACGACATCGAACAGTTCGCCGCCCTGCTGCGCCTCCCCTACTACCGGATCCCCCTGACCGGTGAGGTGCGCGACATCACCCTCATCGGTTCGGTGAAGCTCTACGGAGACGGCCTCGGCGGCACGGAGAGCCGCTGGGAGGACGGTGACATCACCCGGGCGCTGAGAGGAACCGCTCTCGTGAACCTGTCCGAGCTGAACGCCGCCGGGGCAGAGACCCTCTTCGCCCTGCACGGCCTGCTCGACCGTTACGCGGCGCTCGACCTCCCGACCGGCGAGACGGTACCGCTCAGGGATGATGTCCGCCTGTTCGGAACGATGAACCCGACCGACCTGCGCGACTACGCGGGCACCCAGACCCTCAACAAGGCATTCGCCGACCGGTGGGTCATCTGGGAGAAGGACTTTCCCGACATCTCCGAGATCGAGGCCATGCTGGACCGCCGCTACCCCTCGATGCGCGACGTGTACGTGCGCCACATCAGCAGGCTGGCCACCGAGATCAACCGGTCGTTCCTCTCTACCGACCCGGGCACCCGGGTGGAGACCCCTATCAGCCTGCGGACGGTTCTCGACCGCCTTCCGGTGGGCCTGATGGTGTACGAGCGGTGGGAGGACCCGCTCCGCACCGCCTGGGAGGCCATGGTGCTCCCCCACATCGATACCTACGACATCGACCACTACGAGACGGTCTGGGCGGCCTGCGTGCGCAAAGGACCATCCGACCCGCCGTTCGGCGGCTAGAGCGGTACTCGGGCCGGTGCGACGGTTCGCGGCGGTCGACATCGGCACCAACTCCACCCGGCTGCTGATCGCCGACGTCGGTCGCGACGGGATGGCCGACGCGGAGCGGATCGAGAAGGTGACCGGGTTGGGGCGGGACTCGACCCGTTCAGGACGGTTGACACCGGAAGGGATCGGGCGGACTGTCCGGGTGCTGGCCGGATACGGGCGACGGATCGGATCGGCAGGCGTCACCGCCTCTCGGGCGGTTGCCACGGCCGCCACCCGTGATGCGGTCAACCGGGAGGAGTTCCTAGCCGCCGCCCGCCAAGCGCTGGGCTTCCGTCCCGACGTCATCGACGGCGAGGAGGAAGCCGATCTGTGCTTCCGCGGCGCCACCGCCCGCCATGGCGACCCCGGCCGGATGGTGGTGGTTGACATCGGCGGGGGCAGCACCGAGATCGTGACCGATCAGGGAGGCGTCTCGGTGAACATCGGCTCGATCCGGATCACCGAGCGATGCCTGCCCACCCATCCCGCTGCTCCCGAACACCTCGCCGCGGCCCGCCGGACCGCCTCCGAAGCGATGCAGCCGGCCGGCCTCACCCGCCGGCCCGAGGCGCTGGGCACCGCCGGCACGTGGACGACTCTGGCCGCCATCCATCAGCGGCTCGACCGCTTCGATCCGGCAAGCGTCGAGGGCGCCTGTCTGAGCCTGACCGACCTCGAAGGGATGGTGTCCCGGCTGGGAGGACTCACGCTCGCCCAGAAGCGGGCCATCCCCGGCCTCGACCCGTTGCGGGCGCCCGTGATCCTGGGCGGCGCCGTCGTCGCCGAGACCGCCCTCCGGACTCTCGGCCTGGAGAGGATCGCGGTCACCGGCTACGACATCCTCGACGGAGTGTGCCTGGCACTGGCCGAAGGTAGGCGCTGAGCCTTACCGCCCAAGACACCACTAGCTTGGGAACCGAACACGGAGGAAGCATGGCCCGATACAGCATGGGAAGCCCGCGACTGGACGAGACGATCCGCGATCTCGTCGCCCGAGCCGGGGACGGCGAGAACCAGGATCTGATCGCCGAACTTATGACGACCGCCCTCAAACTCCACCGCGACCGGGCCGACCGATGGGAGATCAAGCTCTTCAACAGCGCCCTCAAAGAGATGCGCTACTCCTCCAAGGTGTTCAGGTCCTATGCCGAGACCCCGAAGGTGACCATCTTCGGATCGGCGCGTACCGCGCCCGACCATCCCGACTACCTGCTGGCCTGCGACTTCGCCCGCCTCATGTGGGAGGACAGGGGATGGATGGTGGTGACGGGCGCCGGCCCGGGGATCATGGAGGCCGGAAACCGGGGCGCCGGCCGTGACGGTTCCTTCGGCGTCAACATCCGGCTGCCGTTCGAGGCCGCGCCCAACTCCTATATATCCGGATCCCGGTTGATCAACTTCAAGTACTTCTTCACCCGCAAGCTGGGTTTCGTGAAGGAGTCCCACGCCTTCGCCATCTTCCCGGGCGGCTTCGGCACCATGGACGAGGCCTTCGAACTCCTCACGCTGATCCAGACCGGGAAGGCGCCCATCCAGCCGGTCGTGCTGATGGAGGCGGGCGATTCCTACTGGTCCTCGTGGCAGGCGTTCGTCAGCGAGCGCCTGGAAGGGCACGGGATGATCAGCCCCGCGGACGCCAACCTGTTCGTGCTCGCCCGGGACGCAGCCGCCGCGGCTGACGAGATCTGCCGTTTCTACGCCAACTATCACTCCCAGCGCTACGTGGACGGGCGGCTGGTGCTCCGGCTGCGACACGCCCCCACGGAGCGACAGGTGGAAGACCTCAACGAGGAGTTCGCGGACATCCTCGCCACGGGCCGGATCGAGGCCATCAGTGCCTCGGAAGCCGAGATCCGTGATGGAGACGCCCTCGACTGCGCCCGGCTGGCGATGTGGTTCGACCGGCGGAGCCTGGGACGCCTGCGCCTGCTGGTCGACCGGCTCAACAGCTACGTCTACGAGACCCCTGGATTCGAAGGTCCGTTGCCCAGGCCGCATACAGCCTGAGCTACGCAGGAACCCGACCTCGGGCGACCGCGCCGGACTCCGGTTCCGGCCGATCTAGCCACCGCTCCGGGCGATTCGAGGTACTTGATCCCTCTCGGGCAGAGGGCGGGCTGACCGGTAGCGGAACGGACACGAGGGGCCTGGCGGGCAGAATCAATAAAGATGCGCGGTGGTAAACTTGGGACTATGCGGGAAGTATTGTCTGATCTCGTTGCCGAGCAACAACAGCTCGACCAGTTCCTCCAGAGGATCACCGTCAACAAGTGGAGCATCCGGATCCCTGAAGACGACTGGACCATCCGCGACACGATCTCGCATCTGGCCCATTTCCAGGAGTACGCCTACAACGCCGTAGCCGAGGACGGCGCCATGCTCGACGACCTCGACGAGTACGAGAGCGTCGACGACCTGGCCGAGATAGGCGTCGAACGAGGCCGGCAGATGCGCCCCCAGGACGTGATCGAGTGGTGGCGGCTCGGCAGGGCACAGGTGGTTGACGCCATGAGCAGGGCCGCGGCCTCCGACCGCGTCCCCTGGGTGTACTCGGACATGTCCGCCAAGACCTTCGCCACCCTCCAACTGGCGGAAGTATGGGCCCACGGCCTCGACATCTACGAGGCGATGGACGAGGAGCCCGAGGATACGGATCGCCTGCGCCACGTCATCTGGTTCGCCCACATGACCCTTCCATGGGCATTCGACCTGGCCGGGTACGAGTACACGGATCCGGTCCGGATCGAGGGGATCGGACCCATGTACGCCAAGTACGTGGCCGGCCCCGAGGACACGGATCAGCTCATCCGCGGTCCGGCCGGGGAGATCTGCCGGGTAGCGGTCGGACGACTCCATCCGGACGACGCCGAGAACGTCATCCTGAAGGGTGAGATGGCCGAGATAGCCTTCCAGGAGATGCGCATCTTCTGATGGCCTCCCGCCAACTCATCGGGATGGTCCACGCCCTACCACTCCCCGGCTCGCCCTCCTACCTCCCGCCTACAGGGGCCATCGTGGAGCGCGCCGTAGAGGACGCTATCCTTCTCGAGGAGAGCGGTTTCGATGCGCTCCTGGTCGAGAACTACGGAGACGCCCCGTTCTTCGCGGACCGAGTGCCACCGATCACCGTGGCGTCCCTGGCCCGAGTGGTGGCCGCCGTCCGGGCCGCGGTGGATGTTCCGGTAGGGATCAACGTGTTGCGCAACGACGCCATAGCCGCCCTCTCGATCGCCGCCGCCTGCGATGCCCGATTCATCCGGGTGAACGTCCTCTCGTCCATGATGTACACCGACCAGGGCCCGATAGTCGGCCAGGCGGCCCGGTTGTCCCGCTTGCGGGCGGCGCTGGACCCCGGGATCGAGGTGCTGGCCGACCTGTTCGTGAAGCACGCCACTCCCCCGCCCGGCCTCCGCATCGAGGACGCCGCTACCGATCTCCGGGACCGGGGTATGGCGGACGGCATCATCCTTTCCGGGCGCGGGACCGGCCTCCCGGCGGACGAGGACATGCTCCGGCAGGTCCGGAAGGCGGTTCCCGACACCCGGCTGCTGGTGGGCTCCGGAGTCAACAAGGAGTCCGTCGCCTCCGTGCTCCGGACCGCCGACGGCGTGATCGTGGGCACCGCCATCAAGGAGGACGGCGACGTCAACCGCCCCGTGGACCCGGCCCGAGCCCGAGCCCTGGTTCAAGCCGCCCGCCGCTCGGAACGGCAGCCCTCGTAGCCCAGCGCAGGCCCACCGCCTCGAGAATCCACGAGGGCTCCCGGAGGGATCGCAGCCTGCGATCCGGTTGGAGTCACGACTCCATCAAGTGATAATGCAATTGCCGAGGACAGTAGAACGAGGAAGTAGGTCCGGCTCCTCTCCGGACGGAGAGCGGCCGGACCCGCGCGCTACTAGCCAGCGCGATCCGAACCGTTGACTCCCCCAACGACTAGACGATCCGCTCCGAGGCGGCAGTATCACATGAGAGGGTCATGTGCCTCCCTCTCCTCGTACTCTTCGACGAGAGACAACAGGTGCTTAACATAGTCCCGGACGCCGTGGCGGTCCACGGCGATCTGGTAATCCTCCATGTTGTCGTGATGGAAGTGGATGTGCAGCTTCTCGGCAGCCGAGAACCCGTTGATCAGGGAGGAGTCACCGTATTCCTCGGCCATCTCCACCGAGGCATTCTTGTTGGCGCGGTGCGAGTCATACTTCCACCCGCGCTGGAGAGAGGCGGCGATGATGGCCTGGACAG
>WTGW01000115.1:12061-19321 GCA_011523395.1 Acidimicrobiia bacterium
TGCGAGTCATACTTCCACCCGCGCTGGAGAGAGGCGGCGATGATGGCCTGGACAGCGGCACCGTAGAGTTTCTCCGCGCCCTGGCGAGTGTCGCCGATCGCGAACTCCGCCTCCGCCTGCTCCAGGAAGACCAGGGACTGCGTAACCTGATTCTCGACGGTGGATTCCTTGATCATGGTCATTGATGGTAACCCCTTACTGTCCGTTGCAGGTGAGCCTGGGACCCTGCCCCAGCCGGCGCCAACCCTCACAGTCAACGTAACGGCCTGACCACAGAGGTCAAGACCCTTGATCCGTCTCCCGGTGCCGATCTGCAACGCCCGCGAGCGTTGGGAACGGATTCCCGAGGAACCCGGCGCCGCTCGGAGGCGCACCGGGAACAAAGGGAGGCGACCATTATGGGTGTCACTCGTTTGCGATAGCCTGGCGGCAGAGTGTTGAGAGACCTGTTTTCGCCCGCTACCGCAACTTGGTTCGAGGAGGCCTTTCCGCGCCCGACCGAGGCTCAGGCCAGCGGCTGGCCGGCCATCGCCGCCGGTCAGCACACGCTGATCCACGCTCCCACCGGATCGGGCAAGACGCTGGCCGCGTTCCTCTACACGCTCGACCAGCTTCTTACCGAACCGGTGCCGCCCAAGTCCCGGCGCTGCCGCGTCCTCTACATCTCCCCGATGAAGGCCCTGGCCCATGACGTGGAGCGCAACCTCCGGGCGCCTTTGACCGGGATCGCCCACGCCGCCGACCGCCACGGCCTACCGCCCCCTCCCGAGGTGGTGGCCGCCATCCGCACCGGGGACACTCCATCCGCCGACCGCCAGCGCATGCAGCGCCACCCCCCGGACATCCTGATCACCACCCCCGAGTCGTTATTCCTGATCCTCACCAGCGCGGCCCGCAAGATGCTGGCTTCGGTCCGGTGGGTGATCCTCGACGAGGTCCACGCCGTGGCCGGGACCAAGCGGGGATCGCACCTGGCCCTGTCCCTGGAGAGGCTGGAGGAGGTGACGGCCGTCCGTCCCCTCCGCATCGGCCTCTCCGCCACCCAGCAACCACTCTCGACCATCGCCGAGTTCATGGGAGGCGGGACCATGGACAACGGGGCCTGGACGCCGCGGCCGGTGACCATCGTGGACGTTCCCGGCCAAAGGGGCTTGGAAGTGGAGATCGTGGTCCCGGTCGAGGACATGGCAGCGCCCACGCCTCCCGATCCGCTCTCCTCCGAACCCGCCGACCCCGGCTACCGGTCCATCTGGCCCTCCGTGTACCCGGCGCTGCTGGATCTGGTCAGGGCCCACCGCTCCACCATCGTCTTCGCCAACTCCCGCCGGCTGTCCGAGCGCCTCTGCTCCGAGCTGAACAACCTGGCGGGGGACGAGATCGCCCGCGCCCATCACGGCTCGGTGTCACGGGAGCAGCGGATCGTCATCGAGGACCTGCTCAAGCGGGGAGAACTGCCGGCCGTGGTGGCGACCTCGACGCTGGAGCTGGGCATCGACATGGGCGCGGTGGACCTGGTGATCCACGTCGAGTCGCCCACCAGCGTGGCCTCCGGCCTGCAGCGAGTGGGGAGGGCCGGCCATCAGGTGGGGGCGACCAGCGTGGCCAAGGTCTTCCCCAAGTTCCGCGGGGACCTCCTCGAGGCGACCGTGGTGGCCGACCTCATGCTGGCGCGGTCGGTGGAGCCCACCGCCGTTCCCCAGAGCCCGCTCGACGTGCTGGCGCAGCAGGTGGTGGCGGCGGTGGCGATGGACGAGTGGCAGGCGGACGACCTCCTCTCCCTGGTCAGGCGGGCCGCCCCCTATCGCGAGCTGGCCCGGGGACCCTTCGAGGCGGTCCTCGACATGCTGGCCGGGCGTTACCCGTCCGAGCTGTTCGGGGAGTTGCGCCCCCGCCTGGTCTGGGACCGGGTCACGCACACGCTGTCCCCCCGTTCGGGGGCCCAGCGCCTGGCGGTCACCAACGCCGGGACCATCCCCGACCGCGGGCTGTACTCGGTCAACCTTCCTGACGGGAGCAGGGTGGGCGAGCTCGACGAGGAGATGGTCTACGAGTCCCGTCCCGGAGACGTGTTCGTCCTCGGCACCTCGGCGTGGCGGATCAGCGACATCACCGCCGACCGGGTGGAGGTGATCCCCGCCCCCGCCGAGTCGGGCCGGATGCCGTTCTGGAAAGGCGACCGGGTGGGCCGTCCCGTCGAGACCGGGAGGGCGATCGGCCGCTTCGTCCGCACCATCGGGGCGATGGAGACCGACCGGGCGGTGGACACGCTCCGGCGCCGGTACCACCTGGACGAATGGGCGGCCCGCAACCTGGTCGCATACATCGAAGAGCAGCGTGACGCCACCGGAGTGCTCCCCACTGACCGGACGGTGGTGGTGGAGCGTTTCCGCGACGAGATCGGGGACTGGCGGATCGCCATCCTCTCGCCCCTCGGCGGCCGGGTGCACGCGCCGTGGGCAATGGCCATCGGCCAGCGCCTGCGACACCGCTACGGGCGGAACGTAGACGTCATCTGGAGCGACGACGGAATCTCCTTCCGCTTCATCGACACCGACGACCTGCCGTCTCTCGAAGACCTTCTCCTCGACCCGGACGAGCTGGAGTCGATCCTGATCGAGGAGCTGTCCGGCACGGCCATGTTCGCGGCCCGGTTCCGCGAGGCCGCCGCCCGCGCCCTGCTGCTGCCCCGCCGCCGGCCCGGCGGTCGCACGCCCCTGTGGCTCCAGCGACGGCGGGCCGCCGACCTCATGGCCATCGTCACCCGCTTCGGCTCGTTCCCGATCATCCTCGAGACCTACCGCGAGATCCTGTCGGACGTGTTCGACCTACCCTCCGCCAGGGAACTCCTCGGGGACATCGCGGCCCGCCGGGTGCGGGTGGTGGAGGTCGACACCACCTCGGCCGGACCGTTCGCCTCGTCGCTCCTCTTCGAGTTCGTGGCCTCCTACCTGTACGAGGGTGACGCCGCTCCCTCGGAACGGCGAGCCACGGCCCTCACCCTCGACCGGGAGTTGCTCCGCGAGCTGCTCGGAGAGGGTGAGCTCCGCGACCTGCTCGACGAGGACGTGATCGCCGCCGTCGAGCTGGAGCTCCAGTTCCTGATCCCGGATCGCTGGGTCAGGGGGCTGGACGGAGTGCACGATCTGCTCCGGGCCCTCGGGCCGCTCACCGGCGGCGCAGTGGCCGACCGGCTGGCCGACGGGTCCGCATCCGGCCTGCTACGCGAGCTGGAGGAGCGCCGCCGGGCCATCCGGGTTCAGGTGGGCGGCGCGCCGAGCTGGGCGGCCATCGAGGATGCCGGTCGGCTCCGCGACGCCATGGGAGTCCAGCCGCCGGCCGGGGTTCCCCATGCCTTCCTCGAGACCGGTCCCGACCCGCTCGGGGAGGTGGTGCGACGCTACGCCCGCACCCACGCGCCGTTCACCGCCGAGGAGGCCGGATCAGCGCTCGGCCTCCCCCCGGCCGCCATACAGGCCGTCCTGGCGGCGCTCGAGCAGGCCGGAACGGTGGCCCGGGGCGCCTTCCGGCCGGGCGAGGCCGGCCAGGAGTGGGTGGACACGGGAGTGCTGCGCCGGCTGAAGCGGCGTAGCCTGGCGGTGCTCCGCCGCGAGATCGAGGCGGTCGAGGCCGGCACACTCGGGCGGTTCCTGCCCGCCTGGCAGGGAGTGGGCCGCACCGGGCGCAACCACCTGTCGGCCCTGGTCGAGACGATCCGCACCCTCCAGGGGCTTCCGATCCCCGCCTCGATACTCGAACGGGACGTCCTGGCGGCGAGGCTCGACTACACGCCCGCCATGGCAGATCAACTCATGGCGTCGGGCGAGGTGGTGTGGGTGGGTCGGGGCTCGATCGGGCCTCGGGACGGAAGGGTGGCCCTGTACCTGCGCGAACAACTACCGATCCTCTACCGACCCCCCGCGGACGACCTGCCCGACTCCGACCTCCACCACGCCATCCGGTCCCACCTCTCGCGAAGGGGTGCCAGCTTCTTCCGGGACATACACCTCGCTGCCCGCGGCGAGCATCTCGAGGACACCCTCGAAGCGCTCTGGGACCTGGTCTGGTCGGGAGAGGTCACCAATGACACCCTCGCCCCGCTGCGCGCGCTACGGATCCGCCGCCTGGCCCGGTCCCGCTCCGGGCGATCCCGGCGCCGGCTGCCCTCCTCCATGCCCCCCTCATCGTCCGGACGGTGGTCGCTGGTCGCCGACCTGTGCGCGGCCGATGTGGCGGATGCGGAGTGGGGCGCCGCCTGGACGGAGCTCCTGCTGGAACGCCACGGGGTGGTGACCCGGGCCGGCGCCCGAGCGGAGAACATCCCCGGCGGTCTGACCACCCTCTACCCCATCCTCAACCATCTGGAGGAGACGGGACGCATCCGCCGCGGCTACTTCGTGGAGGGCCTCGGGGGCCTCCAATTCGCCCTGCCGGGGGCCGTGGACCGGCTCCGGACCGCCGACAGCGACGAGGGAACCGTGATCCTCGCCGCGGCTGATCCGGCCAACCCGTACGGCACCCTGCTGCCGTGGCCCGAGGAAGCGCAGGGCCGGCCTTCCCGCTCGGCCGGCGCCTACGTGATCCTCCACGACGGCCGGCCCCTGCTGTTCCTGGAGCGGGGCGGGAAGACGGCCACCCTCCTCACCGACGCGGAGGAGCTTCACGGCGCGGCCGCCGACGCCCTGACCGAGATCGGAGTCCGGCACCGGCGGTTGACAGTAGAGACCATCAACGGTCTCCCGGCCGGCGACCACCCGCTCGGCGCCATCCTGCTGGAGAGCGGCTTCGCGATAAGCCTGAAGGGCCTCGCCTACCGGGGCCCTCGCCGCCAACCCGCCCGGCGATGAGGGGCCGCCAAAGACCCGGGTAGCCTCCGTCGAGTGATGGGTACCGTCGGCAGGCCCAGTGATGTAGCCGGATACCCCCGCCGGCATCAAACCCGCGGCCTCCTGCTTGCGTTAGCCGTGCTGCTGATGGTCGGGGGTTTGCTTCCGAGTCCGGCGAGCCCGACACCCGCCCCGGAACACGGGGAGTTGCTGTTCGGAACCGGCGAGGATACGAACTCAGCGGCCACCGAGCCGTTCTTCGATATCGCCGGGGCGGGTGTGCACCGGGCGAATGTGGAGATCCTGGCTGCGAGGGGAGTCCTCGAGGGAACGGAGTGCGCGGCAGGCCGGTTCTGCCCCGATCTGCCCATCCAGCGCTGGGTGGTGGCGGTCTGGCTGGTTAGGGCATTGGATGGGGCCGACCCTGCGCCCGTCGAGCGGTCACAGTTCGCCGACGTCGACGAGGGTGCATGGTGGGCGGGCCACGTGGAGCGCCTCGCAGATCTGGGAATCACGCGGGGATGCGAGTTGAAACCGGCCCGCTTCTGTCCCGGGCAGGCCACCACCCGTGCAGAGATGGCCACCTTCCTGACCCGCGCGCTCCGGTTGCCATCCGTGCCGCCGACGGGGTTCGCCGATGTCGGGCAGGGCGCCACTCACCTACCGGGCATAAGCGCCTTGGCCGCGGCCGGGATCACCTCCGGGTGCGCGGTCGATCCGGCCCGCTACTGCCCCGGCCGGGCCACCACCCGTGCAGAGATGGCCACCTTCCTGACCCGCGCACTCCGGTTTGCCGGCGCCATCCCGTCCGGGGACGCCGGCACCCTCATACCACCCGACGAGGGTGACTTCACCGCGGTAGCGGTCGGTTGGGATCACTCCTGCGGCATAGGAAGAGATCGCACGGTGAGCTGCTGGGGGGACAACGCTAGGGGCCAGGCCGCACCACCGGACGGGGAGTTCGTGGCGTTGGCCGCCGGTCGGAGCCACACCTGCGGCATCGACGCCCGCCAGGAGATCGTCTGCTGGGGTTGGGACGGCCGGGGAGCGACCGAGGCGCCGGAGGGGAGGTTCATCGCGGTCACCGCCGGGGGAGACCATTCGTGCGCCATCCGAGCCGACCTGAGCGTCACCTGCTGGGGCGCCGACCACGCCGGCCAGGCAAGCCCACCACCCGGCGAGTTCGCCGCTGTCGCAGCCGGGGAATGGCATACGTGCGGGCTCCGCAACGCCGACCGGTCCCTTACCTGCTGGGGCGCCGACAACGATGGTCAAGCCGACCCGCCACCCGGACGGTTCGTCGCCATCGCAGCGGGCAACTGGCACTCGTGCGGCGTGCGCACCGACGGCGTCGGCGTCTGCTGGGGCGCCGATCACGCGGCACAGGCCAATGTCCCTGCCAAGCGTTTCCGCGCCATAGCGGCCGGCTGGCAGCACTCCTGCGGGATCACCGTCGACGGTTCGGTGGTCTGCTGGGGCTTCGACGAGCACGGTCGGGCCGACCCTCCGCAAGGCGAGTTCAGCGCCATCGACCTGGGCGACCGCCATTCATGCGGGCTGCACACGGGCGGCGCCATCACCTGCTGGGGCCGTGTCCCGCCGAGTGGGCCTGCCGCGCCTACGCAGGTAATACAGACGCCCGCAGAGGTGCACCGGTATGTCAGCCCCGAGCGGCCGGATCCGGATACCTGCCGTCCGCCCGGTCCCGCCGGATTCCCGCTTCGAAGTCGAATCCCGGCTACAGGCGTCCTGCGGGTGGCGGTGCTGTTCCTGGACTTCCCGGACGCCCGGGCGCGCCATACCACGCGACAAGAGGCGGAGTTGGGCTTGCCGTACATCAAGAGGTATCTGGAGACCGCCAGTTACGGTCGCATCGAGACGGAGTTCACGCCCCTGCACCGGTGGCTACGGGCCGCGTACAGCTATCGAAGTTATCTAGGAACTTCAGCGTCCCCGGCAATAGGGAACCCGCTTGACCCGGATACGGAGGCGGTAAGGCTGGCGGACCCGGAGTTCGACTTCACCGACCACGACGCCGTGATGGTGGTGCTGCCCAGTTCACACTTCGGTAACGGGCTCGCCACGGGGAGTATCCGGACGGAGGAGGGAACCCTCGCGAGGGTGCGGATCAACTTCTTGTCGGTGGCCGGGCCGCGCCAACCTCTCGAATGGGGTCTGGTCGCCGCCCACGAGCTGGCGCACATGCTCGGTCTGCTGGACCTGTATCCATCGGACAGTTCCCTGCGCGAACATCCCGTACCGCCCCAGGGGAGAAGGTGGGTGGCCAACCAGATCGGCCTGATGGGTCTTTGGGCCAACTTCCTCGCCAGCGGCGGCGATCCGCGCCTGGCCCATGAGATCCATCTTCCGGATGGACGTAGTCACACCGCCCACGCATATGACCTGCAGGCCCGGGAGATGCTGGCGTGGAGCCGAT
>WTGW01000044.1 GCA_011523395.1 Acidimicrobiia bacterium
CCCCTGATCGACATGTCGAACGCCTCCTCGAAACGCATCGAGTAGGCCGATCCCCGCTTCAGGGAGTGGTCATTACTCGTCGGAGCGATGAAGGCAGGAGAGGGGTTGACCGCGTAGGTGGCGCCCTCGATCAGCAGCGCGTGGGGGGCATGGGTGCGCTTGGCGAGGTGCATGGCAACCGTGGCGCACGGGCTTCCGAAGCCGTGGAAGACAACCTCGGCATCCCGGATGGTGCGGGCCAGTTCGACCACGAACAGCTCGTCGAGTCCGAATCGGTAACTCACCGGAACATCTCCATCCATGCCTGATCGGAGGCCCGGTATCCGGTCAGACGTTCCAGCCGGTCGGTGCCGACCAGCTGCCGGTAGCCGTCCTCGTCGACGCCGGTGACATGGCTGAGGAGGTAATCCTGCGCGCCCTCGGGAGTCCGGGCAGCTTCAACCCAGGATGCCAGATGAGCGCGGTCGTAGGAATAACCGGGATAGCACGAACTGGGATGGGCGCCGAACGGCGCCTCGACCACCGCGGCGACCCGGTAGTGGGGGATGACGATGCCGGCCGTCGCCACCTCGTCAGTGGTAGCGATCCGATCGACAGTGGCGATCGTCATGGCGGAGGCCACCGCGAACCGCTCGTCAAGGACGTAGGGCTGCTCGATGTGGAGGTTCCCCTGACGATCCCCGATGGGGGCGTGGATCAGCGCGGCGTCCGGGGCAAGGGGCGGCACGGCCACGTACTCGTGCCCGGTGAAGGGACACGTCACGCGGGAGTACTCCGGATGCAGCCCCTCGATGTCCGTCCCCTTGACGCCGTGGACGGGGAGGAAGGAAAGGCCCATCTCGGCGGCCCGGAGTTGGGTGAGGATGGTGTCGCAGCAACTCTCCCGGGCCTCCAGCAAACCTTCCTGGGCCGCCCTCCGGAAGGCCGGCGCCAGACCGTGGTCCTGCTCGTACCCCACGTAGCTCTCCTCGCAGACCGAGATCGCTCCGGCGGCGGCCAGCAGGTCCACATCGATGGAGTGGGCGGAACCGACCACATGGAGGTCTCCGATCCCGGCCCTGATCAGGCCGCGGACCAGTGCCATCGGGAGCCTGGCCGAGAGGCCTCCCCCGAGTGCCACCATCGATCCGGGCCGCACCATCCCGACCGCCGTTTCGAGGTCGGCGAGCTTGTCGGGAGCGAGATGTACGGCCATCCGGGCGGGCTACTGAGCGGTCATTCCGCCGTCGGCTGTGAATGCGGTACCGGTGACGAAGCTGGAATCGTCCGATGCCAGGAACAGCGCGGCCCGGGCGATCTCCATGGGCGTTCCGAGACGTCCGATCGGATACTTGGCGGCGGTTATCTCCAGGCCGCGCTCGATACTTCCGCCGCCGCGCTCGCGCATGAGCGGCTCCATGAGCGGCGTGTAGACGGTGCCCGGGCAGAGCGCGTTCACCCGGATACCCACGGGAGCGAGGTCGATGGCCATGGCTCGGGTCAGGGACACCACCGCTCCCTTGGCGGCGCAGTAGGCAGCGAATCCCTGGATCCCCACCAGAGCGGCTACCGAGGCCTGGTTGATGATGGACCCGCCGCCTGCGGACTCCAGGTGGGGTATGGCGGCTCGTGACGTCAGGTAGGTGCCCTTGACGTTCACCGCGAAGCAGCGGTCCCAGTCCTCCTCGGTGGTGTCAACCACCGATCCGCTGGACCCGACGCCGGCGTTGTTGTAGAGGATGTCAAGGCGCCCGAGGAGCCGGGCGGCGCGGCCTACGGCGCGGGCGATCTCCTCCGCTGACGACACGTCGGCCACCACCGGATGTGCCTCGGCGCCTGTGGCCGAGATGTCCGAGGCAGCGGACTCGGCGGCCTGGCCGTCGCGGTCGAGTATCGCCACGCCGGCGCCCTCGGCGGCGAACAGTTCGGCGGTTGCCCGGCCGATACCCGAGCCGGCTCCCGTGATGAGAGCAGCATGTCCTTCGAGTCTCATGCGGGACATGATACGCCTCAGTGGTCAGTGGTCAGTGGTCAGTGGTCAGTGGTCGCCCTGGAAGGTCGGGTTCGGCCGCCGGAGCGTTCAGGGCCGAGCAGCGCGCCTCCAGGATTCCCGGAGCTGTCAGTCGTATCCTTGGGTCTCGACTCTCTGGAGGTATGGATGGCGGACCGGGCGCAGAGTGTGGCCGTGGTGACGGGAGGTGGGTCGGGCATAGGGCTGGCAACATGCGAGCGCCTCCGGAGCGAGGGCTTCCGGCTGGGTGTCTTCGACCTCGATCCTTCCGGCGCCTCCGAAGCCGCGGGCGATGGACTGGGGCTGGGAGTGGACGTAGCCGTGGCAGGCGAGGTCTCGGCGGCCTTCGCCGCCGTCGAGGAGACGCTTGGCCCGGTCGACGTGCTGATCAACAACGCCGGGATCACCGGTTCCCTGGAGGCCACCCGCCTCCACGAGACGCCGGTAGAGGAGTGGGACCGGGTCATGGGGGTCAACGTGAGAGGCGCCTACCTGTGCTCGCGCGCCGCCCTTTCCTCGATGGTGCCCCGCCGGTCCGGTCACATCATCACGGTGGCGTCGGTGGCCGGGATAGATCCGTTCCCGGCCCGCTCCGCGTACTCGGTCTCGAAGGCGGCGGCGCTGCTGCTGGCCCGCTCGATTGCCCTGGACTACGCCGGGGACGGCATCCGGTCCAACGCGGTGTGTCCGGGCATGGCGGAGACGCCGATGACCAGATGGAGGCTTGACCAGCCCGACCTCCGGGCGGCCATCGAGAGCGGCATCCCCATCGGCCGGGTCGCCCAGCCCGAGGAGATCGCCGAGGCCATCACCCTCCTGGCGTCAGGGAGCCTCTCCTACATGACCGGCCACGGCCTGGTCGTGGACGGCGGCTGGTCGCTCCGCTAGGAGGCACCGGGGGACGTCCGTCCCGAGCACCTTCCCAAGATCGCTCGACCCTGTTTCCGGCTTATTGCTACTCTCGTTCTATACGGGTCCACGCGAGCGAACTGTCGGCTACAAAAGGAAGCTCGCAGGGCCCGGCCGACGGGTCGCGCCGAGGGCGGCCCGGAGATTCTCTCGAACGGAGGGGATATGCAGATCAAGGGTCAAGAGGTCATGATTCCGACCTCGATGGTCGGGAACTATCCCAATCCGCGGTGGTGGGACGCCAACTGCGTGCGGGATTGGACCGGGGACCAGGAGCCGCCGGATGCCTACATCCGGGAGGCGCTGGAGGACGCGGTGGGCGCACTAGCCAGGGACCAGGAGAACGCCGGTCTCGACATCATCACCGATGGGCGGCTCCACGGCGACAACTACGCCGACCAGGCCCTTTACTACTACTACAAGCGGCTCGGTTACGACCTGAAGGGTGGCTTCCTCGGGTTCCCGATCTACAGCCGCCTCCACGCCGGCACCCTCACCCAGGAGGTCAAGCGGCGGGGCGCCATCATGGTCGAGCAGGCCCGGGCGCTGAAGCAGGCCACCAACAAGGCCACCAAGGTTCAGTACACCGGTATCCAGGTCCTCGCCCAGGCCACCAACGACCTCCACTACGAGGATCCCGCCGAGCGGGCCATGGACATCGCCGCGGCGATCAACGAGGACATCCTCGAGGTGGACGCCATGGGGGTCGACTTCATCCAGCTGGACGAGTTCACCTGGCCGTACTTCTACGAACCGTGGGCCATCGAGGCCTTCGACCGGGCCGTGGAGGGCGTCCAGAACGCCAAGATCATCGTCCACATCTGCTGGGGCAACTGGGGCGGCACCCCGGCCTACTACCCGGACGACACGGCCGGCGCCGGAGAGATCTTCGATCTGACCATCCGCCAGGGTGATGAGCCGGCTGCCACCGCTTCGGTGGTCCCGAAGTCCTACGAGGCGAACATCGATGTGCTCAACCTCGAGAACTGCGGGCGGCGCTCGGACGACCTGTCCGGGCTCGAGGTGATCCGGGACAATCCGGTCCCCGAGAACATCCAGTTCTGGGCGGGTGTGATCGACGTCAAGTCGACGATCACCGAGACGGCCGAGCAGGTAGCCGGCCGGATCCGGCGGCTGCTCGAGTACGTGCCGGCCAACCAGTTGGGCGTGACCACCGACTGCGGGCTCATCCTCCTGCAGCGCTACATCGCCAAGGACAAGCTCCACGCGATGGTCTCGGGAGCGGAGATCGTTCGCAGCGAACTGGGCTAGCAGAACCAAGACCCTGACAGGGCCGTCCCCTCCGGGGCGGCCCTGCCTGAGTGCAACGCCCGGCGGCTGTGGCAGATCGGGGTTCTTCATGACTCGACCACGCTCGGCACCCCTGTGGGCTGTCGGCGGGTTTCCAACTGTGGTACGCTTTGTTCCGTTACTTAAGCGACGGGAACGCAAGACAGGTCTCGGCCGGGGGTGGCGCGCCGGCCGTTGGAAGGAGAACCCATGGCAACGACGTCATACCCGGAAGGGTTCGTCGATCTAGTGGACGCCAAGGACGACGTGGTGAAGGCCGAGAACCGTACGGATCTAGCCGACGCCCTGCTCATTGTCGAGCGGCGGATCACTATATCGACATACTGGATCCTGGGCATGCTCGTATCTACTGTCGGGATCGCTACAGCGATCGTGCTCTCGGCTTTCCAGGCACTGTCCCAG
>WTGW01000036.1 GCA_011523395.1 Acidimicrobiia bacterium
CCTCGACGTCGAATAGCTGGAAACCGGCGGTGCTTGTAGCTGCCGGGCAGTATGCGACGGGCGCGTGACACTTTCAACCCCCTTGTTCGGGTACCGGACCCGCGTCGACCACGGCGGGTCACGGAACGCAGAGCGCGGCGAAGCGAGGACACGGGACGCCGGAGGCGCTCCGCTCGGGGCATCTCCTCCGACTCCTCCGGGAGGATCGGATCGCCCGGACTCCGTGGATCGGGTACCGGCAGGTCGCCGAGCCGCCGGAGCGCAGGCCGGGCCCGACCCGTGGCGATCAGTTCGATGCGGCTTGGCGCGTCCGCCGTCAGGTGTTGAGGCCCTCGATCTGCAGGTGGTCGCGCATCGGGATGGCCTTGGTGGTGCGTAGCCCGAGCCAGGCGGCCACTTCCGCCAGTTCCGAGGACAGGTCTCCCTGCGCCACGGCGTAGTGGTGCTCGCGGCCCTGGACCATCACGGTGTTGACCAGGTCCATCAGCTCGATCGGCTCGCCGTTGAGCCGGAAGCGGGTGAACCAGCCGCGGGTGCCGTCGAACCCGGCCTTGCCGGTGTCCACCACCTCGGCGGTGGCGATGAAGAGCTCGCTGAAGTCGTCCCCCGCGTAGGCGATGGTGGTCTGCTGGGGAGCGAACAGCAGGTCGCCCGACACCCCGTAGCGGACGTCCGACTTGCGGCCCAGCGTCACGTGGTCCACCCAGCGGATCCCGTTACCGGCGCCGAAGTGGCGGGGGGTGACCCCGCAGTGCCAGAGCAGGGCGGCATCCGCTTCGAGGTCGAGGGTGGTCAGGTCCAGCAGGGTGGCCGACCCGTGGTTCGGCGACATCGAGTTCATCAGGAGCATCGACACCGCTCCGGGCACGTCCCCCTCGCAGGAGACCGCCACGCCGTCCTCCGAGCCCAGCAGGCTGTAGGCCATGCACGGGGCCATGTCGAAGTCCTCCTGGAAGCTGGGCCAGCACTGGACCGCCAGGGCGTCGTACCCCTCCGTCTCGATCATGCGGCGGAGGGCCAGGTAGAGGCGGGCGTTGCGGTCCATGCCGACCGAGGGGGCGGTCACCTCGGTGGCCACGTCGGTGGCCATCCGCACCACGGAGGCGGCCGGACGGGTCTCCACGGCCCGGGCCAGCCGGACCACGTCCTCGATGGTGTGGGTCCCGATCGTGGTGCCGAACCGGCTCTCCAGGCTGGCCTCGTCGAACAGCATGTTGTAGAAGCCGGGGGAGATGCCGCCTATCCAGCCGATCCGCGCCGAGGCCATCGCCTTGATCCCCGCCAGCGCCCGGAAGGTGACGCGGAAGCGCTGCTCCGTGTCCGGCTCGTCGATGTGGCCCAGGAACCACTTGTAGGGCACCCCCCGGTCCCGCAGGTAGCGGCGGATTATCGAGGCGAAGTGGTTGGTGGAGACCAGCGAGTGGAGCTGGATCGATCCCTCCAGCACCGGCTCGGGAGTGGCCCAGAGGCCGAGCCGGGGGGCGGCCGCCGCCAGCGGCTCCAGCAGCTCGCCCGACGCGCAGGCAGCCGCCTGGAGGACCAGGAAGTCGAGATCCTTGGACGACAGGTGATCGGCAGCGGCGCGGGCGGCTTCGAGATCGCCGATCCCGTGTTCGATGGCCACCAGGTCGAAGTCCAGCTCGTCGGCGAGGCGGCTGAGACCGGTGATGGCCCGCCGGTACTGGTCGTGCTCGTCGGCGTAGTAGCTCTCGAATGCCACCCCCACGTATCCGACCCGGAGTCGCCCTCCGCTCATACCCTCACCTCGCTTCTCAACTGGTCGGCCCAGGACTCGAGGACCAGGGCAACTGTATTGGCGCCGGGATCCTCGGTTCCCAGGCTGTGGTCCGGGGCGAAGCGGGCCCGCCCCGCCGAGGGCCGCATGCCGGCGGTCGCCCGGGCGCCCCGGCGCGCGGCCTCGGCCGCCGCGGCCACCACGGACTCCAGGCCCTCCTGCCTCTCCAACGACCCGCGGGCGTCGCGCACCGCCGGCGCCAGGGCGTCGACCATGGTCTTGTGTCCCGGCTCGGCCTTGCCCACCCGCGTCACGCGGGCGAGGCCCTTCTCGAGACCGGCCACCAACTGGGGCGCATCGGGCGCCGCCGCCCTGGAGAGCTGTCCGGCCAGAGCGCCGAAGAAGGCGCCGAACAGGGCGCCGGCGGCGCCGCCCACGGTCTCGTGAAAGGCGGATCCGGTGGCTCGCATCACGTCGGCTGCCGTGCCGTGATCGCCCTGCTCGGCGCGGCGGGCGGCCTCCGCCAGGGCGGTCGCCATGTTGACCCCGTGGTCACCGTCGCCGGCCACCGAGTCGAGCCGGGACAGCTCCTCCTGGTGGTCGTTCACCCGTGTGGACGCGGCGACCACCAGACGCACCGCCAGGTCCCGGTCGATCATCGCCCCTACCGGCCCACCATCGTGAATCCCGCTCCCCTGGCAGGCCGGTCGTAGAGCTCGAGCAGCTCGCCGTCCATGTGGCAGATGGCGAACGAGAAACCCGCCATGTCGAGGGTGGTGGCATAGGGGCCCATCCAGGACCGGACCGCCTCGATGCCTCTCCGCTCCAGGGCGGCGCGGGCCCCCCGGTACAGGACCGACAGTTCCATCAGCGTCAGCGACCCGGCGTTGTTGAGCAGCAGTCCGATTTGCGCGCCGGACGGCAGGTCGGCGTCATCCAGGAGGCGGTCGATCATCAACCGGGCGATCTGGTCCGCCCCGACATCCTCGCCGAGACGGTCACCCGGCTCGCCATGAACCCCCATGCCCACCGAGAGCGTGGTGTCCTCGGGGTCCCCGAGGGGTTGCCCGCTCACCGGATGGGCCACCGTGCCGGTCGCCGCCGAGAGCGAGCGGGTGCGATCCCGGGTCTTGCGGGCAACCGCCGCGCACGCCTCCAGGGAGTCGCCCCGTTCCGCTGCCGCCCCCACCATCTTCCACACGAAGAAGAGACCGGCGCCGCCCCGCCGCTCGGTGATCCGGTCCTTGGGGGCCGAGGCCACGTCGTCGTAGAGGACCACCATCTCCACGCCGTCGATGCCCTGGTCCTCCGCTTCGTCGATGGCCAGCTCGGCGTTCATGATGTCCCCGGCGTGGCTGGAGACCAGCAGGAGGACCCCGCCGCCCCGGTCGGCCGCCTCGATGCCCCGGAGGATCGCCCCCGGGCCCGGCGAGGAGAAGATCGGACCCGCCACGTTGACGTCGAACAGCCCCTCCCCCACCCAGCCGATCATGGCCGGCTCGTGGCCGGAACCGTTGCCGATCACCATGCCCACCTTGCCCTCGGCCTTGGGAACGGTGCGGACCACCATGCCGTCCCGGAGAGCGATGATGCCGGCGTGGGCGGCGGCGTACCCCTCCAGCATCTCCGCCACCGCCCGGGCGGGGTCGTTGAGGAAGCGCCGGGTACGGATGCTCATGCGATGTTGTCCCGGATGAAGCGGGCCGCCTCCGCCGCGTCCTGGTCGGGGCGGTCGGTCAGGTCCCGCCAGGCGTAGGTGGCCTGGCCGGTCTCGACCCTCGAGTTGGGGAAGGTCTCGAACACCACCCAACCCTCGTAGCCGGCCTCGTCGAGAGCCTCGCTGAATGACGCCCAGTCGATGTGGCCGTACTGGGGCGCCCGCCGGTTGTTGGCGGCCACCTGGACGTGGCCGATCCGGCTCCCCGCCAGGCGGACGGCTCCGGCGAGGTCGTCCTCCTCCATGTTCATGTGGAAGGTGTCCAGCTCGACCTTGACGGAGGGATGATCGACCATGTCGATGAACTCCAGGCAACCGGCCACGGTGTTGAACATGAAGGTCTCGAAACGGTTGAGGACCTCGAGACATATGTCGATGCCGAGCGCGGAGGCGTAGCCTGCCACCTCGTGCAGGGCGGCGGCGGAGCGCTGCCGGTGGCCGTCGTGGTCACCGTCCGGGAAGCCCATCCAGGTGGCGTAGGTCACGCCGCCCAGGATCGGGCTGCCTAGCCGGGCGGCGTCATCGAGGCACCGCCGCAGATGGTCGACCCCGGCCCTCCGGACGGAGGCATCGGGGCTGGAGATGTCCATGGTCGGGCTCAGCCCGGTGCTGCAGAGAACGTCGAGGCCGAGTGATGCGGCGGTACTCGCCATCCGCTCGACGCCCACGTCAAGCCCGGCCACCAGGGAGATCTCGACCCCTTCGTAACCGGCCTCGGCGGCCTTGGAGAACACGGAGGACTGGTCGTCCGACCAGTTGTCGAGCCAGTAGAAGATCTCGATGCCGACCGGTCGGGTCACGCGGTCACCTCCTCGACTGCGAACGCTATCCGCAGGAGCGGATGGGCGGGCTGGCGGTTGCTGAACCTCACCGCCACCACGGTACCGCGCTCCGGTATTTCGTCACAGGCCACCCGGTGGGTGATGCCCCCGTCCACCCCGTCGAGCCGGATCGAGGCGAGTATGTAGGGAACCTCGATGCCGCCGAACGGAGGCGGGCTGTGGACGCGGGTGGCGGCCACGATCCTCCCGGTGCCGGGCAGGTCGTACCACCTGGTCTCGGACAGGTGGGCATCGCAGAACCGCCGCGGGGGGAACCAGGTCGACCCGCACTCCGGGCACTCGGTGGCCCGCAACACCCCGTCCTCGAGGCCCCGGTAGAAGGGATCGGCCGAACCGACCGCATGCCGATACCGCTGGGCCATCTCGATCTCGAGCAAGGAGAACTCGTCTCCCGAAGGAGTGGTCCCCCGCTCGACGCCGGTCACCCGCATCAGGCTCCCCCCTCCAGGAGATCGAACCCCACGTGCCGGCCGCAGAAGCTTTTCCGGAGTCCGGGAACGAGGATCATGACCCGCTGCGAGACACCCCGCAACGAGCCGAGAACGCGAAAATCGCCCGGCGAAACGGCGTCCCACACCGGGCCCTCCCCCGCCACCACCTGTCCTTTTCGGAGCGTGGTCGGCCATGCCCGGCTGGCTGCCGGGTATCGGCCCTCCGCTCCATCGAGCTTGATGTTCCCTCGCTCTGACCGGACCGATCGGCAAGATGCTTCCGGCCAGTTGTGGTGCTTGGCGATAGGCAACATACAACGGGGGTGTGACAGATTCAACCCCCTAGTTTTCGCGGTCTCGGAAACCCCGACGGCAGCGCAAGGGCTGGTCGCGTTCATGGGGTACGCCCGAACACGTTGACCACCGCCAGCGATCCGACTCCGGCGTGGGTGTCGGTGATGCCGAGCTTCGCGTCCGGGACGGCTCGGGCGCCCGACACCTCGCCCCTGAGCTGGCGGGTCACCTCCACCGCCTGGGCGATGCCCGTGGCGCCCACCGCCGATCCCCGGCCGAGCAGGCCGCCCGAGGTGTTGACCCAGACCTGCCCGCCCAGGTCGAAACGGCCCTCGGCGGCCGCCGGGCCTCCCTCCCCCACCTGGCACAGACCCAGGTCCTCGTAGGCCTGGAGCTCCGCTCCGCTGAAGGAGTCGTACACCTCGGCCACATCGATCTCGTGCGCCGGGTCGTCGATACCGGCCATCCGGTAGGCGTCCCGGGCAGCGCGCCGCTTGGCGGCGAAGTGGGGGAACAGCTCATCCGAGCGGTCGGAGAGGCGGGGATGGTCGGTCGAGGATCCGGAGCCGAGGACCGCCACAGGAGGACGCTCCCGGAAGGTGGACGAGTACCGTTCGGCCCATTCCCGGGTGGACAGCAGCACGGCCGCGGCGCCGTCGCTGAGCAGGCTGGCGTCGAACAGGCGGTAGGGATCCGAGAGCGGAGCCGAGGCGCGCACGTCCTCGACCGTGATCGACATGCCCTTGTGGCCGTCGGGGTTGTCCAGGGCGATGCGCCTGTTCTTCACCGCGATCTCGGCGAACTGCTCGGCCGTGGTGCCGTAGCGCCGCATGTGCTCGGTGATCATCAGCGCGTAGGGAGCGGCGAAGGTCCCAAAGACGGGCGTCTCCCACTCGAAGTCGGCGGACATGGCCAGTATCTCCGTGGCGGTGGCGCGGTCTACGGACTTCCCGTTGGTCTCCCCGCCGAACACCAGGACCGACCGGGCGGAGCCCGAGGCGATCGCCATCACCGCGGTCCGGATGGCGAGGGCCCCGGTGGCGCCGCCTCCCTCCACCCGGAGCGTGGGCTTCCCGACCAGCCCGACGCTGTCCTGGAGGATGTGACCGAGGCTCATCTGGCGGTTGAAGTGGTCGCTCTCATACGCCGCAACACCCATGTCAACCGACCCTGCCCGTGTACCGGCGTCGAGAAGCGCCGCACGGGCCGCCTCGACGACCATGTCCCGGACGCTCGCATCGGCCCGGAACCCCACGAACGGGGTCATACCAACCCCGACCACCAGCACGCTGTCGCTCACGGGATGAGCAATCCCGGTCTAGCGGCCCGATCCCGGTCCGTTACAGCCGGATCGCGTGGCGAAGCAGCGGGATGTCTACAGAAAGATGTTCTCGCTGGCCGCCCATGCTTTGAACTCACCGGGACCGAAGGGTAGGCGATACTCGGTCCGGATGAGTTCGTCTGCGATCTCGCTTACGAGGTCGAGGGTCAGGAGTTCGCGATGAACAGCCTCGCAGAGCAGGTTGAGTGTCCGAGCAAGGTCGACTCACGCCTTGGTTGCCAGTGCGCACGCAGCCCGGTCGTCGATGACCGCTCGCGCCGGCACCGTGTGCGCGAGCGCGAGAACGGCGGCATCGCCGACATTCCGGTCACCTATCACCAAGCGTCTCGAGAACCACCCGAAGGCTCGGTGCTCGGAAGCGGTCGCGAACGGACGGCGCTCAATCCAGTCCGCGTCCAGTACCGTCCGGAGTCGCGGGTTGGAGGACACACCCTGCTCCAACTCCGTCACCACGGCTTGAGGAACGACGGCACGGCGCTCACCAACCACGATCTTGAGGACGCCGAGTAAGTCTGCACGAGCGAAGTGACTCAGCGGACCGGTATCAAAGATCAAGGTCTCCATCGTGCCCTAGGACACAAACGACCAGATAGCCTCTCTTGGCAGCATCGGCAGCTCGGGAAGATCGTTTTCCTCCCACGTACCTAGCAGCAAATCAACGGCGCGCGCCGAGGAAATCTCTTCGCTGCGATAAGCCTTGATGGCGGCCTTGACGTAGAGAGTAGGGAGTTCTGGAGGGCTCAGGTCGGTCGGCACGAATAGATCGTGCTCCAGGATGTCCGCCTTCCGGATTCGGGTTTCCCTGACGGTGCCAAGCTCGCAGGAGGGAGCGATCTCGAGTTCGCGGAGCCTCTGAGCCAGCGTGGACATGTCCACGCGAAACTCATGTCCGGTCAACACCGCGCTAATCCGGGTCTGCTCTCCCCCGCGCCACCGACTCGCCAGGGCGCCGGAAGGGAGGAGCAACGCCCGGGCGAAGCGGTCGATCAGGCTTTCGGTGCGAGAGGCCGAGGCATCGATCACGTTCCAGTCGGTCGAGTACTCGTCGGCAAAGACGTAATGGCCGATCTCGTGCGCCGCGGTCAGGCGCCTCCTACCAATCTGCCGGTCGCCGTTGACCACCGCCACGCCTCCGCGGTCCAGCAGGACGGATGCGCCGTCAGCGTCGGCGGGACCGCAATCCCATGAGAAGATGAGCAGCCCGATCTCCGCGGCCCGCCCGACCAGATCGAGAGCCGGTTCGCCATCCTCGTAGCCGAGCAGGCGACGAACCTTGGCCGCCGCCTCCTCCGCGGTCGAGGCGGATGACGGAAGAGGCAGCTCGGGAGTGGCCTTCAGGTCGAACTGCTCGAGGATCGATCGGAGGAAGGTGACCTCGCGGGCCAGCCGTTCGACGGTGCGGTCCAGAGCGGTTGGGAGCACGCCAGGCTCGGCGGCGCCGCGCCGGGACACGACCGCCGGCGGGGCGTCCTCGAAGAACCATTCGATCCGCATATCCAGCGCGGTGGCCAGTTGCGCCAACTCCATCGCTCCCACCCGCCGGGCGCCGGTCTCGATCTTCGCCAGGACGGTGCGTCCCATCCCCGCGCCCAGAGCGCACTCCTGCTGGGTCATCCCCAGACTGCGGCGCGCCTCGCCGATCCGCCGGCCTAGTTCTTCAAACCCGATGGCCATGTGTGCGATTATGGCACACACCGGCGATTGCTGTAACTCAACCCCAGAGGTTAGGTCAGGTGGCTACGCCGCGATCATCTTGTGCGAGCCCCTCCAAAGGCCGACGCCAATCAGGACCTGCCATATGGAAGTGACGCCGCCACCCACGACCAGGATGGGCAGCACGTTGTCGGTCAGGTCGTGGACGTGTTCGATGATCACCAACGCCACCACTTCGGCGACAGAGGCGACCACCACCGCGGCGGCGGCCATCTGGGGCAGGCCGGCGGGGACCCGGCGCCATATCGCCAGGCCGAGAACCAGGAATCCGACCGTTTCGCAGAGTTCCTTGATCATGAACAGCCCGGCCCTTACTCCTTGCAGGGTGACGGCCATGGCGGTCAGTCCGTCGGTCTGGTCCGCTCCTACGCCCTCGCCGACGCCGTGGTTGATGAAGTGGACGATCATGTGCTGGATGCCGGTCACCGCTAGATGCATCACCGCGGAGATAACCAGGATGGCGATGCTGATACGCACCATGGCGTCAGTCGTGCTGTGACCGGCGACGATGCTTCGTGACAGGGTGACCAATCCGGCGATCCACAGCAGGACGCCGAGAATGGTCAGCAGCGACATCGAGTGGGTGAGTTCCGCGTTCTCGGCCCTGAACGTCACGAGGCGGACGTAGTCGATTCTCGACCCTGTGCCCCTCGGAAGGAAGAAAGTACCGATACCCACCAGGAGCACACCCGCCACGAGTGACAGCCCGGACAGTCGGCTCTCCTGGGTGGATTCCATAACACCCCTCGTTCTCCGTACTCGCCGCGCCTCGACCCTGATTGTTCACCTTCCCAGCGCACCGGCCGGAAGATGGGCTGTCAAGTCGCTATGACCCCAGCCTAGGAGATCGGAGCGCGTGGCAAGCGGGAGTCGGACGTTCTGCGTCAAGGCGCTGCCACCTACGTTGGTGGGTGGGCCCGCAGGGCGGCTTCGACCTCGATGGGCGGGGGCATGGGGTTCGGCTTGGTGCCGTAGAGATCGACGTCGCCCGGCCGGTCCCCCGCCGGCACCACCAGGTCCGCCACCGATTCGAGGGTCATGAGATCGGCGGTCATGTTGTGGAAGCGGTTCAGGGGCTCTTCGAAACGTGGCGCCATGGGACCAGGCGGCGCGCCCCCATGTGAGACGCCCCGCTGGACTCGTTCGCATATGTCGATGTCCTCGTCGTTGACGTCGACCCAGAACCGCCGGGTGGTTTCGAACGCCTCGGCGAACCGTCGCCGCCCCTCCTCGTCCTCGGGCGACGGCACGGCGCCCGGAGGGAACAGGAAGGTGCAGTGCTCGATGGTCCGCCCGGTGCTCAGCGGCTCGAGCAGGATCAGGAACACGTGGTTCGGCAGCACGGCCAGCAGGACGTTGGGGAACACGGCGACGAACCTCCCGCTGGCGGCGTCGGAGGCGCCCAGACCGGTGGCGGGGGGCAGGATCACCCAGTCCTCGTGCTGGTCGCTCGAGACCGGCGTGGTGGTCTGCCCGCAGTACATCCCGGGACCCTGGTAGCGGTAGTGGTCCTTGACGCGTGACACCTTGGCCAGCTTCGGGTGCACCCACGGCAGGTGGTAGTACTCCGCGAAGTTCTCGACGAGGAGCTTCCAGTTGGCCCCGACATCGAACTTCGCAGTCGTCCCGTCAAGGTCGGCCAGCCGCCACTCGTCCAGGCGGTAGCCGGACAACCGCTCGCTTAGATCGCCCAGCCATGCGTCCAGCGGTGGGGTCTCATCGTCGAGGCAGACGAACACGATGGGACCCCAGGTGTCCACGCGTACGGGCACGAGGCGCCAGTCGGCGGGGTCGAAGTCCGACGGGGGTGAGGCCTCGAACAGCGGCGCCGCCACCAACCGGCCATCGGTCGAATAGCTCCAGCGATGGTACGGGCACCTGATGACTCCCGGTATGTCGCAGTCGGCATCGGCCAACTCGGTCCCCCGGTGACGGCAGGTGTTCAGGAAGCCGCGCAGCCGATCTCCGGACCGGGTCAGCAGCACCGACTTCCCGGCGACGGACCGCACGAGAAGCCGTCCCGGCCGGGACAGCTCGTCGACGAGGGCCACGCCGGTCCACGCCCGACCGAACAGCCGCGCCTGCTCGTCGGCGAAGAACGCGTCGTCCGCGTACACGGCCGGCGACAGCCCGACAGCCGACCACACCTTCGGCCGGATGCCGGCCCAGAACTCCGGAAGGCGCCACGGCGCAGCAGCGGCAGGTGGCATCGCCATCCGACGATTCTACTGTGCGAGCGGGCGGGTCCACCCATGCCGAGCCGGTTGCGCCCTCGATCTCGGTGGTGTCGTATCGGAAGGAACGGTGACGAGCATCCCGATGAGGAATCTCGCCGCGCGGCCTTCCCGGTCGCGGAGCGCGGCCGGTTCGATCCTGCTCAGCCGAGGTCGTAGTCGACTCTCTCCAGGTGGCCGGTGAACGGGAACTCCCCTTCGTAGGAGTTGCTCACCGGGGACAGCGTGTCGGCGCCCACGCTGAGGGACCCCCACGAGATCATCCCCCGGGCCATGGAGGCCATCTCCATCTCGCCGAGAATCCGACCGCCGGCTTCCAGACGCCCGATGCCCCGGTAGTCTCCGGTCCTCTCGAACGTGAAGGACAGCTCGGTCGCCCCTAGCGTCACCGGGCCGGACGAGGCGAGCGTCTGGCGGTCACCGAGGTAGCAGTACTCGAACACGAGGCGCCCGCCGGCCAGGTACAGGACGTAGCCGCCGCTCACGTCTCCCACCGCCACCAGCACCCCCTCGTCGGCGGCGCCCAGCGGAGCGACCCGGGCCGTGATCCTGAAGTCCCGGTTGAACACGAGGGGGGTGGCGGCGCCGGGCACCCGGATCGAACCGCCCAGGTATGAGAACGTGTCCCTCGCCCTCGGGGTCCCCGGGGGCGTGAAGGTGGAGGCCCGCACCACCAGGTAGCGGTCGTCCAGCGGGAACACCGAGTAGCGGGCGGCCTCCTCCGACCACTGCCTGACCAGGTCGGCCAGCTTCTCGGGGTGCTCAGCGGCCACGTCCTTGCACTCGGAGAAGTCGGAGTCGATGTGGTACAGCTCCCACGGATCGTCCTCGAAGGGCTCGTTCCGCCGGTGCCGGGTGAGCGCCTTCCAGCCGTCCTCCCACATCGCCCGGTGGCCGATCATCTCGAAGTACTGGCGATCGCGGGGAGCGGGGGCGGCCGGGTCGTCGAGCACGTCACGGATGCTGGCGCCGTGGTAGGGCATCTGGTCCACTCCCTTGTAGGAGGCCTTCGGCGCCACGTCCACGAGATCCAGGATGGTGGGGGCGATGTCGATGGCGTGGACGAACCGGGTGCGCACTCCGCCGGTGCCGGCCAGTCCCTCCGGCCAGGAGACGATCAGCGGCGTCCGCACGCCGCCCGCATAGGTGTTCTGCTTGTACCAACGGAGCGGCGTGTTGGCGGCCTGGGCCCATCCCCAAGGGATGTTGGTCTGGGAATGCGGGCCGCCGATGGTGTCGAACCGCTCCATGTTGAACTCCACGGTGCAGAAGCGGTCCTCCTCGTAGGTCACGATGTCGGCGCCGCCGTCCGGCCCGCCCTCCTGGCTGGCCCCGTTGTCGGAGAGGACCACCACGATCGTGTTGTCGAGCCGCCCGATCGAGTCGAGGTAGTCGAACAACCGTCCCATCTGGGCGTCGGTGTGGTCCAGCATGGCGGCGTAGGCCTCCTGGAACCGGGCGAAGAGCTTCTGCTGGTCGGGAGTCAGGTTGTCCCACTCCTCCACTCCGGGGTTGAGCGGCGCGAGGGTTGCGTCCTCGGGGACGATCCCGAGTTCCTTCTGGCGGGCGAAACGGCGCTCGCGGATCACGTCCCAGCCCTCGTCGTAACGGCCCCGGTACTTGTCCAGGTACTCCTGCGGCGCCTGGTGGGGACAGTGCGCCGTCCCGAACGCCACGTACAGGAAGAACGGCTGCTCGGGCTTGACCGACACCTGGTCGCGGACGTAGGAGATGGCGTGGTCCACCAGGTCCTCGGTCAGGTGGTAACCGTCCTCGGGCCGGCCCGGCGGTTCCACACGGTGGTTGTCCTCGACCACATCGGGGTAGAAATGGTCGGTGAGGGCGTCCAGGAACCCGTAGTACCGGCCGAACCCCCGACCGAGCGGCCACTCGTCGTAGGGACCGGCCGCGGTGGTCTCCTCGAGCGGCGCCAGATGCCACTTGCCGATGGCCATGGTGGCGTAGCCGGCGCCCTGCAGGACCTCGGCGACGGTCCCGGCCGAGCGGGTCACCCTCCCCCGGTGTCCGGGGAATCCCGAGTCGACGTTCGACAGGTAGGCCATCCCCACGCTGTGGTGGTTGCGCCCGGTGAGCACGCAGGCGCGGGTCGGCGAGCACAAAGGGGTGACGTTGAAGTCGTTGAAGCGCAGTCCCCGCTCCGCCAGCGCGTCCATCACCGGGGTCTCCACCTCCGCCCCGTAGCATCCGAGACCGGCGAAACCGACATCGTCCAGCACCACCAGCACGACATCGGGCTTGCCACGGGCATCGTTCGCCATCGGCGGCCACCATGGGACCGACTCCCGGAAGTCCGGCCCGATCACACCCTCGAAATCCGGTTCCGGGTATTGCGGCGCTCCCTGCGCTCCGCCTCGGGGCGTTCCGCTCGAATCAGTGCTGGAACCCATCGACCTTCCTGGCCTTTGCCGACGGCGGTAACCATACTCGTGCCCATGAGTCCCACCGGCACGGCCCGCCACGACCCCGGCTTCCCCGCCGTCGACCCGTTCACGATCGAGTCGCTGACCGTCGACGTCTACCGCGCCCCCGTCACCCGTCCGGTGCGGACCTCCTTCGGGGAGATGGCGGACCGCCCGGCGGTCGTGGTGACCGCCCGATCCACCGAAGGTGTCCACGGCTACGGGGAGGTGTGGTGCAACTTCCCGGAGCCCGCCGCCGGCTACCGGGCCGACCTGATCGCCCGGGTGCTCGCTCCGGCCGTGGTCAGCCGGCCGTGGCCCGGGCCCGAGGCCGTGTTCCATCACCTGTCGGAACGGTTCAGGCTGGTGGGCATCCAGGCCGGCGAGCCGGGGCCCTTCGCCCAATGCATCGCCGGCATCGACATAGCGCTCTGGGACATGGCGGCCCGGCGGGCCAGCCTGCCGCTCTGGCGGCTCCTCGGCGGTTCGGGGAGCGGACAGGTCCCGGCCTATGCGAGCGGGATCGGGCCGGAGGATCCGGCCGGCCAGGCCGCCGCGGCCCGGGCGGAGGGCCACCGGGCCTTCAAGCTGAAGGTCGGCTTCGGGAGGCGGCGTGACCTCGCCAACCTCGACCGGATGCGGAGCGAACTCGGCCGGGAAACCACCATCGCCGTGGACGCCAACCAGGCGTGGTCCCCCGCCGAGAGCAGGTCGATGATCCGCGCGCTCGCGCCCTACAAACCGGCCTGGTTGGAGGAACCTATCCCGGCCGACCGGACTGGCGCCGACTGGAGGAGCCTGGCCGACGGCTCCCCCATCCCCCTGGCGGGCGGCGAGAACCTGGTCGGTGAAGCGGCTTTCGACACGGCGATCCGGACGGGAGCGCTGGCCGTCATCCAGCCGGACGTGACCAAGTGGGGCGGCATCTCGGGATGCTTGCCGGTCGCCGGGCGGATCCTGGCATCCGGGCGCCGCTACTGCCCCCACCACCTCGGGGCGGGAATCGGGCTCCTGGCGTCCGCTCACCTGCTGGCTGCGGCAGGCGGTGACGGCCTGCTCGAAGTGGACTGCAACCCCAACCCGCTCCGCGAAGGCCTGGCCCGACCCTTCCCCCGGCTCACCGATGGAACCCTGTTCCTCACCGATGCCCCCGGATTGGGCGTGACGCCGGACGGCTCCGTCTCCCGGCTGAAGGTCGACCGGAACCGGTAATCGCGTGCGGGTGGGTGAGTACCCTCCTTCGGCAGCTACCGCGGGAGAACTCCGACATCGACGACCGTCCCGACCCGAGCCCCGTGACACCCCGGAGGGTTGGCCTCGTGGGGCTCTCGGCCGTCCTCGCCGGTGCGATGGCCCTCTCGATGACGCCCGGGCCGATCATCGGGATACTGTCCCGTTTCTTCATCGACGACCTGGGCCTGACCCGGACCGAGATCGGAGCGGTCGCCACCTTTCACGCCTTCGCGATCATGATCACCAGCATCCCGCTCGGGGTGCTCGCCGACCGCCTGAGCGGCCGCTACACCCAGATCCTGATGCTGCTGTTCGTGTTCCTGGGGCTGCTGACGATGGCCTTCTCCTGGGACTTCTGGTCCCTGATGGCGTTCGCCGCGATAGCCGGGCTCCCGGCCGCCGGGGCCAACTCGGCCACCAACAACATCATCGTCGAGAACGTTCCGGCCGGGTCGCGCGGGTGGATAACCGGGATCAAGCAGTCCGGGGTGCAGATCGGGATCCTGGCCACGGGGCTGGCCCTGCCGGTTACCGCGGCGCGCGTCGGATGGCGGATGGCGCTGGTGCTCGCCTCACTGGTGGCGCTGGTGGGCATCGCCGCTACCCTCGCCATCGTGCCCTCCGGACCCGCCGCCTGGACTCCGGAGCGGAAGGCCGGGGCAGTTCGCGGGCGGTTGCCCGACGCGGTGCGGTGGCTCTCGGCCTACGGCGTCACCATGGGGATCGGCGTGGGCACGTACGCCGCCTTCGTTCCGCTCTACGCCCAGGAGAACCTCGGCATGGGGGTGACCCTGGCCGGCACCGTCATCGCCGTGTCGGGCGCTTCCGGCGCCCTGTCGCGGGTCGTATGGGGAAGGATCGCGGAGCGGGCCGGGCATCCCTCCGGCCCGCTCCTGGTGATCGGCGCCCTGTCCGCGGGCGCCTTCATCGCCACCTGGGTGGCCCCCCACACCACGCCCTACTTGATATGGGTCGGGGCGGTGCTGGTGGGGATGAGCACGGGCTCCTGGATGTCGGTCGGCATGATGGCCGCCATCATGCTGTCCGATCCGAAGCAAACCGGCCAGAGCACCGGGTCGATCGTGCTCGGGTTCGGGCTGGGTCTGACCATCGGACCGGTGGTGTTCGGATGGGGCGTTGACACGTTCGGCGCCTATGACCTGCCCTGGGCAGGCGTAACGCTCAACTTCGCGGCCGCCATGACGATGATGTTGCTGTGGAGGTACCGCTCTCGCGCTCTGGACGAGGCAGTGGTCGGCCATGGCGCCTGATCCGAATCTGGCAGAATCGGCCCGACCAGAAGTATGACACCGGAGGTCTCCGCCCCGATGAGCACACCCGACCCTTCCCGCCGAATACCCCTGACCGTGCCGCAGATGGGTGTGGTCGAAGAAGTGGTGGTGATCGAATGGCTGGTCGACCCCGGGGCCGCAGTGGTAGAGGGCCAGGAGGTGGTCATCGTGGAGACCGAGAAGGCCGAGGTCGCTCTGGAGTCTCCGGCCTCGGGCGCCATCGACATCGTGGCGACCGTGTCAGATGACGAGGTGCCGGTGGGGGCGACCCTCGCCTACATCGACCCGTGACCCCACCCGGATTCGGTCTTGACGGCCGGAGGGCGCTGGTCACCGGATCTGCCAGTGGCCTGGGCAGGGCGATCGCTCTGGCTCTCGCTGCGGCCGGCGCCGAAGTGGTGGGCGCCGACCTCGCGACGGCGGCCAACCGCCGGGTGGCGAGCACCGTCGGCGGGACCGCCGTCACCCTGGACGTATCCGACAAGGCGGCCGTCGAGGCGGCGGTGGAGGAAGTCTGGACCCGCTTGGGCGCCATCGACGTGCTGGTCAACAGCGCCGGCATCGGGGGCCGTGGGGCAGCAGCCGGCTATCCGCAGGAGTTGCTGGCGCGGGTGATCGACGTGAACATCAAGGGCAGCCTCTACATGTGCCAGGCGGTGGGACGGCGCATGATGGAACAGGGCCGCGGCTCGATCATCAACATCGCCTCTATCGGTGGACTGGTGGCCTTTCCCGGCAGCGTCGGGTACCAGACCAGCAAGGGCGGGGTGGTCCAAATGACCAGAGCCCTGGCCGTGGAGTGGGCCGCCTCCGGAGTACGGGTCAACGCGGTGGCGCCGGGGCACATCGCAACCGAGTTGGTCCGGCGCCAGTGGGAGACCGAGCCGGAACTCAGGGAGTTCTTCCTGTCCCGCACCCCGATGGGGAGGCTGGGCACCCCCGAGGACGTGGCCGGTCCGGTCGTGTTCCTGGCCGGTGACGCCGCGGCCATGATCACCGGCCAGATCATCGCCGTGGACGGGGGGTACACCGCCCAATGAGCCCCACCGGGACCATGTCACCCGGCCTGGCGCTGGCGATCCACCGGACCATGGTGCGGATCCGGGTGTTCGAGTCCCGGGTCGAGGAGTTGTTCAAGGCCGGCAAGCTACCCGGATTCGTCCATACCTACATCGGTCAGGAGGCCGTCGCCGCAGGCGTGTGCGCCGCCCTCGACCGCGACGACTACATCACCTCCACCCATCGCGGCCACGGCCACGCCATCGCCAAGGGCATGGAGCTCGGTCCGATCATGGCGGAGCTGTACGGCAAGGCGACCGGGGCCTGCCGCGGGCGGGGCGGTTCGATGCACGTGGCCGACTTCTCGGTCGGGATGCTGGGGGCCAACGGGATCGTGGCCGGTGGGCTGGGCATCGCCACCGGGGCCGCGCTGTCAGCCCGCTACCGGGGCACCGGCCAGGTGGCGGTGGGCTTCTTCGGGGACGGAGGCATCAACAAGGGGACCTTCCACGAGGCGCTCAACTTCGCCGCCACCCACCGCCTCGGGGTGGTGTTCGTGTGCGAGAACAACCAGTACGCCCAGTTCACCTCCCGGCTCCGGACCACGTCGGTGGAGGACCTGTCGGTCCGGGCCGCCGCGTACGGAATCCCCGGAGTGACGGTGGACGGCAACGACCCCGCGGCGACCTACCGGCAGACGCTCGAGGCGGTGGTCCGGGCCCGTGAGGGAGGCGGGCCGACCCTGCTGAACATGGAGACCTACCGATTCGGCGGCCATTACGTGGGCGATGCCGAGGTCTACCGGGCATCCGCCGAGGTGGAGGCTCGGCGTGAGGAGGATCCGATCCTCCGCTGGGAACGGACGCTCACCGATGAAGGGCTCATGACGGCCGGAGCCGGGGAGGCGGTGTGGGCGGAGGCCGGGGAGGAAGTGTCCGCCGCGGTGAGCTTCGCCGAGGAGAGCCCGTATCCGGAGGGCGGCACCGCCCTCGAGAACGTGTTCACCCGGGTCCGCTGATGGCGCAGACGGGCGGCACGACGCGACGGATGAGCTTCGGCCAGGCGACCGTGGACGCCATGAGGTCCGCCATGCGGGAGGACGACCGCGTGGTGGTGCTCGGGGAGGACATCAGCTGGGGCGGCAACTTCGGGCAGTTCCGGGGCCTGCTGGACGAGTTCGGACCCGACCGGGTCATCGACATGCCCATCTCGGAGGCGATCATCATGGCGGTCGGCGTCGGTGCGGCGGTGACCGGAATGCGCCCGGTGGCCTCGATGAGCTTCGTTGAGTTCACCCTCGGGGCCATGGACGAGATCGTCAACCAGGCCGCCAAGTTCCGCTACATGTTCGGCGGGCAAGTGTCGGTGCCGCTGGTCCTCCGGGCCTCCGACGGGGTCCTCCGCTCATCGGCCGGCCAGCACTCGTCCAGCCTGGAGGGCCTGTTCACCCACCTGCCCGGCCTGAAGGTGGTGGCCCCTTCCAACCCGGCCGACGCCAGGGGCCTGCTGCGGGCCGCCATCGCGGACGACGACCCCGTGGTCTACCTGGAGAACAAGCGGATCACCGCCAAGCGAGGACCGGTGCCGGCAGGGGATCACGTGGTCCCGCTCGGCTCGGCCGCGGTTCGCCGCACCGGCTCGGACCTGACCATCGTCACCTACTCGGTGATGACCCTTCACGCCGAGAAGGCCTGCGCCCGGCTGGCCGAAATGGGCATCGACGCGGAACTGATCGAGCTCAGGTCGCTGGTGCCGCTCGACCTGGACACCGTGCTGTCCTCCGTGGCCAGGACCGGTCGGGTGGTGGTGGCGCACGAGGCCTGGGAGTTCGGCGGGTTCGGCGCCGAGGTGGTGGCTGCCATCACCGGCCAGGCCTTCGACCGGCTGCGGGCCGCGCCGGTGCGGGTGGGCGCCGCCCAAGCACCGATCCCCTTCAGCCCCCCGCTGGAGCGCGCGGTCGTCCCGGGAGAGGATGAGATCGTGGCGGCCGCCCGGGAGGTCATGGGCTAGTTGCTAGTTGCTAGTTGCTAGTTGCTAGTTGCTAGTTGCTAGTATCTACTACAGACTATCGAATAGGACCTAACGGGCGGCGAGAAGCATGGCCCGATCAGTCCTCCATTTGATCCGGTCCTTCCCACCGGATGCTTCTGTGGCCCTGCATGCGGTGGAAGGCGAGGGCCAGCTCCGATGAGCCCGAACCCGGGCCGGCGTGCAGCTGCCCAGGGAGCCGGTACGTGTACGTCCCAGCCTCCCAGTCGTGTATCTCGCCGACGTCATGGCCGGGCCGGCGCTCGGCCATGGTGAACTCCCCGTCAAGGACGAAGACCTCCTCCGCGCCGGCGTGGGAGTGCCACGGACCGTCCTCGTTGGTCCAGGAACGGGCCCCCGCCAGCCACACCTGACCGTGGGGACCGTCAGCGAGCGGGCGGATGAACCGGCCCGGGAGCTCGCTGACGGGCGTCCACGGAGATCCGCTCGCCGACCCGATCACGGGCTTGGACAGCATCCCACCGGCCGAGCTGTCGTACCGGACCGGCGCCGAGGTCATCAGCAGCGCCAGGGTTGGTGAGAGGGCCCGGATCCCGGGGATGACCTCGCCCGATCGGACGGCTGCGTAGTCGTACTGGCCCACCCGCTCCCCCGCCACTATCAGGTCGCCGCGGACTACGAACAGCTCGACATCGGCGGTGAACGCCCCCACCACGCCCGACCCCCATCCCGAGCTCAGCATGACGAGACGGGTCGCCGGCCCGGACATGTCCTTCGAGAGGGTCCGGGCTTCGATCCGGCCCTCGCATCCCGAGATGGTCATGATCCTGCTCGGAACCTCGGCCTCGCGAACGGCCAGCAGTGACCGGTGGCGGCGGTCCACCACCGCCGGATCGGTAACGGTCTCGCTCACATCGGAGTTGCGCAAGGACTAGACCACTAGTCAGCCAGGAACGGGGCCGGTTCCTCCAGGTTCTCGACGAGCCTG
>WTGW01000238.1 GCA_011523395.1 Acidimicrobiia bacterium
CCGCCCACGCCCACCGCGGCTCGGCCCTCATCGAGATCTACCAGAACTGCAACGTGTTCAACGACAAGGCGTTCATCCAGCTGACCGGAAAGGCCGAGCGCTACGCCAACCGGATCGACCTGGTCCACGGCCAGCCGGTCGTGTTCGGCGCCGACAAGGAGAAGGCCGTGGTGTGGGACGGCGGCCGGGCTGCGATCGTCGACCGGGCCTCGGCCCACCCGTCGCAGATAATCGTCCACGACGCGCACGCCGAGGACGCGTCCGCGGCGTTCGCCCTGTCCCGCCTGGCCCACGGGCCCTACGGACCGACCCCCCTGGGCATCTTCCGCGACGTCTACCGCCCCGTCTACGACGACGCCCTCCAGGACGCCGTCACCCGCTCCACGGCAGCCCGCGGTAGCGGCGACCTGGGCAAGCTGGTCACCAGCCTCGGCACCTGGACGGTCGAGTAACGATCCTTCGCCCTTGCGGGCGTTCCCTCCCGGAGATGTCCACGAGCCGTACCCTTGTGGACATCAGACCGACGGAATGTCTGTATGGGTGGATTTGAGAAGCATCGGCATGGGCCGAGGCTCGGCCGACGTTCAAGATTAGTGTTGTAGGCCCGGATGTGGCTCGGGGCGCGAGGAGGCTGAGGATGGCTATCTGGAGCAAGCTCCGCGGTGAGCTTGTTGACATAGTCGAGTGGATCGACGACTCCCAGGACACACTTGTTTACCGTTTCCAGCGGTATGACAACCAGATTAAGTATCGAGCTCAGCTGGTGGTTCGCGAGGGGCAGGCCGCAGCTTTCGTGAACCAAGGCCGGCTGGCCGACGTCTTCTTGCCCGGCCGATACATCCTGGAGACCGACAACCTGCCCATTCTCTCGACTCTCCAGGGTTGGAAGCATGGTTTCTCCAGCCCGTTCAAGGCGGAGGTCTACTTCGTCAGCACGAGGCAGTTCACGGATCTCAAATGGGGCACCAAGAACCCGTTGATGCTCCGCGACCAGGACTTCGGGCTGGTGCGGCTGCGAGCCTTCGGCACCTACGCCATCCGCGTTCGTGATACCGCCGTCCTGCTGCGGGAACTCGTGGGGACCGATGGTCATTACACGACCAGCGAGATCACCGCTCAGTTGCGCAACGTGATCGTCTCACGGTTCGCCGACTTCCTGGGCGAGAGCAGCATCCCCGCTCTGGATCTGGCCTCGAACTATGACGAACTCGGCGCCTTCATGACCTCGAGGGTCAAGCCGGAGTTCAACGCCTACGGACTCGAGCTCACGAAGTTCCTCGTGGAGAACATCTCGCTGCCCGAGGAGGTCGAATCTGCCCTGGACAAGCGGACCAGCATGGGCGCGGTCGGCAACCTTGGGGCGTTTTCCCAGTTCCAGGCTGCCACGGCCGTGGAAGCCGCCGCCGAGAACCCCGGCACCGCGGGGAGCGCGGTAGGAATGGGGATGGGCCTTCTGATGGGCAGCCAGATGGGCCAGGCCGCCACCCAACCACCGGCCCCGCCACCCATACCCCAGGCCACGCAGTTCTTCGTGGCCGACAACGGGCAGCAGACCGGTCCGTTCGACATGGACACGGTTGCGGAACACATCAGGCAGGGACAGGTCACCCGTGACACGCTCGTGTGGCAGTCGGGGATGCCCCAATGGGCAAGAGCAGCGGATGTAGAGGGCCTGGCCCCGCTGTTCGCTGCCGTACCCCCTCCGCTACCCCCGCAGGCTCCTTGAGTCCGCCGAACCCGCACTCCCCCTAGCGGCGTGACATGGCGGAGGCGCGGACCGAGTCCCATTCCCGTGAGCTGTCATGCGGACATTGCGGCTCGTCGCTCGAGCTCCAGCCGGGCGCGGCCTTGCTCGTCTGCCGGCACTGCGGCACCGAGACCCCGCCGGCCGGCGCCGACGGCAACATCGAGGAACTGGACCTGGGCGAGTGGCTCGCATCGCTGGAGCAGGGCGAGGAAGCCGAAGAGGTTCTGACAGCAAGCTGCTCCGGCTGCGGCGCGAGGGTGGAGCGAGACGCCCGGCTGTCCGCGGACGCGTGCCCCTTCTGCGGCACCAGCATCGTGGCGGAGGGCGGCTCTCACAGGCGGATCAAGCCGCGGTCGCTCCTGCCGTTCAAGATCGATCGTGGAAGTGCCATCGAGTCGTTCCGCCGATGGGTCTCGAAGCGTTGGTTCGCTCCCAACGACTTCAAGAAGCGCGTCCGGTTGGACACGGCGCTCTCCGGCGTCTACATCCCGTACTGGACCTTCGACGCGGTAGTCACCACCCAGTACACGGGCAGGCGTGGAACCGTGAGGCAGACCAGGAGCAACGGCAAGACCATCACGCGGACTTCATGGAGACCGGTCAGCGGCACGGTCCATGACGCATTCGACGATCTCCTGGTACCGGCCACCCGCTCCCTGCCCTACGACCACCTGGAGGAACTGGAACCATGGGACCTCTCCGATCTCATCCCGTTCCACGCCCAGTACATGAGCGGGTTTCGCGCCGAGAGCTACCAGATCGACCTCGAGGAAGGATTCGCCGAAGCCCGGGAGCAGATGGACGAGCTGATACGCGAGACCATCAAGCGGGATATAGGCGGCGACAGGCAACAGATCCGGTCGATGCGCTCGGACTTCAGGAACCTGACCTTCAAACACATCCTGCTGCCCGTGTGGATCAGCGTCTACCGGTACAAGAACAAGCCGTTCCGCTTCCTGGTCAACGCCCGCACAGGAGAAACACAGGGCGAGCGCCCCTGGAGCCGGATCAAGATAGCCCTAACCGCAGCCGCAGCCGCGCTGGTGGCCGCGTCACTGCTGGCTCTGGAATATGCGCCCACTCTGCTCGACGTGTCCGACATCTTCCGATCCCTGTGAGGCGTTCGATGAACGGCTCAGGCCGGTTTGCCGGGCCGGGCGGCACCCCTTGTCATGAGCACGCGACCGGGAGCTTTCAGGTGCCCGACGAGGCGTGTCTGCCTGCTCCCGACCCGGCTATCCGGCCGAAGACCGCGCCGATGGTGAGACCGAACCCTGCCAGGTAGCCGGCGGTCAGCACGTTGCCCGACATGATCTCCCCGGCGGCGAAGAGGTTGTCGACCCGGCCCTCGCCGGTCTGCAGGCGGGCCTCGGCATCGACCTTGACGCCGAGGTATGTGAAGGTGATCCCGCACCGCAGGGGGTAGGCGTAGAAGGGCGGGCGGTCGATCCGCAGCGCCCAGTTGGACTTCGGAATGTCGAGGCCGGTGGTGCTCCGCCCGTCGAGGCCGCCGTGGTCGAAGGGAGGGTCGTCCGGGACCGACGCGTTGAACCGCCGGATGGTCCGCTCGAGCGCATCCAGGGGAAGCCCGGCCTGATCCGCCAGGCCGTCGAGCGTCTCCGCCCGGTACGGCGGGTACAGGCCGGGGATGAAGAGGTCGTTGACCTGCGAGTCGAAGATCGAGTAGGCGATCTGATCCGGTTGGGCTGCGATCAGGTGGCCCCAGCTGGCGTACCTCCTCGGCCAGAGGTCCTCGCCCTCGTCCGCGAAGCGCCGGCCCGCCTTGTTCACCATGATCGACAGCGGCACCGAGTCGATCCGGGTGACGATCCCTCCGTCGAAGTCCGGGGCTCGCGCGTCGACGCTGATGGCGTGCGCCCCCTTCGGATTGCCGACCGACAGCGCGCCACGGTCGAGCAGGGCCTTGAGAGGGCCGCCCATGTTGAAGGGCGACCCGCGGATCACGAACCGGTCCGCCGGCTCGCCCCACAGGTCGCGGAGCCAGGCCTTGTTGGCCTCGAATCCGCCGGACGCGACCACCACGGAGCGGGCTTGTAGCCGGGTCGGTTCCCCATCGATGAGGGCGACGACTCCTGAGGCGCGATGGCCCTCCATCAGGAAGTCCGTCACCGGCGTCTCGTAGCGGACGTCGATCCCCTGCCTCCCGGCGGACGCGTACAGGGCGTTGAGCATCGCCTTGCCTCCCCCAAGGAAGAACCGGTTGGTGCGGGACAGGTGAAGGGTGCCCTTCAGGGAGGCCTGCCAGTGGACGCCGTGCTGTTCCATGAAGCCGGGAACCGACTCGGACTCTCTGATCACCATCCGGGCGATGTGCTCGTTGATGTCCTCGTCGCTCACCTTGAGGAGGTCCTCCCAGAGCTCGTCCTCGGTGTAGGCGCCGGTCAGGACCTCGTCACCGCTCGCGTGGATGTGTCGTATGTTGCGGGTGTGGCGCGTGTTCCCGCCCCGCATGTCGATGGGCGCCGACTCCAGGACGAGGACCCTGTCTACGAACCGGCGGGCGGTCAGGGCGGCGCAGAGCCCCGCGTTGCCACCCCCCACGACGATCACATCGGCCGCTGCCTTCACGGCGAACCCTCACCTGCCGTCACGGGGCCTCCAAGTTCCGCCGGCCCCGGCGCCATGTGTTCGCTGTGCCGGGCGACCGGATGACTGGACATGGCTGTATTGTACGTTTCGTGATCCGGCCAATCACGAGCATGCGCGCACCGACCGCCAGCGTCGCCGTCGAGGCCGACCCCCCGCGAATCCTGGAGCGCGGCCTTCTCGCCGAGGCCCAGCGGCAATTCGACATCT
>WTGW01000027.1 GCA_011523395.1 Acidimicrobiia bacterium
CGTGGATGCTGGGCCTGCTGTCGTTCTTCAGCTCCATCCCGATGCTGGTGGTCACGCCCTTCGTCGGCGTCGTGGCCGACCGCCTCGACCGGAAGCGGCTCATCGTGGTGAACCAGGCCAGCATGGGCATTGCGGCTGCTGTGATCAGCTACCTGGTCATCGCCGGCCGGGCGGATTCGGTGGTGGTGATGTTCGGTTTCGCCCTCGTGTTCGGTGTAGGGCTGGCGTTCTCCATCCCGATCAACCATGCGGCGGTGGCCAATTCGGTCCCGTCCGAGGACCTGCGGAGCGCGGTGTCGATCAACTCGATCGGGTTGAACCTGGCCCGCATCGGTGGGCCGGCGCTGGCGGGGCCGATCCTGGCCCTCTGGGGACCGGGAGGTACGTTCGCGCTGTGGGCGGTGGCGGCCCTGGCCGGAGCGGTGGCCATCTCCATGATCACGCTGAGGCCCTACCAGCCCGAACAGGACACCCTCGGCGTCTTCGGCCGGATGCGCCAGGGCATCGAGTACGTCCGGGAGCGTCCCACCATCATGAAGGCGCTGGCCATGGCCGCGATGGTGACCGTCTTCGGCACCTCATACATGGCGTTGCTCCCGGCGGTGGTCTACGACACCCTCGGCGGGAACGACCAGACCTTCACGAGGCTGATCATGCTGGTCGGTCTAGGCGCCATGCTCGGCGCGTTCGTGGCCGGGAGCGGCCGGTTACCGCTCAACCTGTCCACCATAACCTGGGGCGCGGTGGCCTTCGGAGTGGTTGAGGGGTTGTTCGGCCTGACCCGGACGGTCTGGGCGGCCGGCATCCTCGTGACGGTGGGGGGCGGCCTCAACTTCTTCCTGCTCACCTGCCTGACCACCCTGGTCCAGACCCTGGCCACCGAGTCCAAGCGGGGACGGGTGCTGAGCCTCTTCGTGCTGGCGTGGGGAGGCCTCTTCCCGTTCGGAACGCTGGTGCTCGGCGCTCTCGGGGAGGCGATCAGCACTCCCTACGCCCTGGCCGCCTTCGGCTCGGTGCTGGTCGTCTACAGCCTCTGGGCCCGACCCGGACGCCGGACCGTAAAGTCGTCCTCGAACCCCGCCAAGTCCTGAGTCCGCGGGACTACCCGTCTTCGGAGAGATGGTCCTTCGGGTTGGGTGGGTCCGGACGGGTTAGAACATCACCGCCGAGGCGATGGATATCTCGATCTCGTGGATGGCCTGGGCCACGGCCTGGCCGATCAGGTCGAGCTTCCGCACCTGCTCGATCCGTGCTGTGGCCTGGTCGAGTTCCTGCTTGGACAGCAACAGCTTGAAGATGCCGCACACGTCGGCCAGGCAGATGAGCACCACATCGTGCGGGTCGGGGATCTCGTCGCTGAACAGGACACCCATGATCCGCAGCTTGACCTCGCGCTCCGCCTCGCCGTCGACCGCCGGGTAGCGCCTCGAACGGAACACCCAGAGGAAGGAGTCCTCCTGGCGTTCCAGGATCCCCCGTTCCACCAGCCGTGACAACGCATCCTCCCGGATCTCGTCGGAGCTCCGGGCGACCTGCTCCACCCAGTAGAGGGCGTTGCGCTTCTCCCCGGCGGCGATCATGGCCAGGGTCGGGTCCAGCAGGTTGTCGCCCGTGGGGCTGGCATCGATCAGGATCAGGTCCTCGAGGTCGGTGTCGATGCGGTTCTCCATGGCCAGGTCCATGAGTACGGCTCCGGCGATGGCGCGATCCATCGCGAACCTGGACACGTGATAGAACTTGCCGTCCTCGTCACGGAGTAGGAGAAGGAGGATCTCCTCCACGAATCTCAACATGCGGTCACCCCCTAGCGGGTTGGCAAGAAGTCGGGTCTTGCTCGGCTGTCCGCCTGAACATCCGACCCCGTACCAGCCAAGTGTAGCCGGTCCGGGCTCGCGGTCAGGGGACGCGGTGACCCGCTCTCGGCGACCCCTCGAGACGGACCGCAGGGTGGCTAACGTTCTCGGTAAGCGCCCGAGGAGATGCGCAACCGGTGGACTTCGAATTCTCGTCGCGAGTGGAGCGGCTGCGGTCCGCCTTGCTGGACTTCATGGACGGGACGGTCTACCCCGCCGAGTCCGTCTATGCAGAGCAGATGGCGGCCGCGGGAGACCCCCACCACCATCCGCAGGTCATGGAGGACCTGAAGGCGGAGGCCCGCGCCAGGGGGTTGTGGAACCTGTTCCTGCCCGATCCGGACCGGGGGGCGGGACTGTCGGTCCTCGAGTACGCCCCGCTGGCCGAGATCACGGGCCGCAGCCCGCTGCTGGCGCCCGAGGCGGTGAACTGCTCGGCGCCCGACACCGGCAACATGGAGATCCTCCACATGTTCGGAACGGAGGAGCAGAAACGCCGCTGGCTCGATCCGCTCCTGGAGGGCGCCATCCGCTCATGCATCTCGATGACCGAACCGGATGTCGCCTCCTCGGACCCGCGCAACATCCGCACCCGCATCACGGAGGACGGCGAGGGCTTCGTCATCCGGGGACGCAAATGGTTCTCGACCGGGGCGGCCAGCCCGCGCTGCCGGGTGGCGATCGTCATGGGGGTGACCGATCCGGACGCCCATCCCTACCGGCGCCAGAGCATGGTGCTGGTGCCGCTCGACAGCCCGGGGGTGACCGTCGAGCACGACTCCTCGGTCTTCGGCTATCACGACCGGGGAGGTCACGCCACCATCCATTTCGACAATGTCCGCGTCCCGGCCTCGAACCTCCTGGGCGAGCGGGGCGGGGGTTTCGCCATGGCCCAGGCCAGGCTCGGTCCGGGACGGATTCATCATTGCATGAGGGCGATCGGCATGGCCGAGCGGGCATTCGATCTGATGTGCGCCCGGGCGCAGGCCAGGCAGGCCTTCGGGTCGCTGCTGTCGGAGCAGGGTGTGGTTCGGGACTGGATCGGCGATTCGCGGATCCGGATCGAACAGGCTCGCCTGATGGTGTTGAAGACCGCCTGGATGATCGACACGGTGGGCACCCGCGAGGCCCGGGTCGAGATCTCGGCCATAAAGGTGGCCGTGCCTCGCATGGCCAGGCTGGTGGTCGACCGCGCCATCCAGGTGTTCGGCGCCGCCGGGGTGTCGGACCAGTTCCCGCTGGCCCACCTGTATGCACACGTCCGGTCCCTGCAGATCCTCGACGGGCCCGACGAGGTGCATATTCGGGCGGTGGCCCGCCGCGAGCTGGCCCGCTACGAACCGGGTGAGGTCCCCCCTCCCTATCCCTTCTGACCGGCCGTTTCCGACCGCGTGTCAGAAACAAGGAACACGCCAGGCCCGACGGCTGTTGTACGGGGTATGAGACGCAGCGCGATACCGTTCATCCTCACATCTATCCAGCCCCCGGCGGGTGGTGCGTCGTGGCGCGACGAAGCGGCGTGCCGGACGACCGACCCGGGCATCTTCTTCCCCGACCCGGGCGACGTGGTGGGCGTGGAGCGAGCCAAGCAGGTATGTGAGGGATGCCCGGTGGCGTCCGAGTGCCTGTCCTACGCGGTGGGCACCAACCAGACCGAGGGGATCTGGGGCGGTACCACCCCGGGCGAGCGGCGCCGGCTCCGGCAGCGGTGGCTCAAGGACCTGAGGGAAGCGGGCTGATCCGTCCCGTACCGGGGGTCGCTCCGATGACCGGGGGCGGTTGAGCTATCACCACGGGCGAACCTGAGGAACAGGGCGCCACCCATGACGCCCTCCGCCTCAAGAACCCGAAGGCCCGGCCCCACCGGCGAACCTCAGGAACAGAACGCCACCCATGACGCCCTCTGCCTCAAGAACCCGAAGGCCCGGCAGCAGCGGCGAGCCTCAGGAACAGGACGCCATATATGACGCCCTCCGCCTCAAGTTCGCAGCCCCCAACATTCTCGATGCACAGAACGTCACCCGTGACGCTCTCTGCCTCAAGAACCGCCAGGCGCCAAAAGTCGCGAAAAACCGGTGCTCCGCACCGGGCCCCTCCCCCGCCACCACCCATCCTGTTGGAGCGGGGTGGGGCATGCCCGGCTGGATGCCGGGAGACGGCCCTTCGCTCCATAAGCCTTTGATGTTCCCTCGGGCCGGCCGTTCCGATCGGTCTCACCTCATCGGCCGGTGTAGGTGCTTGGCGATAGGCAACGTATAGCGAAGCTGTGACGCGTTCAAGCCCTTTCTTCGAGAACGCGAAAAATTGTTCTGCGGAACCGGGGGCGGACGATCTGGGGACGATGGGGGCGCGGGTCCTGCTGCCCGGCTGGTTCGGCGGGCCTCATGGGCGGGGGCGATGCCCGGTCGTGATCGGGGTATCGTTGGTGGCATGACGGAGCGGATCTACTCGGTTGACTCGTATGCCCGCGAGATGGCGGCCGAGGTGGTGGCGACCGATGTCGACGATGGGCGGGTGCTGCTCGACCGGACGGTGTTCTATCCGGGCGGGGGTGGCCAGCCGGTCGATGTCGGAGAGCTGATCATCGGGGATGACCGGCTCCAGGTGGTGGGGGTCAAGCAGGACTCGGACGGTGTCTGGCACTGGCTCGAGGGCGGGCTTCCGACGGTGGGGACCAGGGTGACCGGCAGGATCGACTGGGAACGCCGTTACCGGCTGATGCGAACCCACACCTCGTTGCACGCCCTGTGCGGGGTGATCTGGGAGCGGTTCCGGAGCCCGGTGACGGGCGGCAACATGGCACCCGGCCACGGTCGCCTGGACTTCGAGATCCCCAACTGGGACGCCAGCCACCGGGATCCCGTCGAGCAGGCGCTGAACGAGGCCATCGCCCGGCATCTCCCGGTGGATGTGTCCTTCATGCCCCGCGAGGAGGCCGACCTCGACCCCAGCCTCATCCGGACCAAGGTCAACCTGATCCCGCCCTCGGTGCGCCGGATCCGGGTGATCGACATCGTGGGCCTGGACCGCCAAGCGGACGGCGGCACCCACGTCAACACGACCGAGGAGGTCGGCCGGGTGAGGATCACCAAGGTCCAGTCGAAGGGCCGGGGGTTCCGCCGCATCCGGGTCGCCCTCGAAGACGAACCGGCCTAGCGGTCTGCCTGCGAACGGCCGACCGGGGCGCCCGATGAGCATCAGAGCGGAACTGGAGGCTCGGGTCGGGGAGGTCATCGGGGTGGGCGACTGGCACACCATCACCCAGGCCGACATCGACAGCTTCGCCGCCGCCACCCGGGACCCTCAGTGGATCCACGTGGATGCCGCCCGGGCGGCCGAAGGCCCGTTCGGGGCCACCATCGCCCACGGGTTCATGACCCTGGCGTTGACACCGGGGATCGGCCCCGTTCTCGACCTCCCCGGACTCGAGATGATCATCAACTACGGCCTCAACCGGGTGCGGTTCCTCAGCCCGGTCCCCGTCGGTTCGAGGGTGCGGGTGGTCCGGGAGATAGCGGGCGTGTCGGAGAAGCCCAACGGCATCCTCCTCGAGGAGAAGGTCACGATCGAGTTGGAGGGGTCCGCCAGACCGGCCTGCGTGGCCGAGACGCTGGTGCTGCTGGTCGTGTAAGCCCGGCGTCAGCCGAGCGCCAGGTCCCGGTGGGTGTAGGAACGCTTGCCCGGCCCGTAGTCGCCCACCACGTGCCCTTCGCCCCGCAGCAGCCACTTGGTGGTGAACAGCCCTTCCGCCCCCATCGGACCCCTGGCGTGGACGCGGCCGGTGGCGATGCCCACCTCGGCCCCCAGCCCGTAGCGGAACCCGTCCGCGAACCGGGTGCTGGCGTTCCAGAACACCGAGGCGGAATCGACCGTCTCGAGGAAGCGCCGCGCCACCTCGGCATCCTCGGTGACCACGGTGTCGGTGTGCGCCGACCCGTAGCTGTGGATGTGGTCGATGGCGTCTTCGAGCCCGTCCACCACCCGGGCTGCGATGACGAGATCCCCGAACTCCTGGCCGAAGTCGGACGGGTCGGCCGGCGTGACACCCGGCGCCATGGCCGCCACCGCATCGTCCCCGCGCACGTCCACCCCGGCATCGAGCAGGGCCTGGACCACCGCCCGGCCGTCCGGGAAGTCGCGGTGGAGCAGCAGGGTCTCGGCGGCGTTGCAGACTGCCACGTAGTTCGTCTTGGAGTCCACCGCCACCCGGACCGCCATACCGGGGTCGGCGGTCTCGTCCACGTAGACGTGGCAGATGCCGTCCGCATGACCCAGCACGGGGATGCGCGACGCCGCCTTGATGGCGCGCACCAGATCGGCGGAGCCCCGGGGGACGACCAGGTCGATGTGCTCGTCCATGGCCAGCAGGTCGGCCACCGCCTCCCGGCCCTCCACGTTCTGGACCACATCGGCGGGCCCTCCCGCCTTGACCACCGCCTCCCGCAACAGGTCGGTGAGCGCCCGGTTGGAGTGCAGGGCCTCGGAACCGCCCTTCATGAGCACCGCATTGCCGGTGCGCAGCGCCAGCGAGCCGATCTGGATCACCGCGTCCGGGCGGCTCTCGAAGACGATCAGCAACACGCCGATCGGGACCCTTACCTGCTCGAGGACCAGCCCTTCGTCCAGTTCCCGGCGGATCAGGGGGAGCCCCACCGGGTCGGCCGAGTCGATGAGGACGTTCACGCCCTCCCGCAACGTCTCCAGCTTGGAAGGCGACAGCGCCAGGCGCTTGCGGATCGGTCCCGGGAGATCGTCCGCCCCCGGAGCCTCCAGGTCCCGCCGGTTGGCGGCCAGCAGGTCGTCCTCGCGCTCGCCGAGCAGGCGCTCCAGGTTCCGCAGCACCTCGGTCCGCATGTCGGCGCCCTCCACCACGAAGGCGCGCTGGGCCTCCCGAGCCGACCTCGCCTGATCCTCTGTTGAAGCACCCGTATACATAGGGGCAGGAGTGTAGTGACCTCCCCGGCCTGGGGATCGCGGACCAGGGGGGCGTCCCGTCGGAACCCGCCCACCCGCAGCCGCCGCCGGATGGGAGAGGATGGGTGGCCGTCCCGACAAATAATCGTTTGTTCAGGGTGTAGTTCTCGTATAACGGGTAATCTTGAGGCCGGGCACGCTGCAAGGCCTGCCTGGGAATTTCCCGACCCGGATTGGGGGTACATAGTGCGAACCCGCCACACCACAAGGGGAAGCCGCCGTCTCTTCGTCGTGCTCTTGGCCGTGCTGGCGCTCATTGCCGTCGGCTGCGCCGAGGACGACTCCCGCGGCTCCCAGACAACGATCAAGCTCGCCGTCAACCCCTGGAACGGCTCCGCGGCCAACGTTGCGGTCGCCGCCCAGTTGCTGGAGGACGAGCTCGGTTACACCGTCGAACGGGTGGACATCGACGAGAACGCCCAGTGGGCCGCGATCAACACCGGAGATCTCGACGCCTCGCTGGAGGTATGGCCCTCGGGTCACGCCCAGAACGTGGCCGACTTCATCGACAGCGCGGACGGGAACGTGGACAACGCCGGCCTGATCGGTCCGATCGGTGAGATCGGTTGGTTCATGCCTACCTACATGGTGGACCAGCATCCGGCGCTGGCAACCTGGGAAGGCTTCGCCGATCCCGAGCTGGCAGGTCTGTTCGCCACCGCCGAGACCGGCGACAAGGGCCAGTTCATGAGCGGTGACCCCAGCTGGACGATCTACGACGAGCAGATCATCGCCAACCTGAACCTGCCGCTCGAGATCGTGTACGTCGGCTCCGAGGCCGGCATCCTGGCCGCCCTGGACTCCGCGTACAGCCGCCAGGAGCCCGCGCTCTTCTACTTCTGGACCCCGCACTCGGCCTTCAACACCTACGACCTCACCCGGGTGGCGCTCCCCGCCTACAGCGATGAGTGCTACGCCAGGGATGCGGACGGTGGCATCGACTGCGACTACCCGGAGGACGTGCTGTTCAAGATCGTCAACCGCGATCTTGCTGAGAACGCCCCCGACGCCGACGCCTTCCTGCGGGCCATGAGCTACTCGACCGCCGACCAGATACAGATGCTGTCGGCCATCGAGAACGACGGCCTCTCGGTGGACGAAGCGGCAGCCCAGTGGATCGAGGCCAACCCTGACGTCTGGGGTGCGTGGATCCCATCCTCCTAGAAGGCAGGTGAGAACCGGCGCCGGCAGCCAGCGAGGCCTGCCGGCGCCGCCGACCTTCCCCGAGGAGTAGTTCTTGTACGACTTCATCATCGTGGGAGGCGGCTCGGCCGGGTGCGCTCTGGCCAACCGGCTGAGCGCTGACGCCGGCAACCGGGTCCTGGTGCTCGAAGCCGGGCGCCGGGACTACCGCTGGGACGTGTTCATCCACATGCCGGCGGCCCTGGCCTTCCCCATCGGCAACCGCCTCTACGACTGGAGATACGAGAGCGATCCCGAGCCCCACATGGGGGGTCGGAGGATCTACCACGCCCGGGGAAAGGTGCTCGGCGGATCCAGCTCCATCAACGGCATGATCTTCCAGCGCGGCAACCCGGCCGACTACGACAAGTGGGCCGCCGAACCCGGCATGGAGGACTGGGACTACCGCCACTGCCTCCCCTACTTCAAGCGTTCGGAGACCTGCCTGGCCGGTGCGGATGGATGGCGGGGCGGCGAGGGCCCGCTGGTGCTGGAACGGGGACCGGCCGACAGCCCCCTCTTCACGGCCTTCTTCGAAGCGGTGCAGGAGGCCGGGCACGAGCTGACCGACGACGTGAACGGGTACCGCCAGGAGGGGTTCGCGGCGTTCGACCGCAACATCCACCGGGGACGGCGGGTCTCGGCCTCGGTGGCCTACCTGCACCCGGTGACGGGCCGCCGCAACCTCGACGTGAAGACCGGCGCCCTCATCAACCGGATCCTGTTCGAGGGCAGGCGGGCGGTCGGGGTGGAGTACCGCCGGCGGGGTCGTGACCGCACCGTCCGGGGCGGGCACGTCCTGCTGTGTGCGGGGGCGTTCGGATCCGCCCAACTGCTCCAACTCTCCGGGGTGGGGCCCGCCGGCCTCCTGGAGTCGTTGGACATCCCGGTTCTCGCCGACCTACCGGGGGTCGGCGAGAACCTCCAGGACCACCTCGAGGTGTACGTCCAGTACGCCTCCCGCCGGCCGGTGTCCATGCAGCCGGCCCTGCGCCTGTGGCGCCGGCCCTGGATCGGCATGCAATGGCTGGCCCGGAGGGGGCCCGGCGCCACCAACCACTTCGAGGGCGGCGGCTTCGTCCGCTCCAACCCGGACGTGTCCTACCCCAACCTCATGTTCCACTTCCTGCCGCTGGCCATCCGCTACGACGGCTCGTCGCCGAGCCACGGCCACGGCTACCAGGTCCATGTCGGCCCCATGTACTCGGACGCCCGGGGCTACGTCCGGATCAAGTCCCGCGACCCGAGGGCCAAGCCGTCCCTCCGCTTCAACTACCTCTCCACCGACCAGGACCGCCGGGAGTGGGTCGAGGCCGTCCGGGTGACCCGCCACATCATGAACCAGCCGGCGTTCGCCCCCTACAACGCCGGGGAGCTGTCGCCCGGCCCGGAGGTCTCGACCGACCAGGAGATCCTGGACTGGGTCGCCCGGGATGCCGAGACCGCCCTGCATCCCTCCGGGACGGCTCGCATGGGCACCGATGACGGGTCGGTGGTGGACCCCGGATCGATGCGGGTTCACGGCACCGAGGGGCTGAGCGTGGTGGACGCCTCCGTAATGCCGACGGTCACCAACGGCAACATCTACGCTCCGGTCATGATGATCGCGGAGAAGGCGGCCGACCTCATCCTGGGCAACCAGCCCCTGGAGCCCCTGGATGTCCCGGTCTACCCGGCGGAACCGGCCGGGTGACGAACGCCCGACAGTCGACGGTGGAAGTTGGATCAAGATGATGGACACAGCGATGGACGCGAGTAGCGAGGCCTCCCGGGTCAGGGTCGAGGGCGTGTGGAAGGTCTTCGGCAAGCGGGCCGCCGAGGCGCGGGAGATGGCGGAGGCGGGGGCCGGCCGGGAGGAGATAAGGGAGGCCGTCGGCAGCGTGGTGGCGGTCCGCGACGTCAGCTTCCAGGTGTCACCGGGCGAGACGTTCGTGGTCATGGGCCTCTCGGGATCGGGAAAGTCCACCCTCGTCCGGTGCGTCTCCCACCTGATCGAGCCCACCGAGGGAACCGTGGAGGTGTGCGGCACGGAGCTCACCCGGGCCGACAGCGCCACGCTGCGCGACCTGCGGCGCCGGAAGATGGCGATGGTGTTCCAGCACTTCGGGCTGTTCCCGCACCGCACGGTGGTGGACAACGTGGCCTACGGGCTGGAGGTGCAGGGGATGGACCGCCGCGAGCGCCAGGACCGTGCCCGAGAGCTCCTGGAGACCGTCGGCCTCGAGGGCTGGGGCGATCATCACCCCCAGCAGCTCAGCGGCGGCATGCAGCAGCGGGTGGGGCTGGCCCGGGCGCTGGCCGTCGATCCCGAGGTGCTGTTCTTCGACGAGCCGTTCTCCGCCCTCGACCCGCTCATCCGCCGGGACATGCAGGACGAGCTGATCGAGCTCCAGATGAGGCTCCGGCGGACGCTGGTGTTCATCACCCACGACTTCGTCGAGGCCCTGAAGCTGGCGGACCGGATCGCCATCATGAACGACGGGGCCTTCGTGCAGGTCGGCACCCCGGTGGAGATACTCACCGACCCGGCCGACGACTACGTGCGGGCGTTCACCCAGGACGCCCCGGTGGTGAAGGTCCTCCAGGCCTGTTCGGTGATGCGGCCGCTGGAGGGGACGGAGGTCGACCACGGGTGGCCGAAGGTCTCCGAGACCACGCCGCTGGAGGCGGTCCTCCCCCACCTGCTGGGGTCCACCGATCCCGTGCTGGTGTGCGATGAGCAGGAGGCTCCCGTGGGGCTGCTCGACGCGGACGGGGTCGCCGGCGTGATCTCCCCGGACCGGCGATGACGGCGCTGGACGGGGTCCGCCCCGGCAGCGGCGGGCTCCGGGCCGCGTGGAGAACCGGGCCGGCGCGCTTCGCCGTGGTGCTCGGCGCGGTGATCCTGATGGTGGTGGCCTTCCGTGCCCTCACCGACTTCGGCGTCTTCCCGGAGTCCTGGAATGCGGGGCTGGCCGACCCGATCGACCGGATCCGGCGCTGGCTGATCACCAACCAGAACTCCCACTGGCTGTACACCGTCTTCCTGAACCCGGTCACCGACACCATGGACTGGGCCATCCGCCGACTGGAGTCCCTCCTCAAGTGGTTCCCCTGGTATGCCTACCCGCTGTTCACCGGCCTGGGGCTGTGGTGGACCAGGGGCCGGCTGGCCGGCGCACTCGGTCTGGCCGGCGTGGCGCTGATCGGGGTGATAGGCCTCTGGAACGAGGCGTTCGCCACCCTGTCCCTGATGGGAGTGGCGGTGCTCGTCTCCATGGCGATCGGGATCCCGCTGGGGATCGCGGCATGGCGCAGCGACGCGGTCGCCCGCATCACCCGACCCACCCTGGACACCATGCAGACCATGCCGGGGTTCGTGTACCTCATCCCCTTCGTCCTGCTGTTCGGGTTCGGGCGGGTCCCGGCCATGATCTCCACGGTGATATTCGCCCTGGCCCCGGTGGTGAGGCTCACCGAGGTGGGGTTGCGTACCGTCCCGCAGTCCACCGTGGAGGCGTCGGAGATGTTCGGCGCCACCGAGCGGCAGACGCTGCGGCTGGTGCGTCTCCCCCAGGCGCGGCCGGCCATCTTCGCCGGAATGAACCAGACCACCATGCTGGCCATGAGCATGGTGGTGATAGCCGCCTTCATCGGCGCCGGGGGCCTCGGCCAGGTGGTGCTGCAGGCCATGCGGAGCATCAACGTGGGCAAGGCCTCCGAGGCGGGCATCGCCATCGTGATCATGGCCATCATCCTGGACCGCTTCTCCACCGGCGTCGCCACCGCCGACCCGGGCGACGACCTCCCGGCCATCCGCTGGCTGGCCGTGGCGACGGCGGTCGGGGCCGTGGCCGGGGGTGTGCTCGGTTTGAGTGAATTTCCCAGGGCGCTCGGCTGGCGGTTCGCCCCCTACGTCAACAACATCACCGACTGGGCCCGGGACAACCTGTACGACATCGGTGGATCGGGCATCGGGACGGGTCCGTTCAGCGACTTCGTCACCACCCAGCTCGTGATACCGCTGCGCGAGCTCCTCTCCTCCGGCATCCCGTGGCCGGCCATGATCGGGATCGGGGTCGTTCTCGGGCTCTGGGCTCGGGGGCCCCGCCTGGCTGTCGGGATCGGTGCGGCGCTGGCAGCCATCGGCCTCCTGGGCATGTGGGAGCTGTCCATGGACACCCTGGCCCAGGTCCTCCTGGCTGTGGCCGCCACCCTGGCGGTGGGCGTGCCGGTGGGGATCATGTCCTCGCACAACGACCTGCTCCGCACCGCCCTCCGCCCGGTCCTCGACTTCTTCCAGACGATTCCGAGCTTCGTGCTGCTGGTGCCGGTGATCACGCTCTTCCACGTGGGCCGCATCCCCGGCATCATCGCCTCGGTCGTCTACGCGCTACCGGCTGCGGTCCACTACACCGACCTCGGGCTGCGCCGGGTGCCCGTCGAGACCCACGAGGCGGCGGAGAGCTTCGGGGCGACCCGGGCCCAGCGCCTCCGCCAGGTGGAGATGCCGCTGGCCGCACCGGAGCTGATGGTGGCGGTGAACCAGGTGATCATGCTCATCCTGGCCATGGTCGTCATCGCCGGGCTGGTCGGCGGGGGCGGGCTGGGGCTGGAAGCCGTCCGGGGCCTGCGGCGCAGCGACGCGGTGGGGCGTGGCTTCGAGGCCGGCATCGCCATCGTCCTTCTGGCCGCCATCCTCGACCGCCTGACCCGGGCCGTGGCCGACCGCCTCCGCCCGCCGGCCGCCGTCTGATACCACACCGGCCTAGGCTCCTAGAGAGTCTCTTCCGCCATTGATGGAGTCCTGGAGATAGGACTGCCGGTCATCCATGTGGGCAAAGTCTTTGTTGGTCAGGACGCCGGCCGCGAGGAGCAGGAGGTCCAGTGGAAAGGTCCCGACACCCGAATCATCGGGGTGGAACACCGGCACCTGCGGTGTCACGAGGTAACAACCGCCCTTGAAGCGGGGATAGCGCCGGATCAGAGCATGGAGGCCGGACCGGCCGTGACTCGACGACGATGCGATCTCAAAGGCGAGCGGCCGGTCCGGGTGGTCGAACACGAGATCAACCTCATGATCACCATCACGCCAGTGGAAGAGACGTACTCCGGTCCTTTGGGCAAGAGCGCGCAGGGAGGCGGCCACCAGGTTCTCGCGAAGAGCCCCCATCTCCACGGGGTCGTCAAGTACGGCCAGACCCCTGTGCAATGCGGCGTTGCGTACCGCGCCGTCCACGAAGTAGAGCTTGCGACCTCGCTTCTGGACATTGGTTTCCCGGCCCGAGTAGTTGGGAAGAGTGAACACCAGGAATGCGCGTTCCAGATAGGACAGGTAACGGTCCAGCGTCTGCATCGATATGCCCAGTTCCCGGCTTATCCTCGATGGCGACAGTATCCCGCTCACCTGCGCGGCAAGCACGTACAGGAGCCTTTCCAGCATCAGGGGGTTGCGGACCCCGTAGGACTGCGGTATGTCCTTGTACAGGGCACGTTCGACGGCGTCGCTTCGCAGGACCTGTTGGGATTCGAGCACTAGGTCGGGCTCCCCACGCCACGGTCGCAGATGATTGTCCAGCAGTAGCTCCGGGAAACCTCCGACCAGCATCAGCCGCCGTCGGGCTTGCCTGAGTTCCGGCGAGGAGTGCTGACCCCCCGGCACTGCGACCAGGCTCTGGGCAAGGGTTTCTCCTACCGGCACGGCATGCGGGATGCCCAGCGACTCCAGGTATTCGGGAAAGAGGTAGGGAGTTAGGAGTTGCTCCGTCCATCGACCGACGCCGCTCTCCAGGCGGCGATCACGCAGTGCGGCGGTGGCGCTAGAGGTAGCGGCCACTCGGACGGGCCAGCGTTCGTCGTAAAACGTCTTGAGCCACAGGTCCCAGTCCTTGGCATACACCAGTTCATCGAGCATGAGATACACCGGCTGCGAAGGGGACGCGTCAACCGCATCGAGGACACCACGGACGAGCCAGCCAAGGTCCAGCTGCATGAGTTGGGGATGATCCATCCGCAACCACCAGATGAGGGATGGCGGCACGCCCTGGTCGATGAGGTGACGCACTGTCTGGTGGAGCACGGTGGTCTTTCCGACCCGGCGTGGCCCGAGTACGATCTGGTACCGCCGAGGCTGGTCGCTGGCGAGTAACCGCCAGAGCCCTCTCGCCATGGGTCGGTCGGTGGGCGGGGCCATCGACAACGGAACCTGGCCGAGTTGGAACCACGGATTCTGCTCGCGTATCACCGTCTGAAGGTCCTCGGGACTTGGTACCCAAGTAGCCAACGTGTCTCCCTCACTATGGTGCTTATACGCCGATTATACCTCATGCTGTGGAGGTTATTGGAGGATTAATGTGAATCCCGGGGTCTGAGTGAGGGTTATCCGGCGCATGGAGCCCTGCCGCTCGACCATGTCCTCGCATTAACGCATAACTGTCAGGGGCGATACCTATGGTTAGGCATGGCAGGGAGGAGGACGGCGCCATCGGGCTGGACCAGATCTACACCAAGCCGGCCGTGGCGGATCGCTGCTTCCGCTTCCTGCTCGAGACGCTTGACGGGCTCCGCGATCTCCGGCACGACCGTGTGTTCTACGTGGAGCCGAGCGCCGGGGAGGGTTGCTTCCTCGACCTGTTGCCCGCCGGCCGGCGCATCGGCATCGACATCGAGCCGCAGCGGGCCGGCATCGTCCGGCACGACTTCCTGACCTGGCCCTTCAAGGACACGGTGAGGGACCCCCGGCAGACCGTGGTGGTGGGCAATCCGCCCTTCGGTCACCGGTCGAAGCTCGCCATCCGGTTCTTCAACCGGGCGGCCGCCATGGCGAACACCATCGCCTTCGTGGTCCCGGTCCAGTTCCGGAAGTACTCGGTCCACAAGAACCTGCGTCCCGGATTCCGGTGGATCGCAACTCTGGAGCTGGAGGCCCCGGCCTTCTACACGAGGGCCGAGCCGGATTACCGGCTCAACGCCGAGTTCCAGGTCTGGACCAGGGAGGCGAGCCACGACTTCGAGGACATGCGCCTGCTGAGCCCGCCCGCCATCCGCCACGCCGACTTCGAGATGTGGCAGTACAACAACACGCCCGAAGCGCTCAAGGTCTTCGACCACGACTTCGACTTCGCCGTGCCCCGGCAGGGTTACCAGGACTACTCGAGGCGGGAGACCTCTGCGGAGGATTGTGAGCGGACCAAGCAGTGGATCCTGTTCAAGGCCGGGACCCCGGCCGTTCTCGACCGGCTGCTGAGCATGGACTTCGCCGCCCTGTCGCAGAACAACACCATCACCCCCGGCTTCGGGAAGGCCGACGTGGTGAAGGAGTACCTGAGGATCACCCGCCAGGAGAACGGTGCGAGCCCTCCGGCTGCGGGGCTGAAGAACCGGCTCGCCGGCGGCTAGGCGCAGAGTGGATACGTGCTTCGGCTCTTGCCTGGTACCGGTCCGCACGCGTTCTGGCTCCCGCCCGGGCCGTTGCCTGCCGACAAGGGGGTTGAACTTGTCACACCCTCGCTATAGGTTATTGGATAACCGTAATTACCAGCGGTCCGGCTCCGACGTCGACCGGCCCGCACGAGGGATCAAATCGTTCGAGACCGCCCCGCCGAGGGCCTGGCGGGACGCGTCTCGGACCAAGGTGGTGGCGGCGGGGGAGGGCCCAACGGGCGAAGCCCGCTCGCCGCGATTTTCGCGGTCTTTTCCCCGGATGCGGCGGACTGGGCCTGCGGTACGGGGTCTTGGAGGGCAGGCGTGACGACTAGGCGCGAGGTCGTAGGGGAGGACCATGATTACCGGGCGCATCGCCAGGCGGCGGGCACGGAGCCGGGCGGGATGAGCATCGGGCGCAACCGTCTGTACGTGGCGGACTGCGTGGAGTTCATGGCCCGGATGGACGCCCGGTCCGTCGATCTGACCGTCACCTCCCCTCCCTACGACAACCTCCGGAACTACAACGGGTACTCGTTCGACTTCGAGGCCATCGCGCGCGGCCTGTTCCGGGTCACCAAGCGAGGCGGCGTGGTGGTGTGGGTGGTCGGGGACAAGATCGATGCCGGACGGCGCACCCTTTCGAGCTTCCGGCAGGGCCTTTTCTTCCAGGAGATCGGGTTCCGGATGCATGACGTGATGATCTACCGCAAGAAGAACACCCCCTTCATGCGCTCCAACGCCTACACCAACGCGTACGAGTTCATGTTCGTGCTGAGCAAGGGGAGCCCGAAGACCTTCAATCCGCTCACGGAGCCGACTGTCCGGAGCGGGTACGAGATGCTCCCCCACAACAAGGGCCCGGACGCGGTCAACCGAAAGGTGCTCAAGGAGCTCAAGAAGGAGAAGACCAGGACCAACATCTGGGCCTATGCGGTGGGCATGGGGGGCACGACCAGGGACAAGGTGGCCTTCCGCCATCCGGCCGTCTTCCCCGAGAAGCTGGCCGCCGACCACATCCGGTCCTGGACCGAGCCCGGCGACCTGGTGTTCGACCCGATGTGCGGGTCCGGGACCACGCCCAAGATGGCGCTGCTGGCCGGGCGGGACTATATCGGGGTGGATGTCTCGGCTGACTACGTGGCCATCGCCGAGCAGAGGATGGAAGCCGTGGCTCCGGTCGGTGGCGCCCCGGCTCGTCCGGGCTAGCTAGCGGCCGAAGCGGCGGTCGGCGGCGGCGTAGTCTCGCAGCGCGCGGAGGAAGTCGACCCGCCTGAAGTCCGGCCAGAACACGTCCACGAAGGCGTATTCCGCATAGGCGGCCTGCCACAGCAGGAACCCCGACAGCCGGGACTCGCCCGAGGTGCGGATTATCAGGTCGGCATCCGGCTGGTCGGGCTCGTACAGATGGGAGGCGATGCCGGCGGCGTCCACGTGCTCGGACAGTTCGTCGGGGGGCGTCCCCCTACCGAGCAGCTCGTCCACCAGGTTGCGGCAGGCATCTACGATCTCCTGGCGGCCGCCGTACCCCATGGCGACCGTGACCTTCGGGGCATCCGGGGAAGCGGACAGGCTGGTCTCCACGGCATGCTTGGCGGCCTTCACCAGGTCGGCGGGTAGCAGGTCGAGGCTCCCCATCACCTTCAGGCGGAAACCCAGGCGGTTGGTTCGCTCCGGAAGCCGTCCGAACATCTCGGTCAGCGTGTTGAAGTAGGGCTCGATCTGCTCCGCCGGCCGGGCCAGGTTCTCGGTGGACAGAACCCAGGCGGTGACGGACGGGATGGGCAACTCGGCCACCCAGCCCAGGAACTCCTCGAACCGCCTCATCCCGCTGCGGTAGCTGTGGGAGTAGGTCTCCAGGCCCTCGGCCCGGGCATAGCGCCGGTGGCCGTCCAGGATGATCCCGATGTGGCGGGGGAGGCGGTCCGGATCCAGTTGACGCAGGAGGCGCCGCTCGTACAGCCGGTACAGGGGGGCGGTCAGGGAAGTGGGGCGCGCCTTGTCGGTCATTGGCCTTCCTGGGAGCCGTTCTTGTTGATGCGACCAAGCATCGTGCTGGTCCGCTAGAGGATGGTAGCCCCTCCCGGCGCCCGTCATCACGCCGGAGGCCCCGGAGGGCTGTCCGTGTCGGATGGCGGGTCATGCGGCCTGGCGTAGGGCCTCGGCGATCTGGTAGAGGACCCTGGCCGGCGTCTCGTTGAGGTCGTTCCAGGTGAAGCGCAGGACTCTCCAGCCGTTCAGCTGAGCGAGATTGTCCCGGCGGCGATCGCTCTCGAACGCCTCCATAGTCGTGTGCCAGCGGCGCCCGTCACACTCGATGATCACCCGGGCGTCCTCGTAGGCGAAGTCGGCCCGACCCTTCGTGGGACTCCGCCACGGGAGCGGCAGCTGGAGAGTGGGCATCGGTAGGCCGCCTTCGCTGATGAGGGCGAGCATCTTCTCCTCCATGACGCTCTCGGGGACGGCGTGCCCGGGCGCTACATCTTCGAGAAGCCTGCGGAAGAGGGTCGTGCCGGGACGGCCGCGCCGACCCAGTTCTTCGAGAATCTCGGCGAGGCCTTCATAGGTCGCGCGGCGGGCCGCCAGTGCCTTCTGTGCGATGCTGCGGAGCTCGTCGAACTCGGTTACGGACGCCAGATCGAACATGGTCCGGACGGGGTTGGTGATAGGGAGACCGGCGATGTGGGTGACATGTCGCCGGTGAAGGTCGGTCGACTGGTGGACTCGAACCTCTACGAAGCGGTTGCTGCGGCGGTGGGGCACGGTGACCACAGCTCCGGTGAACGTCCTATAGCCGAGCCCGTGTAGCTGGGCTGCCGACTGATGGGAGACCACTGCCGGGAGAGCGAGGACAGCAGCCCGCAGATAGACGACCTTCGAGCGTGTCCCGTAGACGAGGTAGATGTCGTTTTCGATGTGGTCCCACTCTTTCGATTCAATGCGGCGCCTGATGGAGGACCTCGAGAGGCCCGCCTTGATCGCCTGGTCGCCCGTTATCAACCCATTCTGCGACTCGGCCAACCGCCGGATCCTCGGCCCCACTGTCGGTGTCGCCATAGCCACTTCCTTTCGCTGGCCTCGCTTGCGACGCGTCGCTGCCTGCAAGGTGCCCGCGATCAGGGTTGTGTTCAAGGGTCTTGTTTGCCGGATGGCGAGGCGTGGGGGTGCGGAGCCGGTGTTTTCGGGCGCACCGCGGCTGCGAACCTCAGGAACACCGCACCACCCATGACGCCCTGTGCATCAAGAACGGTGGAGTCCACGAACCTGAGGCACACAACACCACCCATGACGCCCTAAACCTCAGGAAC
>WTGW01000081.1:0-1437 GCA_011523395.1 Acidimicrobiia bacterium
CCCCGTACGCCTCCGCGGGGGGAACGAGGAGTCGCTCGCAGATGTAGTTGAGCGCGCCGGCGCTGACCCATCCGACCGAGTCGTTCACCGCGTGGAGCGCCGGCAACAACAAGTGACGGCTCTCCACCGAACGGTGATAGCCGCCGAACGCCACACGCCGGTCGGCGGGCTGCGAAGACTCCCCGTCCCCGGATGGGGTGGGAGGCCCTAGCAACGCATCCACGGCCGACCGCTCCGCGGTCGTCGCCTCGGCGGACATGAGTCGGAGGTCGATGGGAGTTCTCCTAGGAGGGTGCTGAAAAAGACGGGGATGGGTTGGCCCGCAACGTCCCGCGACGTCTTGACCTGGGGTTTCGCTTCCGACTAGCGGGCCAACTGGACATGTTTCAGTACCCTCCTAGACGGTGGCCGGGAAACCCCTTACAAGGGGGATGGCTTGGTAGCCGACAACTCTGTGGTGGCCGGCAACTCTCATGCCGGGTATTTTGCCACGGAACGAACCCCGGATCGTTGCTCGACACCCTCCTGCAAAGGCTCGATCCGAACCGCGGTGGCCTTGAATTCGGCGGTTCCCGACTTTGGATCCCACGCATCGATGGTGAGCAGGTTCACGTCCACCTCGTCGGGATCGTGGACGGCCATGAAGGCCAGGCCGGGACGGAGAGACCGATCGACCATCACGGGCGCCTCTACGGATCCCCGCCGCGAGACGACCCGGACCAGGTCGCCCTCGGCCACGCCGAGGGCGGCTCCGTCCGCGGGCGCTACCTCGACGGCCACCGCTGTCCTCAACGGGGATGAGTAGCCACCGGACTGGACCCCGGTGTTGTAGGAGTCGAGCCGGCGTCCGGTGGTGAGCCGGATCGGGTACTCCTCGCTCAGCTCGTCCACCGGCGGGGCCCACGGCGTCGGGAAGAAGGGCGCCGGATCCCGAGGCAGCGGATCGTCCCACAGCTCGCCGTGGAGGAACAGGGTGCCGGGATGGTCCTCGTCGTAACACGGCCACTGCAGGCCACCCGCCTCGGCGAGGCGCCGGTACGACATCCCGGCGTGGTTGGGCGAGAGGCTGCGCAGCTCGTCCCAAACCTCCTCGGCGGTCGGGTACCCCCAACCCCGGCCCATCCGTTCGGCGAGGGCCGAGATGATGTGCAGGTCATCTCGAGCCTCTCCAGGAGGGTCGAGAGCCTTGCGGACCCGCTGCACCCGCCGCTCGGAGGAGGTCACCGTGCCGTCCGTCTCGGCCCATCCGGCCGCTGCCGGGAACACCACGTCGGCCAACTCGGCGGTCCTGGTCATGAAGAGGTCCTGCACCACCATGAACTCCAGCCCGCGCAGGAGGTGGCGGGCATGGTCGGACCGGGCCTCGGACTGGGCCGGGTTCTCGCCGATCACGTACAGGGCGGTTATCTCGCCGTGCTCCATCGCCTCCAGCATCAG
>WTGW01000081.1:1537-4495 GCA_011523395.1 Acidimicrobiia bacterium
CCAGACGTCGGCCCACATGGCCGACGTGGTGCGGCGCGGGTCGATCGCGTACAGCTTGGCGCCGTTGCGGACCCCCTTCATCAGGTGATGGAAGAAGATCGGATGCGCCTCCCGGGCATTGGAGCCCCAGAGCAGGATCACGTCCGTGGTCTCGATCTCCTCGTAGGAACAGGTCCCGCCTCCTACTCCGAACACTGCCGCCAGACCGGCGACGGATGGAGCGTGTCAGGTGCGGTTACACGAGTCGATGTTGTTCGACTCCATGACCAGCCTGGAGAACTTCTGCGCCAGGAAGTTCATCTCGTTGGTCGCCTTGGAACACGAGAACATGCCATAGGCGCTACCGGTATGGCGGCTCAACCCGGCCGCCGCCCGGTCGAGCGCCTCGTCCCACGTGGCCGGCACCAATTCGCCATCCCGTCGCACGTACGGGGTGGTCAATCGGGGAAGCGTCACCCGCGGCATTCCATCACCTCCTTTCCCTCACTCTCCACCAACGGCCGTTCACCCCCGCCTAGGTCGCACCGACAGTCGATTGGAACGGGATCCTGTTCACGCAGAACTCGTTGCCGTCGGGATCCGCCATCACCGTCAACTCGTACTCGGCCTCCGTGACCGTCTCCACGATTCTGCCACCAAATTGCACCGTACGCGCGAGGATCTTGTCAAAGTCCCCCTCGTTCGAGCCCTCGATGTCGAAGTGGACAGGACTCTTGTCGGCCGTGACACGGTCCACCTGCTGGAGGACCAACTCGCACCCGGGCAGCACCAACCCCATGAACAGGTAGTTGTCGAGCCGTCGCCGGGGTGCCAGGCCGAGCAACGAGCCCCAGAAGGCAGCCGATCGGTCCAGGTCGAGGCAGTCTATGACCAGGTACCGGATCGAGGCGGTCGGCCCGTCTGCCGCGGCAGCCGACAAGTCAGAACAGGCCGATGATCTTGCCGTCTTCATCGACGTCTACGTTCATGTACGCCGGCCGCGCCCCCAGTCCCGGCATCGTGCGGATCTCGCCCAGGAGCACCACCAGGAATCCGGCGCCGACCGACGCCCTGACCTCGCGCACCGGCACGGTGAACCCGCTCGGCCGCCCTTTCAGAGAGGAATCGTGCGAGATCGAGAGAGGGGTCTTGGCCATGCAGATCGGGAGGTTCCCCATCCCGGCCTGCTCGAACTCGGCGATCTGGCGCGCCGCCTTGGCGGAGTAGTCAACCCCTCCGGCGCCGTAGATCTCCCGGCAGACGGTCTCGATCTTCTCCTTGATCGACCGCTCCGACGGGTAGAGGAAGCGGAAGTCCGCGGGCTGTTCGCATGCCTCGACCACCGCCTCGGCCAATTCCAGCGCTCCGCGCCCGCCATCGGCCCAGTGGCTGGAGGTGACCGCCGCCAGCGCTCCCGCCTCCCGGGCGGCCCGCTTGATCACCCGGCGCTCGTTCTCCGTGTCGGTCGGGAAGGTATTGACCGCCACCACCACCTCGATCCCGAAGCGGCGGGCGTTCTCGATGTGAGCCATCAGGTTCACGAGGCCGGCCTCCAGCAGGGGCAGGTTCTCCTCCGTGTAGGCAGGGGCGAGCGGCCGTCCCGCCACCACTCGAGGGCCGCCGCCGTGGGTCTTGAGCGCCCGGACGGTGGCGACCAGGACTACCGCATCGGGCTTCAGACCGGAGGCCCGGCACTTGATGTTGAAGAACTTCTCCATGCCCATGTCGGCCCCGAATCCCGACTCGGTAACCACGTACTCCCCCAGTTGGAGCGCTACCCGGTCGGCCAGGATGGACGAGTTGCCATGGGCGATGTTGGCGAACGGACCCGCGTGGACGAAGGCGGCCTGGCCTTCGAGCGTCTGCATGAGCGTGGGATGCAGCGTGTCCTTCATCAGGACGGTCACCGCGCCGCCCACCCCCAAGTCGTCGAGGGAGATGGTGTTGCCGGCGGTATCCGCGCCGACCACGATCCGCCCGCAACGGGCCCGGAGGTCGCGGAGCGCCGAGGCGTAGTCGTGGCCGTCGGTGAGCGCCAGGATCGCCATCAGCTCGGAAGCCACGGTGATGTCGTAACCCGACTCACGGGGCCTGCCGTCGATGCGGCCGCCCAGGCCCACCACCACGTTGCGCAGTGCCCGATCGTTGACGTCGACCACGCGGCGCCACTGGGCCCGGAACATGTCGATATCGAGCCGCTCCAGCCCTATGGCCTCGAGCTGGGCGTCGCTCATCCGCCCCTCGTGGTACCAGCGGGCGTCCATGGCCGCGGCCGCCAGGTTGTGGGCCACGCTGATGGCGTGCATGTCGCCGGTCAGGTGAAGGTTGAACTCGTCCATGGGGATGACCTGGCTGTAACCGCCCCCTGCTGCCCCGCCCTTGATCCCGAAAGTAGGTCCCATCGAGGGTTGGCGGATGGCGGCGACGGCCTTCTTCCCGAGGAGGCCCAGTCCCTGGACCAGACCGATCGTGGTGGTGGTCTTGCCCTCCCCGAGCGGGGTGGGGGTCACCGCGGTGACGTCGATGTACTTGCCGGGTGAGCGGGCGCCGACCCGCTTGAGTATGTCGAGGTGGACCTTGGCCTTGGTGGAGCCGTACGGAATCAGCTCGTCCGCACGGACCCCGATCGACTCGGCGATCTCGGAAATAGGTGTGACCGGAGCGGCCTGGGCGATCTCGAGATCGGAGGGAAACCTACCGGAAGCGTTCATGCAATCTCCGTCAAGGTTAGCTACCGACCGGGAATCCTACCCGGAGAAAACCCACCCGTCGGTGTACTGCGATGCGGCACGGTTCCGTATCGTGAGACAAGTGGGCTGTTTTGGTAGGGCAGAACGGCCCATCCGACACTAGTGTCATGGCTAGGCGTTCAGGCCAAGTGAGTTACCAGCGCGGGGCGCGGTGACGGAGCCAGGAAGGGAGCGGTGGTGGCCGGTGACGGGCTGATACGCCTTGATGGTGTTTACAAGATTTTCGGTC
>WTGW01000035.1 GCA_011523395.1 Acidimicrobiia bacterium
AGCTGGCCCACTACGCGGTGGCCACCTACGACGTCGAGTACCGGTTCCCGTGGGGCTGGGACGAGCTGGAGGGCATCGCCAACCGGACCGACTTCGATCTGCGCCAGCACTCGGAAGCCTCGGGTAAGGACCTGCGCTACTTCGACCAGGCGGCCGGTGAGCGCTTCTTCCCCTACGTGATCGAGCCGGCGGCCGGAGCCACCCGGGCGGCCTTCGCCTTCCTGATCGACGCCTACCACACAGAGACGGTGCGCGATGCCCCCCGCACGGTGCTGAGGCTCGACTCCCGCCTCGCTCCGGTCAAGGTGGCGGTGCTCCCGCTCTCGAAGAAGCCCGACCTGGTCGAGGTGACACAGCGGGTGGCCGACGCCCTCCGTCCCCACTGGGACATCGAGGTCGATGTCACCCAGGCGATCGGGAGGCGCTACCGGCGCCAGGACGAGATCGGGACGCCCTACTGCGTGACGGTCGACTTCGACACCCTGGACGACGAGGCGGTCACAGTCCGGGATCGGGACACGATGGCCCAGGACCGGGTGGGGATCGGGCAGCTCCGCGGCTACCTGGGCGAGCGCCTCGGCGCCGGTTAGGAGGGGCAAATGCGGATGGCTCGGTGGATCGGTCTCGCGCTGGCGGCGATCGCGGTGCTTGTTCTGGGCGCCGCGGCCTACGTCTGGTTCTCGGGCGGCAGCGGCGAGCCCAGCACCGAGGTGACCGCTCCTCCCATTACTTCCGCCGCCACCTCCGCCACCACGACCGCCCCCTCCACCACCGCCGCCACGTCCGTCCCCGTGGAGACCACGGCGGCCCCCGACACCACCGAGGCCACCGAGCCGCTACCTGACCAGGGTGCCTCCGCCGTCCTCTACCGGATCGACAAGGCGGAGTCCTCGGTCAGTTTCGAGATCGACGAGATCCTCAACGGCAATCCGTTCCGGGTGGTGGGGGTCACCACCGAGGTGGCGGGCGAGGTCCTCATCGACTTCGACAGCCCGGCCGCGTCGCAGCTGGGAACGATCGTGATCAACGTCCGCACCCTGGCCACCGACTCTGGTTTCCGGGACAGGGCCATCCGGGGGCCCATCCTCGGGTCGTCCCGCGACGAGAACGAGTTTGCCACCTTCGAGCCGACCGATGTCGAGGGGTTCCCCGACAGCGTGACGGTGGGTGATGAGGTGCCGCTCCGCATCACGGGGACTTTCAGCCTGAGCGGCGAGTCCCGACCCGTGACCTTCGACACCGCGGTGACGGTGGTGTCCACCGACCGGGTCGAGGTGAGCGGAACGGCCATGGTGCTGAGATCCGACTTCGGCCTGACCATCCCGGACGTTCCCAGTGTGAGCGACGTGGCGGACGAGATACTGCTGGTGATAGACCTGGTGGCCGTCGCGGCACGAGCCTGAGCTCCGAGCACCGGCTCGGAGACGTACACTCGCAGGATGGCATCCGATCGCGACGACCTGGAGCGCATCCGACAGGCGGTCAACCTGGTGGAGCTGTTCGAGGGAGTGACCACCGTCAGGAAGGTCCGGGGCAGCTTCAAGGCCCTGTGCCCCTTCCACTCGGAGAAGACCCCCTCGCTCTCGATCGACCCGGCCCGCGGCCTCTACCACTGCTTCGGCTGCGGCGTGGGCGGGGACATCTTCACCTTCGTCCAGGAGACCCAAGGGTTGTCGTTCGTCGAGGCGATGGAGATGCTGGCGGACCGGGCCGGCATCGTCGTCCGGCGCGACCCCCGGGCGGCGCAGCGGCGGGAACGGCGCTCCCGGCTGGTCGAAGCGGTGGCCGAGGCGGGTCGCTACTACCAGGACCGCCTCAAGTCCGCCCCCGATGCCGGCCATGCCCGGTCCTACGTGCGGGGACGCAACTACGGAGTCGAGGTGGTGGACCAGTTCGAGCTCGGCTACGCGCCCGACCAGGCCGAGGCCCTGGTCTCCCACCTGCGCGGCAAGGGCCACAAGGACTCGGACATCCTCACGGCCGGCCTGGCGAGGAGGGTGGGGCGCGGGCGCCTCATCGACCAGATGAGGGGCCGGCTGATCTTCCCCATCCACAACGTGCGCGGGGAGATGGTCGGGTTCGGAGCCCGCCTCCTGCGCGGCGAGGGTCCCAAGTACCTGAACACCCCCGAGACCCCGCTCTACAAGAAGAGCGAGCTCCTGTACGGCCTGGACAAGGCCCGCTCGGCGATCAGTCGGGAGGAGTTGGGGGTGGTGGTCGAGGGTTATACGGACGTCATCGCCTTCCACCTGGCCGATCTGCCCCTGGCGGTGGCCACCTGCGGGACGGCGCTCGGTGAGGCCCATTTCGACCTGCTCCGTCGTTTCTCGAGCCGCATCGTCCTGGCTTTCGACGCCGACGCGGCGGGCGCCGGCGCCGCCGTGCGCGGGGACGATCTGCGCATCACCTCGGATCTGGGGCTCGACCTGCGGGTGGCAATGATGCCCGAGGGCCGCGACCCGGCCGACCTGGTGTTCGAGGACAAGGGAGACCTGCTCCGGGAGGCGGTCGACGGATCGGCGCCGATCACCGAGTTCCGGCTCAACCGGCTGCTGGGGCAGTACAACCTGGGGGAGAGGGAGGCGCGCACCCGGGCGATGAGGGAGGCGGCGGAGTTGATCGCCCGCCATCCCGATGAGGCGGCCCGCTACCAGCACGCCCTCTACGTGGCCGGGCGCACCCATATGAGCATCGATCTCGTCCAGGCGGAGATCAGGAGGCATGCCGCCACCGGCAGGGGAGGCCGGTCCCAGGGCCGCCCTCGAACGGATGGACGGCCCGCCGCATCCCGTGCTATGGATCGGTCGGAGCGGGACCTGCTCCGCCACCTCATGGCCGGGACCGCGGAGCGCGACCGGATCAGCCCCGACCTGTTCGAACACGATCAGGCCGCCGTCCTGGCTCGCTGGTTGCTCGACGAGGGAAAGCACCTGGAAGAGGGAGTCCCGGTGCCGCTGGACGGCCTCAAGGATCAGGCCATGTCGGCCATGGCTCGCCGGCTGGCGGTCATGAACACCCCGCTGCTGCCGTTCGAAGATGTCATGTCACATCTCGAAGGACGTGCGGTGGGGCACCGTAAGGACGAACTTCTGGTGATATTGGAAGGGATCGATCAGAAAAAAGACCCGGAAGCCTATTCACAAGCCCTTGCAGAACTGATAGCGTTACAGGAAAGGGGATTCTGAGGCGGCTTAAGGAGTAGGTTTGGGCTCGGACGCGCAGGGGGCGATCAAGGAACTGCTGAAGCGGGGGAGGCGCAGGGGGTTCCTCACCTCGGCCGAGATCCAGAAGGAACTCGATGCGGCCGGGGCCCCCGGCGTGGCACTAGACCAGGCGCTCGCCGCCGTGCGGGCAGCCGGGATAGAGGTGGTGGACGATGATCCGGACCGCCTGCGGGACGATCCGGAGCCCGGGGATGCCGAGTTCCTGTCCGACCCGGTCGACCAGTACCTCAGCGAGATCGGCCGGGTCCCGCTTCTCACCCCGCGCCAGGAGGTCGAGCTGGGCATGGCGAAGGACGCCGGGGTCGAGGCCAGAGCCGAGCTGGCCGAACTGGAGGCCGCCGGAAGGTCTCGCTCCGATGCCGAGTACCGGCGGCTGGCCGCGATAGCGCGCCGCGGCGAGCGGGCCGAGGAGCGGCTGGTCAAGGCCAACCTCCGGCTGGTCGTCTCGGTGGCGAAGCGGTACGTCATTCCGGGGGTTCCGATGCTGGATCTCGTCCAGGAGGGCAACGTGGGCCTGATGAGGGCGGCCGCCAAGTTCGATTACCGCAGGGGCTACAAGTTCTCGACCTACGCGGTCTGGTGGATCCGCCAGACGGTCAGCCGGGCTCTGAACGAGCAGAAGAGGATCATCCGGGTTCCCGAGAACCTGGCGCAGCAGGTGAGGCTGCTCGACGTCGTCCGGCGGAGGCTCTACCAGGAGTCCGGTCGCGAGCCCACCACCGAGGAGCTGGCCGCGGAGATGGATCTGGCCGATGATCGGATCCTGAAGCTGGCCGAGCTCTCCAGCGGGATGCTGTCCCTGGATGCCAAGGTCGGCGACTCCGACGATCTGACCCTCGCGCATTTCGTCCAGGATGAGGATGCGGCGGGGGCGCCGGCAGATGGCGCGGTCCTCAAGCTCCTGCAGGAGAGCGTTGCCCTGGCGCTGGAAGGCTTGGACGAACGGGAACGTAAGGTCATCACGATGAGGTTCGGGCTGGCCGACGGCCGGATCAGGACCCTCCAGGAGGTCAGCGACAGGATGGGAGTGACCAAGGAGCGGATCCGCCAACTGGAGGTCCGAGCCCTGCGCAAGATGCGCAGCCAGCCAGGTGGCCGCCGCATGGAGAGCTACCTCAGCGGCGCCTGAGCGGCCAAGACTTCCACCCACCTGCTGGTACCATGGCGGGCCGATCCATCCGGGGTAGCTCAATTCGGCAGAGCAGCGGACTGTTAATCCGTTGGTTGTGGGTTCAAGTCCCACCCCCGGAGCC
>WTGW01000183.1 GCA_011523395.1 Acidimicrobiia bacterium
GGGGTGGGGTTTGCGCTGGCCTGGCGGCGGGGTCGTGGCGCTGAGCCGGCGGTCGATCCCAACGCGCTGGTGGAACAGGTGGTGCGGGTCACCGGGCAGGCCTTCCAGACCCATCTCGAGACCGGCCGGGCCGAGATCCGGACCGGCCATGCCGAGATCGCCCGCGAGCGTGACGTCTTCGACACCAAGTGGGAGCCGCTGGTCGCCAGGGTCAACGAGGAGCTGTCCGGCATCCGGAGGCTGGTCGCCGAGCTCCAGAAGGACCGGGCCGCCCAGCACGAGGGCCTCACCGAGAGCCTGCGCAACGCCGCCGACCAGCAGAGCCGGCTGCTCGACTCCACCCAGCGGCTCAACGACATCCTCGGGAACTCTCAGGCCAGGGGCCAGTGGGGAGAGCGGATGGCCGACGACATCCTGCGGTCGGCCGGGCTGATCGAGGGGGTGAACTACCGCAAGCAGCTGACCACCAGCGCCGGCACCCGGCCCGACTTCAGCTTCGACCTCCCGGACGGGCGGCTCCTACACATGGACGTGAAGTTCCCCCTGGAGGCCTACGTCCGCTACCTGGAGTCCGGAACGCTGGACGAGGAGGCGGCCGCGGTCAAGGACTTCGGGAGGGCGGTGTGGCGCCACATCCTGGAGACGGCCCGGCGGGACGCCTACCGGGAGTCGATCAGCACGGTCGGGTTCGTGTTGATGTTCGTCCCCAACGAGCGGGTCTACGCCTTCATCCACGAGCACCACGCCCAACTGCTGGACCAGGCACTGTCGGTGCGGGTGGTGGTGTGCTCCCCCTTCACGTTGTTCGGGATGGTCTCGCTGGTGCGCCAGGCGATGGACACCATCGCGCTGGAGCGGTCCTCCCAGGAGATACTCGACCACCTGGCCGTCTTCACCGAGGAATGGGGCCGCTACGTGGCGAAGGTGGAGTTGGCGGAGCGGCACCTGGGCCGTCTCAACTCCGCGTTCGGGGAGCTGACGACCACCCGGCAGCGGAAGCTGGAGCGGTCGCTGGACCGCATCGAGGATCTCAAGACCCGCACCCCCAAACCGGCCCTGGCCGGCGCACCCGACAGCGAGGGCGACAGCCCGGCGCACCCTGCCCCGGCCCCGGAGGAACTGGCCGAGTCGGGCTAGCGCTTCCCGTGTTGCCGGGCCCTTCGTGCCCTTCTTGCCGACGTGCTTCGGCAACGTTGCCAGGAATACGGCGTCCCTCCCCCGGTGTCAGGTGTCAGGCGTGGCCACCGGCTACGGGCGCACTGAGAATGCTCGCCGGCGCCCGGGCCCGTAACGGTATATGCGGAAGTCAGCGTCCAAGGCAAGGGCGTCGGTGATTCCCAGGCGCTCCATGAGCGCCCAACTCGTGCGGTCGGTCAGGGAAAACGCCTGGTCGGGGAAAGCTGCCAGCGCGCCGGCTGCCACCTCGAGGTCTTTTTCGGTCGCGCACTCGACTCGGGCGATACCGGCCGCTATCGAGGCAACAAGGCGATTGGCGGTGTGATGGTCAACTCGCGCGTTCACCAGGTTCCACAGTTCGGCGAGCACCAGGTCGCTGGTCACCAGCGTCCCGGAGTTCTCAGCGAGCAGGGAACGAGCAACCTCGCTGTGGGCGTCGCCTTCGGCAGCGGCGGCGTACCAGACGCTGGTGTCCACGAACACCGGAGGCACTGTTCAGATACCTTTGGCCCTGAACTGTTGGTCGATTGCCTCGCTGATCATCGCCTGCTTACCGTCGGCGATGTTCGATCCGCCGCTGTCGAACAGACGGAAGATGACCGACGGGTCGCTCGCGGGAGCGTCCTTGCCCAGGTCACGAGCCACGAGACGACGGATGTACTCGGACAGAGAGATTCCCTGGCGAGCCGCCTCGCGCTTGGCTTCGGCGTGGTGGTGGTCCGGGAGCACGATCATCGTTCTCATACCTGGCATTCAAGCATAGTCGGCATGGCATTGGTTATGCCGGTAGGGGGAAGGTCCGGCTAGCGGCCCTTTCCCCAGAGACGGCGATTGTGCCGCCCTGGAAACCGGCATGGACAGGAGGGGTGGGAACAAGGGGGTTGAACCTGTCACATCCCCGCGATACGTTGCCCATTGCCAAGCACCTGCACCGGCCGACGCTGCGAGAACCGATCGGTCCGGCCGGTCCGGAGGGAACATATTCGAGGTTTGCGGAGCGCCGGCCGCCGGTCACGACGGCGGCGAGCCCGGCATGGCCGGCCGCGCTCCGAACCAACGGTGGTGGTGGCGGGGGCCGGGCCCTGCGGGGACGCCGGTTCGTGGCGATTTTCGCGTTCTGCACGACTCGGGACGGCAGCAGGGGGCGCGATGACAGCGCGAACCTCCTCGCCCCTGAAAGTGGTGACCTCGTAGCGACCCGTCTCCCCGCGGTCCATCTATTCAGTTCTCCTCAACCGGCCCCGAAGCTATTAAGAAATAGGCCTACAACTATTAATAGCGGGCCATTCCTCGCGATCGCAGCGAGAGGGCCGAGACCCGACCGGATCATTCCCGCCGGACGGACTGTGCCCCACCCTCGGCTGAGGCAGGGCCGGCGCGGCGGGCGCCGGAGGCGATGCGGTAGCCCGCCCAGATGAGGGTGACCGACACCAGCAACGAGGCGGCGAACCCCCAGTCCGCACCCTGGGCCAGGATGGTCCCCCCGGTGGCGGCCGCCAGCGTCCCCGCGACGATGGCCAGGTTGCCCCATACCAGCCGCGGGTTCTTGCGGAGGAAGCGGACCAGCGACACCAGGGCCAGCAGGATGATGATGGTTCCGCCCAGACGCCCGCCGATAATCGACCACAGGCGGGGCCCGAACACGTCCGCCCACAGATCCCGGGCGCTCGGCACCCCGCCCGGGGGCAGCCCGCCGGCATCGAACGGCTGTGCCAAGGTGGTGGGTAGGGCGATGGCGAAGAACGGGAACATGAGCAGCAGCATGATGTGGCCGGCCCTCCGCCCCACCACCAGGAACATCGAGCCCAGCGCCAGGACCGGGATGTTCACGATCGCACCGAACAGGAAGAAGGTCCGGTAGCTGGCCGAGGTCCACCCGGTGGTCGTCCCCACGAACAGGGCCCAGGTGGCCAGGGCGAAGAACCCGATGCCGGCCGCGTAGGCGGCGGTGTGCGGGCTCGGAGAGGCCCGGTAGCGTCGCACCAGATCGACGCAGAACAGGGTGGCGACCACGCCGGCCGCCAGGGAGGCCGCAGCACTCATAGCCGCCCAATCGTAGGCCCCGGCCGCGGCGCGGAATCCCCCGGTGCGGCGGCGGCGCGCGGTCGGGGTGCAACGACTCCGGTACCCTAGGAGCATGGTTCGAAACATCCTCGTGGCCGTGGCCTGGCCCTACGCATCCGGATCCAGGCACCTGGGACACCTGGCCGGCGCCTACCTTCCCGCCGACATCTTCGCCCGTTACCACCGGCTGGCCGGCAACCGGACCCTGATGGTGTCGGGGAGCGACGTCCACGGCACCCCCATCACGGTCAGGGCCGACCAGGAAGGCGTCACCCCGCAGGAGATCGTGGACCGCTACCACGCCGAGTTCGTGGCCGGCTGGAAGTCGCTGGCCATCCAGTGGGAGCTGTACACGTCGACCGGGACCCGCAACCACCACGACGTCACCCAGGACATCTTCAGCCGCCTGCACGAGAACGGCCACATCGACCGCCGCACCTCCGAGCAGTTCTACGACCCGGACGCCGGCCGGTTCCTCCCCGACCGCTACGTCGAGGGCACCTGCCCCTACTGCGACTACGCCGACGCCCGGGGGGACCAGTGCGACGGGTGCGGCCGCACCCTCGACCCGGTCGACCTGATCGACGCCCGCTCCAAGCTGTCCGGGGCGGCCCCCGTCCGGCGGGAGACCGACCACTTCTACCTGCGCCTGCCCGATTTCTCCGACCGCCTCGAGGAGTGGTTGCGCTCCCGCAAGGGCTGGCGCCGCCACGTGCTGAACTTCTCTCTGGGCTGGATCGAGGAGGGCCTCCAGGACCGGGCGATCACCCGGGACATCGACTGGGGGGTCGACATCCCGGTGGAGGGCCTCGGCGAGGGCAAGAAGATATACGTCTGGTTCGACGCCGTGATCGGATACCTGTCGGCCGCCAAGGAGTGGGCGAAGATCCAGCGCACCCCGGACGCCTGGAAGGACTGGTGGGAGAACCCCGAGGCGGAGCACTACTACTTCATCGGCAAGGACAACATCCCGTTCCACACCATCATCTGGCCGGCCATGCTGATGGGGTACGGGGGCCTGGAGCTGCCCACCGACGTCCCCGCCAACCAGTACGTGACCTTCCGGGGCGGGAAGGCCTCGGCGAGCCGGGGCATCGGCCTGACCATCGGCGCCGCTCTCGAGATCTACGAGCCCGACGCGCTGCGCTACGCGCTGGCCGCCAACCTGCCCGAGAACAACGACACCGAGGTGTCCGAGGAGGAGCTGGACCGCCGCATCAACGACGAGCTGGTCGCCACCTGGGGCAACCTGGTCCACCGGGTGCTCTCCATGACCCGGTCGGGGTTCGCGGCCCGGGTCCCGCAACGGGGGGAGCAGACCGCCATGGGCCGGGAGGTCCTGGACTCGGCCGGGCGGACCCTCGACCAGGTGGCGGCCCACATAGAGCGGGTCGAGCTGCGGGCCGGGCTCCGGACGGCGATGGAAGGCGCGGGGAGGGTCAACGCCTACCTCAACGCCACCGAGCCCTGGAAGCTGGTGAAGACGGACCGGGACGCGGCGGCCACCGTCCTGAAGGACTCCATCGACGCCATCAACCACCTCAAGGTGGCGCTCGCCCCGTACCTCCCCGTGACCGCGGAACGGCTCCACTCGATGCTGGGCCTTCCCGGCACCGTCGCCGAGCAGGGATGGGCCGGTGCTCCGGTTCCCGCCGGGACCCCGCTCGGTGAAGTCTCTCCCCTCTACCGGAAGGTGGAGGCGGAGAATCGCGGCTGAGCGGGCCCGAACCGGCGCGGCAGGCACGAGGACATGAGCGTCCAGAAGAACCTCCGGAGGGCACTCGTGGCCATCGGCGGAGCACTCCTCATCCTGGTGGGTCTGGCCGGGCTGGCACTCCCCGTCCTGCCGGGGACCGTGCTCCTGGTGGCGGGACTGCTCGTGTGGTCCTCCGAGTTCAGGTGGGCCAGGGAGCTCCTGGCGCGGGTGCGCGCCTGGCTGGCGGACCGGTCCGCCAAGCTCGAGGGCAAGAGGTGGTACCGCCCCCGGCGCCGGCGGGAGGACCCGGGTCGGACGTCGGGCTGAGCGGCTTCGAGCGCACGTCCGTCCATGTCGAGCACCCGAGACCCCACCGGCTGTGCGGCCGATCAGGGCCGCCAGGGGGAACTCTCCCGATGCTCCCCCCGGCGATCCGGGTATTGCGAGGGTGATTCCCCATTGACGTTTTGCGGAACCCTATGAATAGTAGGGTTGTTGCCCGCACCGCCCGCCCGGCGGCCAAAGGGCGAGCCAGGTGAGATCCTCCCGAAAGGACTTCCGGATGAGACACGGTGCGTTCGCGTGAGAGCGAGCTCGTGACCGAACGCGGGACCATCCCGGAGGCCGGCGCGCCGATCATCCAGACCGCCGGTCTCCACAAGCGCTTCGGGAACATCAGGGCGCTCGAGGACGTCGACCTGGACGTCCAGCCCGGAGTGACCGGCCTCATCGGGGCCAACGGCGCCGGCAAGACCACCCTCATCAGGCTCGTGCTCGGTCTCATCCGGCCGACCTACGGGCAGATCTCGGTGTTCGGAACGCCGGTGGCCGAGGATCCGGCCGGGCTCCGGGAGCGGATCGGCTACATGCCCGAGAACAAGTGCCTTCCCCTGGACCAGACCGCGGCCGACTTCGTGGCGTATGCCGCGGAGCTCGGCGGGATCCCTCCGGTCGAGGCGCGGAGGAGGGCCTCGGAGACCCTGTTCCTGGTCGGGTTGCACGAGGAACGGTTCCGTCACCTGGGGGACTTCTCGACCGGCATGCAGCAGAGGGTGAAACTGGCCCAGAGCATCGTCCACGACCCCGAACTTGTGCTCCTGGACGAGCCTGCTTCGGGTCTCGACCCCGCCGGGCGCGACCAGATGCTGGAGTTGATAGCCCGCTTTCGCGAGTTCGGCATGAACGTGCTGTTCTCGTCCCACATCCTCGACGACATCGAGCGGACCTGTGACTGGGTGGTGATGCTCGACGCCGGGCGGCTGATCCACTCGGCGCCGCTCGACCCTCCGGGCGAGGGTGATCGCCTGTCCGTGGAGGTCTTCGGCGACCCAGGTCCCCTGGTCGACGCGCTGACCCGCCAGGGAGTGTCCGTCACCGTGGACGGGGCGGTGGTAACCGTCGTGACACGATCCGAGGACGCCTTCGCCGTGATGCGCGACGCTCTCGAGTCGTCGGGATCGTCGGTCCGCAGGCTGGGAACCAGCCTGAGCCGCCTCGAGGACGTGCTGGTGGCCGCCGCCAGGGAAGCGAATGTCTGACGCCCGCGAGACCAGCCGCGACCAGGCGACCATCGTCGACCGGGGCTACCGACACTACGACGGGACCCGTACCGGGAGAAGGGGCGCGGTGCGGGCCATCGTACGAGAGGGGTTCCGCAGGGTGATGGGCTTTCGCCGCAAGGCGAAGCGGAAGCTGTTGCCCTGGACGCTAATCGTGGTGGCGCTGGCCTCGGTGGTGATACTGGTCGCCATCACCTGGGCCACCTCCCAGACCCCGGTCGAGGAGCTGACCGAGCTGGTCCCCCGTTACCGGGGGTACTTCGACTTCATCTCGGTGGTGGCTCTGCTGTTCGCCGCGTACGCCGGCGCCCAGCTCCTGATCCCCGACCGGACCGACGGGGTCCTCAACGTGTACTTCTCGCGCCCGCTGGCCGTTCGCGACTACCTGATCGGCAAGGCCCTGGCATACGCCACCGTGATCCTCAGCTTCTGGCTGGTGCCCCAGCTGCTGCTCCATCTGGGGCTGGCCGCGCTCTCCCGGGAAGGTTTCCTCTCCTACCTGGGCCGGACCACCGACATCCTCTGGCAGGTCCCGCTGGCGGCCCTCGCCTACTTCGTCCTGCACGCGTCGCTCAGCTTCCTCACCGCATCCTTCATTAACCGGGTCGGCGCCGCCGCGGCCGCCTTCCTGATCGGCTCGCTGGGCCTCAACCTGGTGGCCCTCTTCGCCCAGGAGGCCGCTGACGACACGCCCGGCTCCCGGTGGGCGGCCCTGCTCGCCACGGAGCAGCATCCCAGGTACGTCCGCGACTGGATCTTCGGGGTCCACGAATCGGTGGAGTGGATACCGGCGCAGGCCGGATTCGGGCCCGGCGTCTCGCTGGCCGTCATAGTCGGGCTGGCCGTCGTGAGCGCGGCGCTGGTCGGATGGCGCTACCGGAGGTTGACGTGACGGCGCCGGACCGCTCCACCGACGCTCTCCATGTCGACGAGCCAACGGTGGTCGCCAACCGGCTGTCAAAGTGGTTCGGGCCGAAGGTGGCGGTCTCCGAGGTGGACTGCTCGTTCGGACCGGGGGTGACCGGTCTGCTCGGTCCGAACGGGGCCGGCAAGACCACCCTGCTCCGGGTCCTGGCCGGCTTGTTGACGCCGTCGGCGGGCGGCGCAACCATCCTCGGTCGGGATCCGGGTCGCAAACCCGGCGCCTACCGGCATCTCGGGTTCGTCCCGGAGGATGAAGCCGTCTACGAGCACATGACGGCCCGGCGCTTCATACAGTGGAGCGCGGCCATGTCGAAGGTGGAGGACACCGGAGCGGCCGCCCGCCGGGCCCTCGAGACCGTCCACCTCACCAAGGACGCCGACCGAGCCCTGTCGACCTTCTCCAAGGGCATGCGCCAGAGGGCGAAGGTGGCCGCGGCGCTGGTCCACGATCCCGAAGTGCTGCTCCTCGACGAACCGCTCAACGGGACCGACCCGCTGCAGCGCGCCCGCCTGATCGAGCTGTTCCTGGATCTCGGGCAGCAGGGCCGGACGATCATCGTCTCATCGCACGTCCTAGCGGAGGTGGAACGCATGGCCGGAAGGGTGGTGGCCATGGTCGATGGACGGGTGGCGGCGGCGGGAACCCTGGCTGCGCTACGCGATGCCATGTCCGACAAGCCTCGCCTCATCCGGATCGACACCGACCGGCCGCGCCCGCTGGCGCGGAGGCTGTTGGGAGGAGAGTGGGTGGAGTCGGTACGGGTCGGCGAGGACGGGATCGAGATCAGGACCAGCGACGCCCGGGCCCTCGGCCTCGACATCGCAGCCGGCGCCCGGGAGGCCGGAGCCCGGATCACGGCGGTCTCCCCGGAGGACGAGTCGCTGGACAGCGTCTTCCGCTACCTGGTGAACCCCCGATGAAGGCCCTGTTCCTGGTCGTCGGTTCGATAACCGGCCGCTTGATGAGGCGCCGCCGGTCGATCGCGATGTTCTTCCTGACCGCGTCGCTGGCACCGCTGCTGTTCTTCCTGGCCTTGGGGCGCACCGGGTCGTTCGCAGCCGAGATGTACAACAACCTCACGTTCGGCCTGGGGATGGCCACGGTCTACCCCGTCGCGGCCCTCGTCGTGTCGACCGCCGCCCTCGGCGAGGAGCGCAAGGCGCACACCCTCCCCTTCCTCCTCCTCAAGCCGCTGCCTCGGGTGGTCATCGCCCTGGGCGCCCTGATAGCCGCGGCCGTCTCCGCCTTCGTGATCGTGGAGGCCGGGGTCCTGGTCACATGGGTGGTGGCCGCGGTGATGAGCGGCGACTGGTCCCTGGGGATAGCCACCACGGTTGGCGTGGCCGTCCAGTGCGTGGCCTCGGCCGCCCTGTTCGTGCCCCTGGGGCTGGTGCTCAACCGGGCCACCCTGCTCGGTCTCGGCTACCTGTTCCTGTGGGAGGGGATCCTCTCCAGCTTCATCGCGGGAATACAGGCATCCTCGATCTACCGCATCGTCGTCTCGGCGTGGGCGGACTTCGCCTCGATGACCGTCGACACGTACGACGCCGTGGACGTGATACTCGGCCGCGTCACGATCGGAGCGGGGGGCGCCGCCGCCAAGGTCGCGGTGATGGCGCTGGTCTCGGTGATGCTCACAGGGTCGATACTGAAACGGCGGGACCTGGTCGGCGAGTGACAGCCGCTCCAAGCAGGTAGCTCTCGAGTCGTCACGCGTGGGATCCCCATGCGTATCCGCACCGCACAGACGCGACCTGTTGCTCGACCTTCTTCCCAACCCGTGGCAACCGTTTTTTCGCCTTCTCGCCAGCAAGGGTCGGACTTGTCACACCCCCGATATACGTTGCCCATCGCCAAGCACCTACACCGGCCGATGGGGCGAGACCGATCGGAACGGCCGGCCCGAGGGAACACGACAGCTCGATGGAGCGAACCGCCGATTCCCGGCATCCAGCCGGGCATGGCCGACCACGCTCCAAGCCAGGACAGGTGGTGGCGGGGGAGGGCCCGGTGCGGAGCACCGGTTTTTCGCGAGTTTTGCCGGGTTTTTCGCGGGTTTTGCCCGGAATCTCGGTTCTTGATGCACAGGGCACCACCCATGACGCCCTAAACCTCAGGAACACCGCACCAAATGGTGACGCCCGTCAGATCAACCTTGTATTTCTGGAGTGCTGTGCCATAATTACAAAGATGATTCGTCGCCGTCTGTATTCGCGGCTACAGGATCTCCTCTCGGAGTATCCAGCCGTTGCGCTGATCGGGCCCCGGCAGGTGGGGAAGACCACGCTGGCCTGGCAGTTCGCTGACGCGATCGAGTCCGTCTATCTTGACTTGGAATCGCCAACCGACCTGGCGAAGCTCGCCGACCCTGAACTGTATCTGGCCGACCATCAAGACAGGTTGGTCATCCTCGATGAGGTGCATAGGACGCCGGGGCTGTTCCAAGCGCTGCGCGGCGTCATAGATCGGGGAAGGCGCGAAGGGCGAGGAGTGGGGCGGTTCCTGCTGCTGGGGTCCGCCTCGATGGAGCTACTGCGGCAGTCGGGCGAGAGCCTGGCCGGGCGCATCGCCTACCTTGAACTCGGTCCGCTGGACGTGACGGAGATGGGGCCGAGCGACTGGGCGCCCCTTTGGGTGCGAGGCGGATTCCCTGACAGCTTCCTTTCGGCCGATGACAGCCGGAGCTTCGTGTGGCGACAGAACTTCATCCGGACGTATCTCGAGCGCGACATTCCCCAATTCGGCCCGCGTATTCCTGCTGAGACGCTCAGACGTTTCTGGGTGATGCTGGCCCACTCACAGGGGGGACTGCTCAACGCCGCGGCCCTCGCACGCAGCCTCGGGGTGGACGGCAAGACCATCTCCCGCTACCTGGACCTCATGTCCGACCTGCTGCTGGTCCGGCGCCTGCCGCCGTGGCGCACGAACACGGGGAAGCGTCTTGTCAAGTCCCCGAAGGTCTATGTGCGTGACAGCGGGATCGTGCATGCTCTGCTGGGTTTGACGTCGAAGGAGGACCTCCTCGGGCATCCTGTGGTCGGGGCAAGCTGGGAGGGGTTTGTCATCGAAACCCTCGTGTCACGCCTACCGGATGGAAGCGAGGCGAGCCACTACCGCTCTTCGGGGGGAGCTGAGATCGATCTCATCGTCACAATGCCAGGGCGTCGTCCGTGGGCGATCGAGGTCAAGCGGAGCCTCAACCCCCGGCCCCGCAGGGGCTTCCATAGCGGTTGCAGCGACGTGCGCCCACATGCCAAGTTCGTCGTCTATCCCGGCGCGGAACGCTACAGGATCACCCCGGATACCGAGGCCGTCCCACTGCTCGACCTAGCGCGAGAGGTGAGCCGACGCTGAACCCTCGGGCCACAGGCTTCAGCTTGCTCCGAGCCCTGCCAGCGGACTACCTGCCGAAGGGTCGCGTGCTTCGAGTTCCGAGGCTGGCGAGCCGTCGCGGCGCCGCGTCGCCCGGTGCGGAGCACCGGGTTTTCGCGACTTCTCGAACTTTGGGCAGAGGGCGTCAAATATGACGCCCTGAACCTCAGGAACACCGCACCACCCATGACGCCCTACGCCTCAAGAACACCACAGCACCCGAACCTGATGCACACAGCACCACCCATGACGCCCTGAACCTGAGGAACACCGCACCACGGGTGCCGTTCTGAACCTTAGGTTCGTGGGAGGGGTGGGCGCTGAGGCGGGTCAGGAGGGTGGGTAGAGGCCCACGTTGGCCGACTCCGGGGTCTGCCAGAAGACCTCGGCGATGCCTTCGATCTGGGCGACCAGGTCCTCGGCCACGGCCGGGTCGGTCGACTTCTTGGCGTCGCCGGCCGCCTTGATGGCATTCCAGAACATGTCGTGCAGCTCGGGGAACTGCTCCAGGTGGTGGGGCTTGAAGAAGTCGGTCCACAGCACCGACAGGTGGTGCTTGACCAGCTCGGCCTGCGACTCCTTGACCGCTACGCAACGACTGCGGAACACCTCGTCATCGCTCCCGTGGTACTTCTTCGCGGCCTGGAGCACCGACTCGGCCTCGATCCTCGCCTGGGCCGGGTCGTAGACGCCGCAGAACAGGTCGCAGTGGGCGTGGGCCTGCCTGGATGGTGCGAAAATCCCCATGAACATCTCCTCGGGTCTGGTGGTCTACCGGATAAGGGAGACAATACACTCAACGATGTCCCGTTCATGCAGCCTCAACCCATACTCGCGCCTTGAGTCCCCGGAGGCGGCATGTCCGCCGGGGCGCCGCTGCCCTGGTCGGACTGGCCGCTACCGTGCTCGCCTCCCGCTACCGCCGCTTCCGGGTGGTGGACCATTCCATGATGCCCGCCATCGAACCGCGTGACCACCTGATAACGGATCGGGCGTGGGAGCGGCGGGGGATCGCACGGGGCGACATCGTGGTCTTCCGGTCGGATGGTCGCTACGTGGTCAAGCGGGTAGTCGGCCTGCCCGGCGAGACGGTCGGCATCGAGGGCGGGGTGCTGATGATCGGGGGCCGGCCGGCCTCTGATCCGTGGTGGCACGCCGCCACCCGTCCCGACGGCGAGTGGGTGGTGCCATCCGACTCCTGGTTCGTCCTGGGCGACAACCGGGCCGACTCCTCCGCCGACAGCCGGACTCTCGGACCGATCCCGCACCCGAGCGTCCACTCGAGAGCGGTGGCCCGGTACTGGCCCTGGCGCCGAGCCGGACGCATCTAGTGGTAGTGGTCGGTCTGCGACACAACCGGGTGCTCTGGCGGCCATACCACACCGTCATTACACAGGCCGACCAGTAGGAGGTCCGACGCGCCCGCCCCGGGTCACTCGGATGCTTGGAATAGGCCTCCGAGTCTGAGAGACTGAGACGACCTATGCCCCGTAAGAACCTCCTGGTCGTCGCTGCCTGGCTGGTGCTCTCCGTCGCCTGTGGCGGTGGCGAGGACCCCGTTCCCTCGACCGCCCCGTCCGACACATCCACCCAGGTCAGCGGGGACGCCGGCACCACCACATCCGACCCGGGATCCGGTAGCGAGCCGGCCGGGGAGGCGGGGACGGGGACGGAGGCGGGGACCGCCGCCACCACGACCGAGGCGGATGGCCAGGACGCCGGCACCACCACCGGCGCCACCACGGGCTCCACCACCGGCGGGGCCGGCGAACCGGACGGGACCGGCGCCACGACCAGCACGGGAGCCCCGGAGCCCACCGATACCCCCGGAACCGAGGACACCTCCCCCTCGACCACCGTCTACTCCGGCCCGGTGTCGCCGGTCAGCGGCCTGCCCGTGGCGTCCTCCTCGCTCGTGGACCGCAAGCTGATCGCCGTCAAGGTCGACAACCACTGGAACTCCCGGCCCCAGTCGGGACTCGAGCATGCCGACGCGGTGTTCGAGTTGGTGGTGGAGGCGGGGATCACCAGGTTCATCGCCCTCTTCCATCACAGCGACTCCCCGTGGGTGGGCCCGGTGCGGTCGCTCCGTCCCACCGACTGGACCCTGGTCAAGCCGCTCAACGGGGCGCTGACCATCAGCGGGGGCCAGCCGTGGATAGTCGACGGGGCGCTCTCCAACTCGGTGCCGCTGATCGGAGACATGGGACCGCCACTGACCGCCCGCTGGAGGGACCGCTCGGCGCCGCACAATCTCTATGCCAACACCGCCGAGGCCCGCCGGATCGCGGAGGACCGGGGCCTCAGCCAGAGCCCTCCCCCCACCCTGTTCGACCGGGGTCCCTCCACCGCCTCGCCGATGGACGTGGCCACCTACATCTTCCTCGACTGGACCGACACCACCGATGTGGTGTGGCACTGGGACGGGAGCCAGTACCTGCGCTCGGTGGAGGGGGTGTCCCACCAGTGGATCGCCCAGGACGGCACCACCGGCCAGATCGCGGCCGACGTGCTGGTGGTGCTGATGGCCGAGCGCTACACGGCCTGCCCTTCGGGTGACGGCTCGTGCGTCCCGGCCTGGCACACGACAGGGGAGAACCGCGCCATCGTGTTCGCGGAAGGCCTCGCTCAGGAAGGGCGGTGGAGTCGCGCCGGCGTCGGCGACTGGTTCACCCTCACCGGGCCCCAGGGCGAGGCGATGACCATGCCGGCCGGCCGGACATGGATCATGATCTACCCGGAGACCGCCGAGCTGGTCTGGTGACGGCCGTGCCCGAAACCGGCGTTGCCATAGCCGAGGCAGTCAGGAGCGGCACCCGGACCGCCCGCCAGGTGGTGGAGCGATACCTGGACGTGGCGGAGCGGCTCAACCCGGAGTTCAACGCGTTCGTGGAGATCGACCGGGTGGGGGCCCTCGAGCGGGCGGACTCGGTCGACGCCAGGCTCCGTGACGGTTCGCCGGCCGGGCCGCTGTGCGGGGTGCCGATCGCCCTCAAGGACCTGATCGACCACGCCGGGCACGTGACCACGGCCGGGTCGGCCTTCTACCGGCACCGGGCAACGGTGTCGGCCACCGTGGTGCGGCGCCTGGAGGCGGCCGGCGCCGTCATCATCGGCCGGACCGGGCTACACGAGTTCGCGTTCGGGTTCTCGTCGGAGAACCCCTGGTTCGGGCCGGTCCGCAACCCGTGGGACCGCGACCTGTCGCCGGGGGGATCTTCGGGCGGATCGGCGGCGGCCGTGGCGGCCGGCATGTCGCCGGTGGCGATCGGCACCGACACGGGGGGCTCGGTCCGGGTTCCCGCCGCCCTCTGCGGCGTGGTCGGCCTGAAGGTCACCCACGGCGCAGTCCCCTTGACCGGCGTGTTCCCCGTGGCGGGTTCCCTCGACACGGTCGGACCGATAACCGGCACGGTGGGCGACGCCCGGCTGCTGTATGAGGCGATGAAGGGGTTCGACCCGGAGGATCCCCGATCGGCCCGGGCGCCCGACTCCCCGGATCGAGTCCCTCACCTCCAGGACCTGCGTGTGGGAGTGCCGGCCGGGTGGCTGTCCGCCGCGCCCACGTCCGCGGCCACGCGCCGCTCGTTCGACCGCTTCTGCGACCGGCTCCGCAGCGTGGGCGCGCATGTCGAGTGGGTGGAGGCCCCCGGCCTGGTGCCCGACCCGACGTACTTCGCGATAGTGGGCGGACAGATGGCAGGTGTGCACCGGGAGTGGTTCAAAGACCCGGACAAGCCGTACGGACCCGACCTCCAGGTGCGCCTGGGGGCGGCGATGGAGGTGACGATCGACCTCTATACGGAGGCGATGCATCGGAGGGCGGCCCTGCGGCAGGCCGCGGGCGAGGCCTTCCGTCACCACGACCTGATTCTCACTCCGGCGGTCGGCCATTCCCGCAAGACCATCGGGAACGACACGACCGATGTCGACGGTGAGCCCTACTTCTACCGGGACGTACTGAACGGCTACAGCTCGCTGGTGAACCTGACCGGATGCCCGGCCATCGCCCTGCCGACGACCGATCCGGGCGCGCCACCCCCGTCGGTCCAGTTCATGGCGCCCTGGTGGGGAGAGAACGTGCTGCTGGGTGTGGGCGAGGCGCTGGAACAGGCCGGCCTGATCCGGACCGGCCTCGCCGTCCCGTCATCCGGGTGAGAATGGCCCCGGTGCGGGCCTACTCGCCGGCGCCGGCCTTCGCCTTGGCGCCCGGATAGATGCCCATCGCACCCATAAGCAAGCCGACATCCCCCACGAGACGGAGCATCAGGGTCTCCAGCCTCTCCAAACGCCTCTCCTGCCCATCGAAGCGCTTTTCCTGTCCATCGAAGCGCTTTTCCATGCGGTCGGAGTAGCTCTTCACCACCCACCAGTTGATGCTCACGGCGATGCCGAAGAGGGTGACGATTCCGATCCAGTCGAGAGGGGGCATGCTGGGCGTCCTTTCTGCCGCCAGTGTAACGCCGATCAGGGAGCGAAGCCCCGACAGCGCCACGCTGTTTGAACAAGTAGCCTTATATTGCAAATATCAGACAGCAGTCACTATATGTTTAAGCGGGTATATCGACAATACCCTTGTTAGGGATGCCGGAGTTGACTATTCCGCGGAGCCGGCCTTCGCCTTGGCGCCCGGGTAGATGCCCATCGCGCCCATGAGCAGGCCGACGTCGCGCACGAGACGGAGCATCAGGGTCTCCAGCCTCTCCAAACGCCTCTCCTGCCGATCGAAGCATTTGTCCTGGCCATCGAAACGGGCGTCCTGCTGATCGAAACGCTTGTCGAGCCGGGCGTCCTGCTGATCGAAACGCTTGTCGAGCCGGGCGTCCTGCCGATCTAGGCGCCGTTCCATCCGGTCGGAGTAGCTCTTGACCACCCACCAGTTGATGCTCACGGCGATGCCGAAGAGGGTGACGATTCCGATCCAGTCGAGAGGGGGCATGCTGGGCGTCCTTTCTGCCGCCAGTGTAACGCCGGTCTAGAGCCGATGCCCCGACAGCACCACACTGTTCCGATAGCTGGCTATATATGGCGAATATCAGACAGTAGGAACCGTATGTCAAACCAGGTGTGATGACAATACCCTTGTTAGGTCACGCCGGGCAGCGTCCCAACCCCGGACTGCCCGCTCGCATGCCCGCACGGAGGGGGTAGACTCCGGAGCATCCGCATCCGGATGGACCGTCCGGCCCGTGCGGAGTGTTCGCGTGCCGAGAGAGCCGGACGCGCGCCCGGATGGGCGCTTCACGATCGAACGGAAAGAGAAGGACGGTGGACACCGACCACAACCCGGTGACCCCCCTGCCGGAGGCGCCAGGCGTCACAGGGACCAACGGCGGGGTAGGCGTCGACCGAGCGGACCGGATGGTGATCCGCTTCGCGGGCGACTCGGGTGACGGCATGCAGCTGGCCGGCAACCGGTTCACCGACGCCGCGGCCATCTTCGGGAACGACCTGGCCACCCTGCCCACCTTCCCAGCCGAGATCCGCGCACCCGCCGGGACGCTTCCCGGCGTCTCGTCCTTCCAGCTCCAGATAGCCGACTGGGACATCCTGACCCCCGGTGACCGGCCCGGGGTGCTGGTGGCCATGAATCCGGCCGCCCTCAAGGTCCACCTCCGGGATCTGCGCGAGGACGGGATCCTGCTCATCAACGAGGAAGCCTTCGACGAGCGAAACCTCCACAAGGCAGGCTTCGAGGCCAACCCCCTCGAAGACGGCACGCTCACCGGCTTCGATGTCCACCGGGTGCCGATGGAGACGCTCACGAAGGAAGCCGTCAAGGGCTCGGGGGTGAGCGGCCGGGCCGTGCTCCGCTCGAAGAACTTCCTCGCCCTGGGGCTGCTGCTGTGGATGTTCGGACGTGACACCAAGGTGACCGCCGACTGGGTGAGGAAGAAGTTCGGCCGCATCGAGCCGGTGATGAACGCCAACCTGGCGGCCCTCAAGGCGGGGTACAACTACGGGATAACCACCGAGAGCTTCGCCCGCCAGATCGAGGTGCGGCCTGCGGCGCTCCCGGCCGGCACCTACACCAACGTCAACGGCAACGCCGCCCTGTCGTGGGGATTGGTGGCCGCCTCGGTGCTGTCGGGCCTGCCGCTGTTCTACGCCTCCTACCCGATCACCCCGGCCTCCGAGATCCTCCACGAGCTGGTGCGCCACCGGAACTTCGGAGTCAAGACCTTCCAGGCCGAGGACGAGATCGCCGCGGCGGGCGCCGCGCTCGGCGCCGCCTTCGCCGGGTCGCTGGCCGTCACCGGCACGAGCGGTCCGGGCCTGTCCCTCAAGGGCGAGACGATCAGCCTGGCGATGATCACCGAGATGCCGATGATCATCGTCGACGTGCAGCGGGGCGGCCCCTCGACCGGGCTGCCGACCAAGCCCGAGCAGTCGGACCTGTTCCTGGCGGTGTGGGGTCGCCACGGCGAGTCCCCCCTGCCGGTGATCGCCGCCTCCTCCCCTTCGGACGCGTTCGAGGTGGCCATCGAGGCGGCCCGGATCGCCGTGAAGTACATGACCCCGGTCATCCTCCTCTCGGACGGCTATATCGCCACCGGCTCCGAGCCGTGGAGGCTGCCCGACATCGCATCCCTGCCGCGCCTCGGCGTCCCGTTCGCGACCGGGCCGAACGCCGGCGACAAGTTCCTGCCCTACCTGCGCGACCTCCAGACCATGGCCCGCAGCTGGGCGATCCCCGGGATGCCGGGCCTCGAGCACCGCATCGGCGGACTCGAGAAGGAGGAGGGGACGGGGAACGTCTCCTACGACCCCGACAACCACCAGCTCATGACCGACATCAGGGCCTGGAAGGTGGCGAACATCGCCAACGACATCCCGGAGGTGGAGGTCGACGACCCCGACGGGGCGGACCTGCTGGTGCTGAGCTGGGGCTCGACGTACTCGGCGGTCAAGGCGGGGGTGGGCAACGCCCGGCGGAAGGGCACCAAGGTCGCCTACGCCCGGATCCGGTACCTGAGCCCCCTACCGCCCAACATGACCACCGTGCTGAGCAGCTACGAGCAGGTGCTTATACCCGAGATGAACAACGGTCAGCTGTCGCGGATGCTGAAGGCGGAGTTCGCCCGGCCGGTCATCTCCTTCAGCAAGGTGGAGGGGGTGCCGTTCAAGTTCGGCGAGATAAGCGCCAAGATCATGGAGATAGCAGGCGGATGAGCTACACACGAGTCGACTTCCAGACCGACCAGGAGGTCCGCTGGTGCCCGGGCTGCGGCGACTACACGATCCTCGCCGCGGTCCAGAACTTCTTCGCCGGGCTCGACATCAAGCGCGAGAACGTGGTCTTCGTGTCGGGCATCGGCTGCGCGGCCCGCTTCCCCTACTACATGAACACCTACGGCATGCACGCCATCCACGGCCGGGCCCCGGCGATCGCCACCGGCGTGGCCGTGGCCAACCCGGCGCTGTCGGTCTGGGTGGTCGGAGGGGACGGGGATCTCCTGTCGATCGGCGGCAACCACCTGATCCACGCCCTGCGCCGCAACATCGACATGACCATCCTGCTGTTCAACAACCAGATCTACGGGCTGACGAAGGGCCAGTACTCGCCCACCTCCGAACCCGGCAAGACCACGAAGTCGTCGCCGTCCGGATCGATCGACTACCCGTTCAACCCGGTCAGCCTGGCGCTGGGCGCCGAGGCCACCTTCGTGGCGCGGACGCTGGACATGGACCGGAACCACACCACCGCCATGCTGAAGGCCGCCCACGCCCACCGCGGCTCGGCCCTCATCGAGATCTACCAGAACTGCAACGT
>WTGW01000212.1 GCA_011523395.1 Acidimicrobiia bacterium
CACTGCCCACTGCCCACTGCCCACTGCCCACTGCCCACTGCCCACTGCCCACTGCTCAAGCACCTGCGAACGGCGTATCTGGAACGCCTGTCACGCCGGTGTCGATCGCGAACAGGTCCCCGGCCTCGGGCTGGCCCTGAGGTTTCGGTCGGCTGGCTCCCCCACCGATGGAGGTGACGAACAGCGTCCCGAGATCATCGCCTCCGAAGGCGGGCATGGTGGGCATCGCCACAGGCATGTCGATCCGCCGGTCAAGGCGCCCGTCGGGGGTGAACCGCAGGACCGCCCCGCCGTGCACGGCAGCGACCCACAGGCAGCCCTCGGAGTCGACGCAGGCCCCGTCCGGCCGTCCCGGCAGGCTCGAGAACTCCACGAACACGGTCTCGTTGCGGGCCGTCCCGGTGTCGAGGTTGTAGTCGTAGGCCCAGATCGTGGAGTGCGGGGTGTCCGCGAAGAACATGCGGCGGCGTTCGGGGTCGAAAGCCAGGGCATTAGGAATCCCCACCTCACGCCGGATGACTTGGAAGGACCCGTCTCTCTCGATCCGGTACAGCTGCCCGGTGAAGCGCCGGTCCGCCGGCCGGTCGTACATAGAACCGACCCAGTAGCGACCGACCGGATCGGTGCGCCCGTCGTTCAGCCGGTTCCCGGTTCCGGGGGGTTCGAGGACCACCCACCGCGTGGTGGCGCCGGTCTCCCAGTCGAACCAGACCAACTCGTTCTCGGCGGCTACGAGCAACCGGCCCGGTCGCCCCGTGCGGACCAGCGATCCGGGACGGCCGGGAACGCCTCTGGTCTCATCGATACCGGTTCCGGGGTCGTACCGGTGGACCAGCCGGCCATCGATGTCCACCCAGTAGAGAACAGACTCCTCGGGGTCCCATAACGGGCACTCACCGAGCAGCGCACCTGCCCTGACCGCTACGTCAACATCAACCAAAGGACATCCGTTCGTCGTCTCGGCAGCATCATCATCCCTGGGGTTGGAAGACTCAAATGGTGATTACCAGACTGCCGATGTGACGCTTGCCCAGAAACGCCTCGTGCGCGGAATGTATGTCCTCCAACCGGTACACGCCACCGACGACCGCCCGGACCCGCCCTCCCTCGATATGTCCGACCAGGTCCGAGAAGACCTTCGGCTCGTAGACGGTGGCGCCGTGCAGCGTGAGGTCCTTTAGGTACAGGGTCCGCAGATCGAGTTCCGCCATCGGCCCGGCAATCGCCCCGGAGGTTACGTACCGGCCCCCCCGGCGCAATGCCTCCAGCCATCCTCCGAAGTCGGGACCGCCCACCACGTCGGCCACCGCATGAAACAGGCCTCCGTTGGCCTCCATCGCGTCTTGCGGGACCCGGTCGCCATGCCGGGTCACGACCCGGTCCGCACCGAGGGCGGCCACATCGTCGAGCTTGGCCGCGCTTGTAACGGCGACCACCCGGGCACCCCGGAGCTTGGCCAGTTGTATGAGGGCGCTTCCCACCCCGCCGGAGGCGCCGGGCACGGCTATCGTCTCGCCGCTCCTGAGGGCGACCCTTTGCAGCATGTGCTCTGCCGTGGACCATGAGCACGCGAAGGTGGCCAACTCCACGTCGGAGAGACCGCTGGACACCGGGTGGACGTTCTCGCGCGGCACCGAGCAATACTCGGCGAACCCGCCGTCGCGTTCGCTTCCCAGATATCCGGCCGCTTGTGTGTCTTTGGAGTGGTGACCGGCGCGCAGCCAGGGATCGATCAGGACGCGGCGTCCGATGAGATCGTCTGGGACGCCGCTCCCGACGTCGGTCACCGCTCCCACGACATCAGCCCCCTGGATACGCGGGTAGGTCAGTCCTCCCCGACTCCAGCCGGCGTCGTGGGAAGCGGCCTCTCTGTATGCGGACCCGGTGGTTGCGGTGGTGACGGAGCGGCTGTACCAACCCACCCGGGTGTTGATGTCGGTGTTGTTCACACCGCAGGCAGCAACCCGCACCAGCACCTCGCCGGGCGCCACCTCCGGTACGGGCACATCGTCCCGTACTTCCAGCATCTCCGGCCCGCCCACTCCCAGCAGCAGAGCCGCCCTCATGGTCCGGGGACCGGATGGATGACCCGGCGGCATCCGTTCGACGGTGCTCATGCCCGCAGTCGATGCTCGTTCACAGGCCGCCCCATCGGTGTCTGTCTCGGACCGGGCTTCTGAGAGCCGGGAAGAGCCGACGGCGTCGGTGACCTGTCGGCACACCGCACCGTCCGAACCGCTGGATCATGGGTTTGGTAGCGCCCGCGGCGCGTCGGTGTTCGACCGGGTGTCACGGTGGTGTCACGACGGAAAACGATCCAGTGTCAGGTCGATGTCGAGCTTCTCCTCACCTCTCTGCACGGTCACGGTTACCGCGTCGTCCGCCCGGTAGCTTCTCAGCACCGCCACCAACTGGGGCATCGACCTCACGGCGAGACCGTCCAGCGCCACGATCACGTCGCCATCCTCTGCGCCGGCGTCTCCGATCGCGGACTCCTCCAAGATGGTTATCTCAACGCCGAGCGGGGACTCCACGCCATCCGCGAGCTCGCTGAAGGCCGAACTGCCTCTGATGCCCAGGAAGGCATGCCGAACCTCTCCCCGCGACATGAGATCGTCGACGATGCCCTCCACGAGGTTGATGGGAACCGCGAATCCCAGGCCCTCGGCGCCAACGTCGCTAAGCCCTATGGCGGTGGTGATGCCGAGCAGGCGACCATGAACGTCCAGTAGGGCGCCTCCACTCGATCCGCGGGTTATGGGAGCGTCGGTTTGCAGCAGCCCGTACAGGCTTTCGCCGGTGAGGGGATTGGTCACCAGGCTCCGGTCGAACGCAGAGATCACCCCTGCCGTCACGGATGGGCCGCCATCGAGTCCCAGGGGATTGCCCACCGCGATGGCAGGTTCGCCGGTACGCAGGCCTTCCATCGAACCGAATCGTATGTACGGGAGGCCGCCGGCCTCAACCTTCAGCACGGCGATGTCCATGAGGGGATCGCTACCGACCAGTTCCGCCGGGTAGGACAGCCCGTCCGACATGATCACCTTCAGGGTTTCGGCGCCGTCGATCACGTGGTGGTTGGTGATTATGAAGCCGTCGGAGCTGATCACCACGCCGCTTCCCGAACCGGCGCGGCGGAGTTCCTCGTCGAGGTTCTGGACCGTCACGATCGAGGGAATGGCCTGGGAGGCGACGACGGCCACGAGATCTGCGGGAGCGAACACGGGAACCGTGGTCCCGGTTGCGCCGTCGGATGGAGGGGATCCGGGTGCGGTCAGGGTCGAAGCGGTCGCCTCGATCGGCGGCGGCCCGGTCGCGGCGGTGGCCGGCTCGGGCTGAGCCGGAGTTTGGGGTGGGGCTGCGCTCTCGACAACCTCACGCACCTCGACGACCTCGGTGATCCGTACGATCTCGCGATCGAAGGCGCCTGCCAGCCACAGGGCCGTAGTAGTGGCGGCGGCTGCCAGCAGTGCCGAACCCAGAGCGACCCGGAACCCGGAAGGCCCAAGATTCCGGGCTCGGCGGCTTGCTAGGTTTTCTCTCTCCTCGGTGCTGTGCGGGGATGACGCTTCGTCAGCGGAGTCCATACGCCGCAGATTCTACGAAGCCCTCGGCCATACCTGAGACATCTACGGAGGAACCGAGGCGTGCCGGGCTCCGATCAGAGGGAAGCCTGGAGGGCACGGGCAAGGAACGTGGCGAGATGGTCGCGGCGTACGGGTTCGTTCGGGCAGTAGTTGCGGACCGGTGTCTTCTGGCAACCTTGGGTAACGCCGGCGGCCAGCATGCCCTCCACCGCGGCGGCGTACGACACGTCGGCGGGCACGTCGTCGAAGACGCCGGTGGGTGCTTCCACCGGGGTCAGGCCGTCGAAGGCTCGGGTAAGGAACAAGGCCATGTGGGCTCGCGTCACGGGTTCCTGCGGTCGGAAGGTTCCGTCGGCGTGTCCGACGCTGATCTCGAGTTCGGCGAGGCGTTCCACGTAGGGCCTGTACCAGGAGTCGTCGGGCACGTCTGAGAAGCGCGACGGTCCCGATGTCGAGGCGCCGGTCTCGCCTAGGGCGAGTATCAGGAACGTGGCCATCTGGGCTCGCGTGACGGGCTGGTCAGGGCAGTACAGCTTGAGGTCGGGTTCGCAACCGTCGGTGATGCCCCGGTTGGCCAGGAACTCGATGCTCTCCTCGTGTGGGTTGTTCTCGTCGTCCGCGAACGTCCCGACATAGGGGTTGCCGACCCATACCCGGAACCGGTCCCCGACCCGTTCGGTGACCTCGACCCGAAAGCCCTCGACAGTCAGTTGATCACCCGGACCGTATACATGGTGGGTCAGTTCGTAGATCTCCTGGTCGTTGTCCGGGGGCGGAGGGACCTGCCGGGTTCGCCGGTCAAGACCGGTACATGTGAGCCGGTCCGGGTTCGGCGGTGGGGAGGCGAGATTGCAAGCCGAGGCGCGCTGGTCAACCCGGTAGGCCTCCACCCCCGAGGCGGGAATGCCGGCGTCGTAACCCGAGGCCACCCGAGCACCCAGTGAGATGAAATGCCCGGTGTCGCCGGTCGGTAGCACCAGCATCTGGGTGCCGGAGATGCCGATCGGCGCCAGAACGTAACTGCCGATGCCGCCCTCGTGGACCGCCACATCGTCGGCGTCGATCCATCCCGCCGCGTACCTGTTGACCGCAATGGTGCCGGCTACCAGCCCGTTCCTTCGTAGCTCCCACCCTTGTGGGCTGCCACTGACGATGTCCATCGGGTTGTCGTACTCATCGATATATATGTCGGCCTCGAGGAGAGCTTCATGGGTCTCCGGGCGGTTGCCGCCGAACGAGTGGGGCCAGTTGAACGCGTGACCCAGCTCATGAGCCACGACATCCAGGTAGATATGGTCCGGGTATCGGCAGTCGGAACAGTAAGCCGAGATGGGCAACGCAGTGTCCGCGGACAGTTGAACGGAACGACTGTTGTCGGGGAAGGTCCCGCCCGACACCGTCCACGTACCGTCGACATGGGACCCGTACCACCGGCCGGCCCCTCCGGAGCTGACTATTGACTCCTTGTCGAGAACGATCACCGCTCCCTGCATGCCGCCTTCGGAGACTTCCGCCACCCGGTCCTCGCACTCGTAGTCGCCGGCATGCTGTGATTCGTGGGTGGAGTCGGCCGCTACAACGCCGCGGGCTACGAACTCAACAGGTCGGTACCGGCCGCCGGACAGCCAGGAGAAGTACGCGGTTATCTCCCGGTTCAGCAGCGCGGCGACATCCGCCGCATCAACCGGCAGGTCGCCGTCCGCAACGTCGCATACCCACACCTCCCAGGTGTCGGTGCCGAGTGTGTACGACCGGGCAATCCGGTGATCGGCGATCAACTCCAACGGGCCGTGGTCATCACCGTTGGCGGTTGCCCACGCGGAGGTGAACAACCCGCGCCCGGCCTCGTTGACCGCCGCAACTATCACCATGTACAGCTCGTAGTCAGAGAGACCGGTGACCCGATATCCGCGTGCGTCCGGACCCAGGGTGTCTCCTGCCCTGGTCCACGGCACGTTCTCGGCTTCCTCGTAGGTCCAAGCCGCCGAGCGCTCCTGTTCAAGTACGTACCAGACCTCGTAGCCGGTTACCGGAGCGCCGCCATCATCAACATGGGGTTCCCATGCCACCGTTACCGAGCCGGGTTCTTCCGCAGTCACCGTCGCGGGAGGCGCAGCCGGCGGCCGCACGTCAGGTGCCGCCTCACCCGGCCGGGCCAGCACGGCGTCGGACCATTCCCATTGATCGTCACCGTATTGCGCGGTCACGGTCAACTCATACCAGGCCCCGTTGGTCAGGTCTCGCACCCGGGCCTGCCGGTTGTCCGGACCTACTCGGCTCCCGTCCTGGAACGACCACCATCGTGCTTCTGCCGGATGGGCGCCCGCCTCCGCAGCCGAAAGGCGGTAGACGACCGTGTAGCCGTCTGCTTTCGGCCGGCCCGGGGGCACATCCCAGGCCACGGTCACCGATCCGTCCGCCTGGTTGACTACGCGAACGTTCACCGGCCGGGCCGGTTTCTCGGGCTCGTCGGACTGCGCGGCCGCCTCCGACGAAGCGAACATCGCAGCGGCCGTGACGAACAGGAGAATCGCCGTCTTGCGGAACCTGATCCGGCCAGATGCGGCGAGAGAGGAAAGCGGCTTTGTCGGTGACCCGGGAATCATCGTCTGTGTTCTGACCATACCCAATCCGGGCGGCGGGCCGACGAGAAGGACCAGGCCTCGGGGGGCTGGCGCGCATCGATGTCCTAAGGGATCGAAGAGGCCGGCCCGGTGTCTGCGCCGGGCCAGGTACGTTGCTGGGGCTGCGGGCCGGAAGATATACTAGGTGAGGATGTCAGAGTCGGTAACCTATTCTGACATCATGTCATTGTTAAACCGATGCTACAATTGGCAATACCTCGAATTTAAGGCTTCTCAAGGCGTCGAATGGTTGGATCAATAGGTAACGAGTTGCGAATCGGCGTCGATATCGGGGGCACCTTCACCGATCTGATGATGACCGGCCATGCCGGTCAGGTCGAGATCGGCAAGGTGCTCACCACCCCCGATCCGTCACGCGGCGTCGAGGAGGTGCTGGCACAGGCGCTCGATCGTTCCGGGTACTCCGGCGACTCGGTCCGCCATCTTGTCCACGGGACCACCCTGGTCACCAATGCCATCATCGAGCGCAAGGGTGCCCGTACAGCCTTGCTCACCACCTCGGGGTTCAGGGACTCCATAGAGATTGGCCGCGAGCATCGCTACGAGTTGTACGACCTGAATCTGGAGCACCCCAGGCCGTTGGTGCCTCGCCATCTCCGCTTCGACGTGCCGGAGCGAACCTTGACCGACGGCACGCAAGCCACCGAACTCGGCGAGGACTACGTGGAGCGCCTGGCCGGTGAGTTGTCCGGCGCCGGCGTGGAGGCGGTAGCCATCTGCTTCCTCCACTCCTTCGCCAATCCCGAGTCCGAGGAACGGGCCCGCGGCGCGGTCAAAGGAAGCGCGCCGGAGATGCGGGTCTCGATCTCATCGGAGGTCGTTCCCGAGATCGGCGAGTTCGAGCGCGCCTCCACGACCATCGCCAACGTCTATGTCCAGCCGCTGGTCGAGGACTATCTGCACGGACTCAGGCGCCGCTTGGAGAGGATCGGCTTCGAGGGGCAGCTGTTCGTGATGCTATCGAGCGGCGGTGTGGCCACCCTCGACACCTGCGTCCGGTTCCCGATCCGTCTCCTCGAGTCCGGCCCGGCAGCCGGTGCGCTGGCGGCGGCGGCGGTGGGGACGGCCTTGGGCCGTGAATCGCTGCTGTCCTTCGACATGGGGGGCACCACCGCCAAACTAAGCGTGGTGGACGGGGGTGAGCCGCTCGTCACCCACGACTTCGAGGTGGATCGCCGCTACCGCTTCAAGAAGGGCTCCGGTCTTCCGGTGAAGGTCCCGGTCATAGAGATGATCGAGATCGGCGCGGGCGGCGGATCTATCGCCCGGGTCGACTCCCTGGGGCTGCTCAAGGTGGGTCCCGACTCAGCCGGGGCCGATCCCGGACCGGTCTGTTACGCACGGGGCGGGAGTTCCCCCACGGTTACAGATGCCGATCTGGTCCTCGGCTATCTGGACCCCGATTATTTCCTCGGCGGCGCCATGAAACTGGACGTGGCCGCCGCCGAGGCCGCCATCGCCGGGAGTATCGGTGACCGGCTGGGGATGTCGGTGCCGGAGGCAGCGTGGGGGGTCCACCAGGTTGTGAACGAGGCCATGGCCAACGCCGCCCGGGTCCACGTCGTGGAGCGGGGGAAGAACCCTAGAGCCTTGCCGGTGGTCGCCTACGGAGGCGCCGGACCGGTCCATGGCTACGGTGTCGCCGAGTTGCTCGGCAGCACCGAGTTGGTGCTGCCCTACGGCGCCGGGGTCACCAGCGCCATGGGGCTCCTGGTGGCGCCGCTCGCCTTCGACTTCGTGCGTTCCTACTACGGAAGGCTGGACGAGCTGGATTGGGGTGAGGTGAACGGCATCTTCGAGGAGATGGAGCGGGAAGGGACCGACCTTCTGGTCGAGTCGGGCGCCGGCCCGGACGAGATCACCCACACCAGGACAGCTGACATACGCTACGTGGGCCAGGGCCACGAGATACGGGTTCCGATCCCCGACGGGACGCTGACGGTCCGCCATCGCCCGGTGATATACGAGGAGTTCGACCGGGTCTACCAGGGCCTCTACGGCCGGGAGGGGCCTCCGGTCGGGCTCGAGGCCCTCACCTGGCGAGTGGTGAGCCGGGGACCACGGCCCATGCCTGTCGAGGCGGATAGGGAGGACGTGACCGGCGATGCGGAGGCGGCCCGCAAGGGTGAACGCTCGGCCTTCTTTCCGTCGGATGGGGGATTCGTCACCACGCCGGTCTACGACCGCTACCGGCTGGGCCCCGGCTCGACCATGGCCGGGCCGGCGATCATCGAGGAGCGGGAGTCCACTGCCATCATCGGACCGGGTGGCCTGGTGCACGTGGACGACCGGTTCAACATCGTCGTCTCGCTGGGAGGGGGGGCATGACCACCCGGACGCGTCTGGATCCCGTCCTTATCGAGGTGCTCTGGAGCCGGGTCCTGTCGGTCGTCAACGAGCAGCAGGTGGCCTTGCAGCGAACAGCCTTCAGCACCATCGTGCGAGAGACCCAGGACCTGGCCTGCGGGGTCTTCGACACCAACGGTCGGATGATGGCCCAGTCGGTCACCGGGACTCCCGGGCACATCAACGCCATGGCCACGGGCGTGCGCCACTTCCTGAAGGAGTACCCCCCGGGGACGCTTAGCCCCGGCGACGTGCTGCTCACCAACGATCCCTGGATGACCGCGGGCCAGATCAATGACATAACGGTGTTGACGCCGGTCTTCAAGAAGGGTGTCGAGGTTGCCTACTTCGCCAACACCTGCCACGCGGCCGACATCGGAGGGCGGATCCTCTCCGCCGAGGCGCGTGAGGTGTACGAGGAGGGTCTGCGTATCCCCATCATGAAGCTGTACGACCGGGGCGCCATCAACCAGGACCTGATCTCGATCATCCGGGCCAACGTCCGCACCCCCGACGAGACGGTGGGCGATCTGTATGCCCAGACCTCCTGCAATGATGTCGGCGCCAGGGCGCTGCTCAGCTTCATGGACGAGTTCGATCTCGACTCTATCGATCCTCTCTCCCGTGAGATCATCACCCGCTCGGAGGAGGCGATGCGCAGCGCCATCCGAGAGATTCCCAACGGCGTCCACGAGCACGAGACCTGGAGCGACGGCTTCGAGGAGCCGATCCTGATCAAGGCGAAGGTGACCATCGAGGACGAGGACATCCTCATCGACTTCGCCGGGTCGTCGCCGGAGAGCGTCCGGGGGATCAATGTGGTCTTCAACTACACCCACGCCTACGCGTCGTTCGCGATGAAGGCGGCCATCAGCCCCGATGTGCCCCACAACGACGGGGCCTTCCGTCCGGTGCACGTGTCCGCCCCTCCCGGATCGATCCTCAACTGCCTGGAGCCGGCCCCGGTGGCTTCCCGGCACATCATCGGCCACTTCCTGCCCGGGGTCGTGTTCGGGGCGCTGGCGGAGGCCTTGCCCGACCGGCTCATGGCGCCCGGTTCCGACCCGATCTGGATCTCGATCTGGCGGGGGAGGCCCCGCGGGTCGGACGACCGGTTCACGTTCAGCCTGTTCCAGTGCGGCGGGGCCGGGGCGCGGGCGGCCAAGGACGGTCTCAACACGACCGGCTTCCCCAGCGGGGTGGCGGGGGTGCCGGCCGAGTCCATGGAGACCCTCACGTCCATGGTCCAGCACCGGCGGGAACTACGAACCGACTCCGGCGGAGCGGGCAGGTTCAGAGGTGGCCTGGGCCAGTGGACCGAGATGAGCTGTCGCACCGACGAGCCATGGACGGTCTCGGCCATGGTCGACCGCATCTCCTACCCGCCCGAGGGCCTGCTGGGCGGAGGGTATGGCGGGGCCGGCGAGTTCTGGATCGACGGCGCCAAGGAGGCTCAGCCGAAACGCCTGCTGGTGCTGGACCCCGCCAGCCGGGTCCAGCTCAACCTCCCGGGCGGCGGCGGTTACGGAGATCCGTTCACCCGCGATCCGGAGGCGGTCCTGTGGGACGTGATCGAAGGGTACGTGTCGGTGGAGGCCGCCAGACGGGACTACGGCGTGGTGGTCAAGTACATGGGCAGCGATGACCAACTGGTGCGCCTCCCCGAACACTACCGCCTCGACCTAGCCGCGACCGAGAGCCTTCGCAGCGCTTGATACTCCGCGGGTGCCCCCGTTCTCTCCGGCCATGGTGGAGCGTAGAACCCTTCCGCTGTCTTCGGTTCCCACCTGGGTAGTCCACTCCGCCCCGGGGATGGGGACCCCCCTCAGCAGTCGGTCAGAGCTTCGAGGGCAGCGCAGATCTCGTAGCGATAGCAGACGGAGCCCAGCCTTGCCGTCAGGAGCGACTTGGGAACAGGTCACTGTCGCGGTATGCGGTCACCCGTAGGATGGAAGCGCCCGTACCCTCTCGGGGGTCATCGGCAGTTGATTGGCGAGGCCGGGCCGGCCCAGGGCATGTTCTATCGCGGTGGCGATGGCCGCGGCCACCCCCGGGACGCCTCCCTCGCCCGCTCCCTTGATACCAAGCGGGTTGGTGGCGGTCGGGTCCTGCTCGCCGATCAGGGCGGTCATGGCCGGCGTCTCGGCGAGGGTGGGCAGCAGGTAGTCCATGAACGACCCGCACAACGGGTTGCCGTCCCCGTCGTAGGCGAACTGCTCGTACAACGTGCCCCCTACCGCCTGGATGGCGCCTCCCTCCATCTGCCCCGCCACCAGCACCGGGTTGATCGCCCTCCCGAGGTCGTAGTAAAGGATCAGCTGCTCGACCGCTACCTCGCCCGTCTCCGCGTCCACCCGGACCACGGCCAGGTTGGCGCCGCAGGGGTAGACCACCCGCTCCACTTCGAACACCGAGTCCACGGCCAGGCCCGGCTCGGACCTTCCGTACTGCGGGGCCGTCACCGGATGGAGCCGGGCGGCGGCCTCGAAGATGGACAGGCTGAACTCGGGCGACCCGGACACGAAGACGGAGCCGTTCCGGTAGTCCAGGTCGCCTTCGTCCACCTCGAAGTCCACGGCCGCTACCTGCTTTGCGATCCGCATCACCTCCTCGGAGGCCTGCACGAGGGCGCTACCGGCGGTGACTGTCGATCGGCTCGCATAGCTCCCGATCCCGTAGGGCGTCCGGTCCGTGTCGAGTAGCTCCACCCGTACCCGGGCGTGATCCAGTTGGAGCCGATCGGCCACGATCTGAGCCAGGACGGTGCGGATGCCCTGGCCGACCGAGGAGCATCCCGACCGCACCCGGACCAGACCGTCGGGGTCGACTTCCACCGTGCCGGTCTCCCACGGACCCAGGCCTGACTTCTCCATGAACATGGCCACGCCGACTCCCACCTTCTCTCCCTCTTCACGCCGCCGCTCCAAGGCCTGCCAGTCGAACGATTCGACGAGCCCGTCGAGGATGCTCGGGAAGTCGCCGTCGCTGAAGAGCATCGGCTCCCCGGTCGACGACAGCGGGCGGGAATAGGGGATCCGATCGGGCTTGATCAGGTTGCGGCGCCGTACCTCGACCGGGTCCACGCCGATCTCGGCGGCGTACAGGTCGATGAGCCGCTCCCGCACGAAGCTGGACTCGAACCGGCCGGGAGCCCGGTACGTGCCGGTGGGGGTCTTGTTGGTGACCACGCAGCGGGCCGTTCCCCGGTACGCCTCCAGGTCGTAGGGGCCGGGGATCATCGACAGGGTCAGGTCCGCCACCCGGATGCTATGGGTGCGGGCGTAGGCGCCCATGTCCATGTCGAAGTCCGATGCGATGGCGGAGATCCGGCCCTCCCTGTCACCGGCTATGCGCGCCCGATGGAGCTGCTCGCGGGAGTGGTTGGCCGCCACGAGGTGCTCCCGGCGGTCCTCGATCCAAGCCACGGATCGACCCAGCCGGTCGGCCACCCACACCGCCAGAACATCCTCGGGGTAGAGCTCGCCGCGCACGCCGAAGCCTCCCCCCACCGCCGTCTCGCGCATGCGCAGGCGACCTGGCGGCATGCCCAGCAGTTCGGCGGTGGTCGCCAGGTTCCAGTGCGGCACCTTGGTCGCGCCATGGACGGTGAGCCGTTCGCCGGCCGGGTCGAACTCGACCACCATGCCCCGCGTCTCCATCGGGACGCCGCTGTGGCGGCCGATGCCCAGTTCGGCTTCGACCACCACCTCCGCCTCCTCGAAGGCCCGTTTCGGGTCGCCGAAGCTGGCTTTCAGGGTGGTGACCAGGTTCTCCGAGTCGAACAGGCGCCGACCGGGCCGGTCCCCTGCGCCGGTATCCAACATCGGTGGGCGGGCGTCGATGTCCGCGAACACCAGATCGGCGCCGTCCTCCGCCACGTACCGATCCTGGGCCACCACCACGGCCATCGGCTCGCCGACGTAGCGCACGCGGTCGTGGGCGATGATCGGCTGCAGGTAGGGGGTCACTGTCTCGTCGAACGAGACCCGGGGCGGGATCCTGGGAATGCCTCCGAGCGACTCGCTCACCTCGTCAGCGGTGAAGACCGCCTCCACCCCGGGTAGCCGGCGGGCCTCGGAGCAGTCGATACTCCGTATCGCGCCGTGGGCGACGGGCGCCCGGACCACCGTCATGGCAAGCATGCCCGGCAGGCGGATATCGCCGACGTAGCGGGCCCGGCCGGCCAGCAGCGGAGGATCCTCGTGGCGCCGGACGGAGCTTCCGATACCACCGGCAGGCGCCGGCCGCTGGGGTGGGGTCATGGGACGGTAAAGGCCTCGGGTTGGCGCCCGGATACTACACTCCGGCCCTCATGAAGCCCGCTCCCTTCGACTACCACCAGGCCCGATCCGTGGCCGAAGCGGTAACCCACCTCGGCGAGTACGGCTACGAGGCCAAGGTGCTGGCCGGCGGCCAGAGCCTGGTGCCGGCCATGAACTTTCGCCTGGCCCGCCCCGCGGTCCTGGTCGACATCAACCCGCTGGACGAACTCGACTATCTCGAGGAGGACGGCGACACCCTCCGGATCGGAGCGATGGTCCGCCACGTGACCTTCGAGCGACCGGTCACGGAAGGCCCCACCGGCCGTCTCCTGACCATGGCCGCCCACCACGTCGGCCACCTACCGATAAGGATCAGGGGCACGTTCGGAGGCAGCCTGGCTCATGCCGACCCGGCCGCCGAGTGGTGTGTGATCGCCCTGCTCCTGGATGCGGAGCTGTCGACCCGAAGCCCGTCCGGCGGTCGTGACATCCCGGCAAGCGGCTTCTTCCAGACGGTGTTCACCACCGCTCTCGAGCCAGAGGAGCTCCTGGTGGAGGCTCGCCTTCCCAAACTCTCCCCGGACACCAGGGTCGGGTTCCAGCAGTTCAGCCGGCGGGCCGGCGATTTCGCCCTGACCATGGCCGCAGTGGCCTTCGAGTCCGATGACGGGCGGGTCGCGAACGCCCGGATCGCGCTCGGTGGCGTGAGCGATCGCCCGCTCCGAGCCGGCGAGGCTGAGCAGGCACTGGAAGGCCAGCCTGCTACCGAGGAGTCATTCCGCGCCGCCGCCGAGATCGCCGCTCTCGAGATCGACGCCATCGGCGACATCCACGGGTCCGCCGGCTACCGGCGGGACCTGGTGCGCGCCCTGACCCGACGAGCTCTTGAGCAGGCGATCGCCGCGTGATCCCGTGGATCGGGCAGCCGCTCCCGCGCTTCGAGGATCCGCCCCTGCTCACCGGCGAGGGCCGGTTCGTAGCCGACCTCACCGGGGATGCCTCATTCCTGAGGTTTGTCCGTAGCCCGGTCGCCCACGGCCGGATCGTCTCCATCGAGGCGCCCGAGGGGATCACTGCCTTCACCGCCGAGGACCTGAGCGAGGTGCGTCCCATCCGGCCGCTGCTTCACCGTCCGGACTTCCGCCCCATCGAGCAGCCGGTGCTGGCTTCCCGCAAGGTCCGCTTCGTGGGTGAGCCCGTGGCTGTGGTAGTGGCGGGCACGCCCGAGGAGGCGGAGGATGCCGCAGAGCAGGTCTTCGTGGACATCGAGCCTGAGGACCGGGTGGTCAGCGCCCCCGAGGCCATCCGCCCCGGCGCGCCGGCCGTTCACGACCACTTGGAGGACAACGTGGTTGTCGACGCCCGCTTCGAGACCGAGCGGGTGGACGAGGTCTTCTCCGGCGCCGCGGTGGTGGTGGACTTCGATCTGCGCTCCCGGCGCCAGAACGCCCTCCCTCTGGAGGCTCGAGGCTCCGTCGCCGCCTACGACCCGCGCTCAGGGCGGACCACCCTCACGGCTTCCGTCCAGTCGCCTCATGTGGTCCGCACCGTCCTGGCGGACCTGCTCGGCATGCCCGAGTCGGACCTGAGGGTGGTGGTCCCGGATGTGGGAGGAGCGTTCGGGCAGAAGTTCTGTCTGGCGCCCGAGGACGTGGTGACGGCCTGGGTGGCGAGACGGCTCCGGACCACGGTGTCGTGGGTGGAGGATCGGCGCGAGAACCTGATGTCCTCCTTCCACAGCCGCGACCACCACTACCGGGTACGGGGCGCCTTCGACGCCGACGCCCGGTTGCTGGCGGTGGATGCCGACCTGCTGTGCAACATCGGCGCCTACTCCTGCTACCCGGTGACCTGCGGGGTGGAGCCGCTGATGGCGCTGGCCGAGTTCCCTGGCCCCTACGACTTCCGTACCTACCGGGTCCGGTCCCGCGGCGTCACCACCAACACCTGCCCGATGGCGCCCTACCGCGGGGTGTCGAGACCGGTGATCACCCTGGCCATGGAGCGCCTCATGGACCTGGCGGCGGTCCGGTTCCGGATCGAGCCTGCCGAGGTTCGCCGCCGCAACCTGATATCGGAGTTCCCGTACACCTCGGCCACCGGCCTGGTGTACGACGAGGGTTCCTACGTGGAGTCCCTGGACCGGGCCGTCGAGGCGGTTGGCCTGGAGGACTTCCGGCGCAGCCAGGCAGCGGCCCGCGCCCAGGGCCGCTACCTCGGGATCGGCCTCTCCGTGTTCTCGGAGCGCACCGGCTACGGGACATCGGCCTTCGCCGCCCGGAGCATGGACGTGACGCCCGGATACGAGACCGTGGACCTAGCCATGGACCCGTCCGGCAACGTAGAGGCCCGGCTCGGGGCCTCGCCGCACGGCCAGGGCCTCGAGACCACCCTCGCCCAGTTGATCGGGGACCGACTGGGTGTGGAGCCGGCTCGGGTCCGGATCGTTCACGGCGACACCGACCGCACGCCGTACGGCTGGGGTACGTTCGCCAGCCGGTCCCTGGTCATCGCCGGGGGAGCGGCCCGCCTGGCGTCCGACCGTCTACGGGCCAAGCTGGCCGCCATCGCATCTGCGGAGTTGGAGGCGGCGCCGGAGGACATCGTCATCATGGCCGGCAGGGCGACCGTTGCGGGTACGGATGCCGGGATCGAGGTGGCCGAGCTCGCCCGTCTCGCCTACCACTCCAGCCACCGCCTGGCCGCCGGCATGGACCCGGGCCTCACCGCTACGGCCACCTACGATCCGGCCGGGACCTTCTCCAACGCCTGCCACGTAGCGACGGTGGAGGTGGATCCGGAGACGGGCGGGGTGCGCGTGGACCGGTTCGTGGTGGTGGAGGATGCCGGGCGCCTCATCAACCCGATGATCGTGGATGGGCAGCTCCACGGTGGAGTTACCCAGGGGATCGCCGGCGCCCTGTACGAGGAGATCCGCTACGACCGGGATGGCAACATCCTCACCACCTCGCTCATGGACTTCCTGCCTCCCACTCTGGCCGAGGTTCCCGCCATCGAGATCCACCACCTCGAGACCATCTCCGAAGCCACCATCACCGGCGCCAAGGGCCTGGGAGAGGGGGGCACGATCGGCGCCCCGGCCGCCGTGATCAACGCGGTCGCCGATGCGCTCCGTCCCCTCGGGGTCGAGATCGCCGAAGTACCCGCGACCCCGTCCCGGCTGCGTAGGCTGGTAAGCGAGAGCGAGAGGATTCCCGCATGAGCGAGCGAACCAAGGTCGACGTCACCCTGGCGGTCAACGGCCGGACCTACCGGGTCCGGGTGGAGCCCCGGCGCACGCTGGCCGACACCCTCCGAGACGATTGCGGCCTCACCGGAACCCACCTGGGATGCGAGCACGGCGTGTGCGGCGCCTGCACGATCCTGGCTGACGGCCAACCGGTCCGGGCCTGCCTGATGTTCGCCGTCCAGTGCGAGGGCATGGACCTCCGCACTGTGGAGGACCTGGCCGACGGCGACCGGCTCCATCCGATCCAGCAGGCCTTCTGGGACAACCACGGGCTCCAGTGCGGCTTCTGCACTCCGGGGTTCCTGATGCTGGCGGCCGGGTACCTGGAGCAGAATCCCGATCCCGACGAGGACGAGTTGCGAGCGGTGCTGTCCTCCAACCTGTGCCGCTGCACCGGGTATCAGAACATACTGAAGTCGGTGCGCCAGGCCGCCGAGGTAATGCGGGCATGAGCTATGTCGGTAGCTCGGTCAGAAGGATCGAGGACCGACCCCTACTGACAGGAAAGGCCCGGTTCGCCGCCGACCTGTGCCTTCCCGACCAGCTGCACATGAGGGTGGTGCGCTCACCCGTGGCCCATGGCCGACTGCTCGACATCGACACTTCGGAGGCGCTCGCCATGGACGGCGTGGAGGCGGTCTGGACCCGGGAGGACGTCCGGGAAGTGCCGCCGATCGACTTCCGTATGCCCTGGGTGGAGGGTTTGGAGCGGTTCCGCCAACCCATCCTCGCCGGCGACCACGTCCGCTACGTGGGGGAGCCGGTCGCGATCGTGCTGGCCGAAGACCCCTACCTGGCCGAGGACGCCGCCGAGCTGGTCTTCGCCGGTATCGACGAGCTCGATCCGGTGGTGGATCCGGTGGCGGCGGGACCCGGGGCCATCGAGACGACGGTGGTGGAGAAGGCCTACGGGGACCTCGAGGAAGCGTTCGCGGACGCTCCGGTCGTGGTGGAGATGGAACTGGCGGTGGGGAGGCACTCCGGCGTGCCCATGGAGACCAGGGGAGCGCTGGCTCACTATGACGCGACGAGGTCGGTGCTGGAGATGTTCGGCGCCGCCAAGGTACCCCACCACAACCGGGCCGCCATCGCCTCCATGCTCGGCCTGCCGCTCGGCGCCGTCGTTCTCCGGGAGGGTCATGTGGGAGGGGGGTTCGGGATCAGGGGAGAGCTCTATCCCGAGGACGTGCTGGTGTGCCTGGCCGCCCTCCGGCTGGGGCGTCCCATCCGCTGGGTGGAGGATCGCCGGGAGCACATGCTGGCCGCCAACCACTCCCGCGATCAGGTCCATCGGATAAGGGCGGCGGTGGAACCCGACGGAGGGATCAGGGGTGTGGTCGACGAGTTCTGGGTGGACCAGGGGGCCTACCTGCGGACCCATCAGGTGACGGTCACGGAGCTGACCACCTCCATGCTCCCTGGACCGTACGCCTGGCCCGCGTACCGGAGCCGCGGCCATGTGATGCTCAGCAACAAGACCCCGTGCGGCACCTACCGGGCCCCCGGCCGGTACGAGAGCACCTTCATCCGCGAGCGCCTGATCGACGTCATAGCCCACCGGCTCGGTCTCGACCCGGCCGAGGTTCGCCGCCGCAACCTGGTCCTGCCGGAGCGTATGCCCTTCAAGCGGGGGATCACCGCCCTCGGTACCGAGCTGACCTACGACTCCGGCGACTACCCGGGTCTCCTGGATCGCACCCTCGAGTACCTGGACTACGAGCATCTGACCGCCGATCTCTCGCGGAGGCGGTCGGATGGCGAGTCGGTGGGCCTCGGCATGGGCTTCTTCGTGGAGAAGAGCGGCCTCGGTCCGTTCGACGGGGTCAAGGTCACCGTGGACGAGGCGGGGCACGTGCTGGTGATCACCGGCGTGGCCTCGATCGGCCAGGGTGTCGAGACGGTGCTGGCGCAGGTGTGCGCCGACACTCTGGGTGTGGGAATCGGATCGGTCCGGGTGCGTCACGGCCAGACCGATGACCTCGCCTACGGGATGGGCGCCTTCGCCAGCCGGGTCACCGTCATGTCCGGCTCCGCCACCTTGATCGCTGCCCGCCGCGTGCGGCGCAAGGCCCTGGAGGTGGCGGCCTCGGTGCTGGAGGCGGATCCGGGTGACCTCACCATCGACCGCGGCCGGGTGTTCGTCCGGGGCTCGGCGGGCGGGCCGGCCGTCACCCTGGGTGAGGTGGCGCAGAGGCTCCGTCCCGGCCTGACCGGCAGCGATCCCGGCCTCACCGCCGAGGGCTGGTTCCGGGCGGACCACATGGTCTATCCCTACGGCGTCCACGCCGCGGTCGTCCGAGTGGATCCCGACTCCGGCCTGGTCGAGGTGGGACGGCTCGTGGTGTGCTACGAGGTCGGCAAGGCGGTCAACCCGGAACTGGTCAACGGCCAGATCGCCGGCGGCGCCGCCCAGGGCATCGGGGGCGCCCTGCTCGAGGACTTCGCCTACGACGAGTC
>WTGW01000050.1 GCA_011523395.1 Acidimicrobiia bacterium
GGGGAGGGCCCGGCGGGCGGAGCCCGCTCGCCGCGATTTTCGCGTTCTTTCACCCACTCGGGACACCGGAGGTCGACATGCTGCCATCGATTCGGGACCAGCGGGAGGTCGCACAATGAAGGTCGGTTTCATCGGTCTGGGCAACGTGGGCTCCAAGCTGTCGAAGAGCCTGTTGAGAAACGGGTTCGAGATGGTGGTCCGCGACCTGGATCGGACGGCAGCCCAGCCGTTGCTCGACAGCGGGGCCGGGTGGGCGGACACGAACCGGGAACTTGCCGAGGCTTGCGATCTCGTCATCACCTGCCTGCCGTCTCCCGCCGCGGTGCGGTCGGTGATGGAAGGCCCGGACGGGGTGTTGGACGGTCTGGGCAACGGCACGATCTGGCTCGAGATGAGCACCACCGACGAGGCCGAGGTGCGGCGTCTCGGAGAGCTGGTCGCGGGAAGGGGCGCCCGCCCCATGGACGGCCCGGTGTCGGGAGGATGCCACCGGGCGGCGACCGGCAACATCTCCATCTTCGTGGGCGCCGAGCGGGAGGACTTCGAGCGGGCGCTGCCGGTGCTGACCACCATGGGCCGCCGGATACTCCACGTGGGGGGACTCGGATCGGCCTCGGTCTTGAAGGTGGTCACCAACTACCTGGCCTCGGTGCATCTGGTGGCCCTGGGCGAGGCTCTGATGGTGGCCCGCCGGTCCGGTATGGACCTGAACACCGCCTACGAGGCGATCCGGATCAGTTCGGGCAACTCGTTCGTCCACGAGACCGAATCCCAGGTGATCCTCAACGGGAGCTACAACATCAACTTCACGATGGACCTGGTGGTGAAGGACATGTCGTTGTTCCAGCAGTTGGCTGACCAGCAGGACACGCCCTTGGAGATCTCCCCCCTGGTGCTGGACATCTTCCGCCGGGGCGAGCAGGTCTACGGGTCAAGAGCCTGGTCACCCGGAATCGTCCGGTTCTTGGAGGACGCCTGTGGTGTGGACTTGAGGGCCCCGGGCTTCCCCGAGGAGATAGTCGACACCGAGCCCGAGCAGCCCGGCTACGAAGTCGTGCCTTCGGTCACTTGACGATCCTGTCTCGCCGGGCGGTCTCCGCAGGCCGCGAGCTCGAAAGACAGGCATCTGCCGGTCAAAGCCGGGAGTGGCGATTTCATGCAATCCGGGTCGAGTCGGACTTGCTCTGCGCGTCGGCGAGGAGGCGGCGGCCGGAGCGATCCAAGACCGCTCCCACCACGCCGGCTATCGCGATGCCGCCGCCCACGAAGTGCAGGGCGGTCACGGGCTCGGAGAGCAGCCAGTGCGCCTGGGCGCTGGACAGGACCGGTTCGGCTCGTTGCATGAGCGGTGGGATGTTGGCAGGTAGCCAGCGGTAGGCCCAGGTCATCAGCGCCAAGCCGACCCCTCCGGGTATCACCGCTACGTAAACGATCAGCAGCCAGTCACGGGTGGTCACCGAGCCGGGATCCCGGCCGGTGAGCGCCATGAACAGGGTCACGCCGATCGCTGCGATCGCGAGGATGGCCCACAGCAGCACGATGGCGTCCATGTGGGCCCTGGAGATCTTCAGGATCACCAGGTAGAACGCCCAGCAAACCACCCCCGAGCATGCCAGGGCCATCCCGAGCGGATCGCCTCCGAGGCCGGTGGATCCCCCGTAGGCCACCAACCCGGCGCCGAGGACCGCCACCACGACCCACAGCCGGAACCGGGCGCCGGGGCGTTCCCCCAGCATCGGGACGGCGATCACGCTCACGATCAGGGGCGTCACGGAGGTCAGCAGCGCTACATCCGTGACCGAGGTGAGCTTGGCTGACACGACGAAAGCCGGCTGGGCGAAGGCCACCAGCAGACCCGGCAGGATCGCCCAGCGCAGGGAGGAGAGTGACGGGCGCGCCTCGGGTCTGGCGGCGAGTCTCCAGACGACCACGAGGCCCAGCGCCGCCACGCCGATCCAGAGTCGCCAGAGAGAGAACTGGAGCCCGCCGAGGCTGGTCGCCTTGATGGCCACCAGGCCGGTACTCATGATGAAGATGCTGGTTGCCATGGCCAGCAGCGGGATGCCTAGGCCGTCTCCACGTAGCGTTGTGGTCGGGTAACGGCGGGCCAAGCGGGGTCTTCTCCATGGTGAACGCCTGGAACGCTCCTGTCCCGGGCGAGGAGAGACTACCCACCCGCTCCTGATCTCCTGATGGCCGCAGCGGTCAGGCTACGGTTACCCTGCTTCGGCCGAGCAATCTCCGAGCAGCGAACCTGGAGACCGCCCTTTGAGCTCGACGCCCGCCATCCTCAATGCCTCATACGCCTTGGCCCATGCTCCCGATCTGGTCAGGTACGGGTCGAAGCCGGTGCGTGAGATCGGTCGGGACCCATCGCTACTGGCCCGGATCAATGGGTCCCTTCGACCTTGGGACGAAGTGGTGGCGTACCCGCCGAACCAGGTGTTCATCGGCAATCTCGCACCGGAGGACCTGGCGTCCATCCCTCGTCCCTGGTACGAGAACAGGATCGGCTCGGCAGGGCCCGCCGGGGCCTTCGGGCGCATGGTCACCCAGCCTGCCCTGTACGGGCTCATGAAGCTGTGCGATGACTTCGACCTGCTCACCATCGACGGGGAGCTGGCCGAGCACGCCGGCGCCGATCTGGTCGACTTCGACCATCGGAGGGACCGCATCACGGGTGTCGACCCGGCCGAGCTGCGGACCGTCGCGGAGGAGAGTGACGGTCTCGACCTCTTCCACGACGGGCGCCTGGCCGGGTTCATCCGCACCGCTCACGACCAGGACGAGTCGCTGGCCGCATCGGTGCTGCTGGAGAACCTGGCCAGCAAGGCGACCGCGGTCCTGGCCGTCTCCGATCTCCTCAGGAGAAGCCGCCTCGAGGCCGGTGACATCGACTACCTGCTCAACTGCGGCGAGGAGGCGGTGGGGGACCGGTACCAGCGGGGTGGCGGCAGCCTGTCGAAGGCGGTCGGCGAGGTGGTCGGCTGCTTGAACGCCACCGGTTCGGACATCAAGGCCTTCTGCTCGGCGCCGGTCCACGCGCTGGTCGCGGCCGGCGCGATGGTGGCGGCTGGTGTTCACAAATACGTAGTGGTGCTCGGCGGTGGTTCGCAGGCCAAGCTCGGCATGAAGTTCGGCGCCCACCTGCGCAACGGGGTGCCCGTGATGGAGGACTGCCTGGCTTCCATGGCCTTCCTGGTCGGTCCGTCCGGTGCCGACGGCGACGGGATGGAGTTGCGGCTCGACCTCGCCGGCAAGCATCCGATAGGAGCCGGCTCCTCCCCGAAGGCGGTGTACGAGTCGCTGGTGGTGGAGCCGCTCGTGAGGGCCGGCCTCAGCATGACCGACATCGACAAGTATGCGGTGGAGATGCACAATCCGGAGATCACGGAGCCCGGCGGGAGCGGCGACGTGCCGAGAGTGAACTACCGGACTCTGGCGGCGATGGCGGTGCTGCGGCGCGAGATCGGGAGAGGGGACATGGACGGCTTCGTGGCCGAGCGGGGCATGCCCGGGTTCGCCCCGACCCAGGGACACATCCCGGCCGGGGTTCCCTACCTCGGACACGCCCTGGAGTCCATGCGCCGCGGCAGCCTCGACCGGGCCATGATCGTGGCCAAGGGGAGTCTGTTCCTGGGCAGGATGACACAGTTGGTCGACGGGGTTTCCTTCATCGTCGAGCGGCCGGCGGCCGCACGACGCCAACGGTAGTGAGCAGGGCATCATCATCCTTGAACCAACTCTGGCGGGACCGTCGGGTCGACCCTGGGTCCCCGCCCGAGGCGCCGGACTCTCCCGTTTTCGGGATGTAGCCGCGGCCGATCCGGCAACGACCTGCCCCTCCTGTGCCGGATGGGCTGGGCGATAGACTCGCTACAGCCCGCCGCGATCACGTCGTCACCGGATGCGTGACCCCGGCGGCCAAGGCCCCACGTGTCAAAGCAGGAGAGGAGCGCGCATGGATCTGAACGGTAGGAGGGTGGTGGCCATCGGTGAGCGGGAAGGCGTCACCGGGCCCAGCCTCAAGCTCCTAGCCGAGTCGGCCGGCGCCGACGTGGTGTTCAGCGTCACCCAGTGCTTCGTCTGAACGGCTGGGGGCGCGATGGACCTGGAGGATCAGGCGAACGTGAATCGCCTGGCCGAGACCTCCGGCACCGACGGTATGGTCGTGCTGCTGGGGCAACCGGACGCCAACAGCGCCGGTCTCTTCGCGGAGACGGTGACCAGAGGCGATCCGACCTGGGCGGGTCCGTTGGCCGGAGTCCCGTTGGGACTCCCTGTATATCACGTGTTGGAGCCGGAGATAAAGGAGCAGATGGACGGCGAGCTCTACGATGAGCACGTAGGCCTGATGGAGCTCTCCGCCGACGTGGACGAGATCATCAAGTGGGTCGCTGTCTACAGAGACTGACTCGTCGCGTCGCTGACTCACCAACCCCGATGAACAGGTGGATGAGGGATGCGGGTGGGCTGTGGGTACCGTCCTCGATAAGGAAATGCCTGAGGCCTATCAGCTTCTAGGCGTGAGCGCCTGGATGCCCCGTCCCGAATCAAATGTACAGCTGGCCGTCATTTTGCGGCTGTTTTCGACGGTGTGATGTACACAAGGCTGACATGTTCCGCAGCGGAGCCTGTCAGCCCCCTAGCCCCGCTGCTAACGCCTCCACGGTGTGAGCAGTCCATGCAGCCCCGCCCGGTCGATCAGGTCCTCGGCGCGCGCCTGCGCCTCGCGCATGACCTCCTCCTCGTCGACCATCGTGCAGCGCCCGTTCTCGAGCGCCAGGTTCCCGTCGATTATGGAATGGACCACGTCCGATCCCCGGACGCAGTAGGTGAGGGCGGAGACCGTCCGGTGCCAGGGGGTCAGGTGGGGGCTCTTCATGTTCACGACGATGATGTCGGCCAGCTTTCCGGGCGCCAGCTCACCGGCGTCGATGTTGGCGTAACGGGCGCCCTCCCTCGTCGCCATCTCCAGGGCCTCCTCGCCGTTGCTGATGGTCGGCTCCAGGGTGTGGACCCGCTGGAGGAGGATGGCCTGCTTCATCACCTCGAACATGTCCTGGCGGTGGTTACAGCACGGACCGTCGGTGCCGAGACCGATCGGTGCGCCTGAGGCTCGCAGGTCCCTGAGCCGCATCACCCCGAGGGCGATGTACTGGTGGGAGATCGGACAGTAGGCGATACCCGTGCCGGTCTCGCCCACATGGTCGATCTCGGCGTCGTCGAGGTAGATCCCGTGGGCGATGGTCGCCTCCGGGCCGAGTAGGCCCTCCTGGTAGAGCCACTCGACCGGGCGGATACCGTATTCCTCCAGGTAGGTGGGCGGGTCCTCCAGGCGTTCCGAGCAGTGGGTGTGCCAGCCGACACCGGCCTCCCGAGCCAGGGCCACGCTCCGCCGTACCAGGTCCTGGTCGTTGTAGATGATGTTGAGGGGGGCCGGCCAGACCTGCACCCGCTCACCGGCCGGGTACTGCTCCATCGCGGCGGCTGTGATCTCGATCTCCTCGTCGTTGGAGTAGGAGAACAGCTCGCCGGCCAGGTTGAATCGGCGGGCTATGTCGGTCGCCTCGCCGACGATGCCGCGGGCCACGGCCCCTCGCAGCCCCACCTCGTGGATGGCGCCGGCCACGGCCAGGGTGGTGTCGAGATCGGACGGTGCGTAGTGGTTGTCGACCACGGTGGTGGTACCGGCCTTGAGGGCTTCCACCGCTCCCAGCTTGGCTCCTATCCGGCCCTCCTCCAGGTTGATCGAGATCGAGAACGGCCACATGAAATCGGTCAGCCAGGTCCACAGTGGCATTCCCTCGCCCAGCCCGCGGGCCAGACCCTGGAACAGGTGGTCGTGGGTGTCGACCAACCCCGGCAGGACGGCATGCCCGGAGCAATCGATGGTACGGCCCGCCCGGTACCCGGCCAGGTCCTCGTCCGGGCCCACCGCCACGATCCGGTTGCCCGACACCGCCACCGACCCGGGCTCGATCACCCGCCGCTCGTCGTCGACGGTCACCACCGACCCTCCCTTCAGGAGGAGATCGCAATCTCGGCTTGTCTCGTTCATCTGAGGGAACCTCCTACTTGGCGGCCGTTCCGCCGGCGCCTGCTGCGCGGTCCGGGATCTTGAGGAGTCGGGAGGCCGTGCCGCCCATGATGGCCTCCATCTCCTCGTCCGACAGCTCGGGACCGCCCACCTCGGCGGCCACCCGGTTGACCGCGCGGAAGATGTCGGAGGCCACCCCGCCGGGGCCGGACTTCTGCTTGTCGTTGTTGTCAGACCCGTAGACCGCCCGGTCCAGCGCGCCGAGGCTCCTGAGCTGGTTCAGCACCCGGTACAGATCGCTGGGATCGCCCCCCGCGTAGTAGGACAGGTCGGCGTAGAAGTTCGGGTGGCGGGCCACCACCGCGATGCCCTCGTCCACGTAGGGGAAGGCCAGGTAGACGACCACCTTGAGCTCCCGGTAGCGGATCCCGAGCTCGTCGAGGAGGACCGGACGGGCGTGGGGCATGGGAGCGTTGATGATCGGGGTGAATCCGGTGTGGGTGTGGATCGGGAGGTCGAGCTCGAGACACTTCTCGTAGACGGGCGCAAGTCTCGGGTCGGCGGGATCATGGTGGTGGTACGTCGGCAGGAGCTTCATCATGCGGAAGCCGAACTCGGTGACGCACCGGTCGATCTCCTCGGTGGCCGCCCGCACGTCGCGGAGCGGGTCCACGCACGCCACGCCGTACAGGCGTCCCGGATGGGCCGCACACTGGGCCGCGGTGTAGTCGTTGGGCACGTACACCTCGTGGCGGTCCGGGTTGTCCGGATGGAACGTGGTGCGGCGCAGGTCCGATCCGTGAGCCAGGCCCACGTCGATTCCGGCCCGGTCCAGGAGGTTCACCAGGGCCGCGCCGTCGGTCCACACGTACTCCCCGCCGTAGGGACGGTACAGCTCCTCCATCCACCAGACGGGAGCGTGGCGGGACGTCTCGGTGAGGTACAGCAGCACGTCGACGGTAGGCATCCGGTCAGTCCAGCTTGTACAGGCGCCGGGCGTTCCCGCTCACGATGCCGTCGATGTCCGCGGGGGTGAAGGGTTCGCGGCCGGTGCGAGCTGCCACTTCGTTCAACTCGCCGAGGAGGTGGGTCCCGATCTTCTGGCTGCCGCCGGTGCGGTCCTTGTCGTTGTTGTCCGAGCCGTACACGACCCGGCCGAGTGCGCCGAGACCCCGGAGCTTGTCGAGGGCGTCGAAGAGCTGCCCCGGCCCGGCGCCCATGAAGTAGGCGATGTCGGCGTGGAAGTTGGGGTGGCGGGCCACCACCGCGATGCCCTCGTCCACGTAGGGGAAGTTGATGTAGACCAGCACGCGGAGGTCGCGGTACCGGATGCCGATCCGGTCCAGCCGTTCCGGTTGGCCGTACCGGAGCGCGGCGGTGATGGTCGGCGAGTAACCGGTGTTCACGTGGGCCACGATGTCGAGTTCCAGGCAACTCTCCAGCATGGGCGCCACGGCGGGGTCGTCTATATAGTAGTTCTGGTAGGTGGGCAGGAACTTCGAGGATCTGAAACCGTATTCCTCAACGCAGCGACGCTGCTCGATGACCCCGGCCTGCACGTCCCGCAGCGGGTCGATGTTGGCCACGCCGATCAGGCGCTCGGGGAAGAGGGACACCTGTTCCGCCGTGTAGTCGTTGGGTACGAACACGTGGCGCTGGTCGGGGAAGTCGGGGTGGTAGGTGGTGCGGCGTATGTCGGAGCCCTGCACCATCCCCAGGTCGACCCCGGCCCGGTCGAGGATGCCGACGATCGCCTCCCCGTCCGTCCAGATGTACTGGCCGCCGTAGGGTCGGTAGAGCTCTTCCATCCACCAGATCGGCGCCTGCTCAGCGGAATCGGTCAGATGCAGGTGGCAGTCCACCGTCACCATGGGAACGTACCTCCCGGCCCGGCATTCGTAGTGATATGGCCGCCTCGTAGCGTATCAAGGTGCCATACAGGTGCGACAATTGCCGGCGAGGATCAGGACCGAGGTCGATGACGAACGTGAGTAGCACATCCCGGACCTCCGGCACCACGGTCAGGGCCGCGGTGTGGAGGGAACCTCGATCACCGCTGAGCCTCGAAGATGTGTGGCTGGCCGATCCGGCGTCCGGCGAGGTGGGTGTTCGGGTGGCGGCTACAGCGATCTGCGGCAGCGACCTCGCCTACGTGGACGGCCATTGGGAGTCTCCGAGTCCTGCGGTGTTCGGTCATGAGGCGGCGGGGACAGTCGATCGGATCGGACCGGGAGTGACCGACCTGGCGGTGGGGGACCGGGTGGTCGTGACGCTGATCAGGAGTTGCGGATCCTGCCGTAAGTGCCGAGCGGGGGCGCCGGTGGGCTGTTCGGGCCGGTTCGCGCTGGACGAGCGCGGTCCCCTGCGCGACGCGTACGGGTCGGAGATCTGGCAGGGTCTGGGCGTGGCGGCGTTCGCCGAGGCGGTGACCGTCCACCGATCCCAGGTGTTCCGGGTGGGTCCCGGGATCGACCTGGACGTGGCGGCGCTGCTGTCCTGCGCTGTTCTAACGGGCGTGGGGGCGGTCCGCAACACCGCCCGGGTCGCTGCGGGATCCTTCGTGGTGGTGCTCGGCGCCGGCGGCGTTGGCCTCAACGTGGTGCAGGGCGCCCGGCTCGCCGGAGCGGCGGAGGTGATCGCGGTCGACCCGGATCAGCGCCGGCTGGATGCGGCCCTCCGGTTCGGCGCAAGCGCCACGGTCGCGGTCGGTGAGGATGTGCCGGAAGAGGTCCGGGCAATGACGAAGGGCGAGATGGCGGACTACGTGTTCGTGGCCACGGCGGCCGTGTCAGCGATCGAGACGGGACTCGGTCTGCTGGCGAGGATGGGGACGCTGGTGCTGGTGGGCATGCCGCGGAGCGGGGCGAGGGTTAGCTTGGACCCGGTTACGGTGGCGAGTACAGGCCGGCGGATACTCGGCTCGAAGATGGGTTCTGCCAAGCCTGCCCGGGATATTCCGGCGCTGGTCGCCCTCTACGGGGAGGGTCGCCTGGAGCTGGATGGCCTCATCACCGCCCGCTACGCACTCTCGGAGATCGAGGAGGCCCTTGGGTCGTTGCGCAGCGGTGATGCCCTGCGCAACGTGATCATCACCGACGAGAGCCTGATCGCATGAGGATCGCCGACATCGAGACCTTCGTGGTGGCCAACCCGAGACCGGATCTCGGCGGTCCCTACTTTGTCTTCGTGAAGCTCACCACCGATGACGGGATCGTCGGGTATGGCGAGCACTACGGGGCCACCTTCCGACCGCCGGTGGTGGAGGCCATGCTGGAGGACCTGGCCGGGGCGTTGCTGATCGGCCGGGACCCGTTCCTGGTCGAGCGCTTCTGCCGGAGCGCCTACGGGCGGGGGTTCACCGCTAGACCCGACGTGACCCTGGGTGGTGCTATCAGCGCCCTGGAGATGGCCTGCTGGGACATCATCGGCAAGGCCGTGGACAAGCCAGTCCACGCGCTGCTCGGCGGCCGGGTGAGGGATGCGGTGCGTTCCTACACCTACATCTACGACGAACCGGGTGTCGAGGGCGATGCCGTGTACCGGGATCCCGAACTGGCGGCCCGCCGGGCGGCCGCGTACGTGGCGAATGGCTTCACCGCTCTCAAGTTCGACCCGGCCGGTCCCTACTCCTCCATGGGCGGGTACCAGCCCCTCCTGGAGCGGATCGAGCTCTCGGCGCGGTTCTGCTCGGCCATTCGCGAGGCGGTGGGGACGGATGCCGACATCCTGTTCGGCACCCACGGGCAGTTCACGCCCGCCGGCGCGATCCGGCTGGCGGCCCGGCTGGAGCCCTACGATCCGCTGTGGTTCGAGGAGCCGGTCCCGCCGGACGATGTCGAGGGCATGGCCATGGTCCGCCGGCACACCTCGATACCCATTGCCGCCGGGGAGCGGCTTACCGGCAAGGTGGAGTTCGCCCGCCTTCTGGCCGCGTCGGCGGTTGACATCGTCCAGCCCGATCTGGGGCGGTGCGGCGGGCTGCTGGAAGGCAAGAAGATCGCCGCCATAGCGGAGGTCCATGGCGCCCAGATCGCGCCCCATTGCTACTGCGGGCCGATAGTGGCCGCGGCCAACCTGCAGCTGGCCGCCTGCTCTCCCAACTTCCTGATCCTGGAGGCAATCGAGGACTGGGGAGGGTTCCACGCCGAGCTTCTCAAGACCCCGCTCCGGTTCGAGAACGGATGCACCGTCGTTCCGACCACCCCCGGCTTGGGAGTGGAGCTCGACGAGGAAGTCCTGGCCGCCAATCGTTACGAGGGCGACCGTCTCCACATCGAGATGGTCGACGACCCGGTCGACCACAACGATCCCCGCTGGGCGGGCCGTCGCTCAGACACCTGACGGGACTTCGAACGTTCTGTACCGGGTTGCCGACGGTTCCGTAACCCGGGGCCTCGGATCTGGTGAGAATGCAGGGCTGCGGTGCCCAGCCAGCGTTGTCCGCAGATTCGTGCCGGACCGGGCGGTTCTACACCAGGTTGGCGTTGGAGCGGCTCACTTGTGCCCCGGAACGTGTCACACCCACGTTCTATGGTGTTAGGTAACCGCAAATACCATTGGTCCGGTTGGGACGCCGGCCGGATCATGCGACGGTCAGACCGTCGAGCAGTCCCGGCCCGGGATGGACGGAACGCGCTCGACTCCAAGGTGGTGGCGGAGGGGGAGGGCCCGCCGGGCGGAGCCCGCCGGCCGCGATTTTCGCGTTCTTTCAGGCTCGGCGGGCGGGCAGCAGACCAGGACGTTAGAAGACGATCAGGCCGCGGGCCTGTTCACCGGCTGCGAGGGCGCGGAAGGCCTCGTCGGCCTGGTCGGGGTCGTATCGCCGGGTGATCAGATCCCCGATCCTCAGCCTGCCCGCCATGGCCAACTCGACCATCCTCGGGAACTCCACGGCGGGGTTGCTGCTGCCGTAGTTGGAGCCCCGGACCCGGCGCTCTCCCGCGATGAGATGCATGGGGTTCACTGCGAAGGTCTCGTCAACGCCGGTCAGGCCGATCACCACCTCGACTCCCTGCGGGGCCAGGATGCGGAGGCCCTGTTCCATGGCCTCGGTGCTTCCGACCGCGACAATGCACGCGTCCACTCCGTGACCGGTCAGTCCCATGACCCGGTCGACCAGTTCCTCCTTCGCCGAGTTGACCGTGTGGGTGGCGCCGAACTCCCGGGCGAAGTCCAGCTTGGAGTCGATGACGTCGACACCGATGATCGGGTCGGCGCCGGCGAGGGCGGCAGCCTGGACCGCGTTGAGGCCGATGCCCCCGCATCCCAGGACCGCCACGCCCTGGCCCTCCTTGACGCGGGCTGTATTGACCACCGCCCCGAAGCCGGTGGTGACCGAGCATCCGATCAGCGCCGCCAGGTCGAGCGGGAAGTCCTTCCGGATGCTCACGGCCCCTTCCTCGGGCACCACGATGTAGGGGCCGTAGGTGGCCGGACCGTAGTGGTAGACATCCGTGCCCCGGTACTTGAAGCGGGTTGTTCCATCGGACATGCGGCCGAACGGCGGCTCGTTGAGGCAGAGGGCGGGATAACCCAGACGGCACGGTCGGCAGGTCAGGCAGCCGGGCGCCCAGGAGATGACCACGTGGTCCCCCGGCGCCAGCGTGCGGCATCCCGGGCCCACCGCGTCGACGATGCCGGAGCCTTCGTCACCGAGCACGATCGGGGTCGGTGCGCCGGAATGGGTGCCATCGGCGGTGAGCAGGCAGCTGTGGCACACCCCGCTGGCGGTCATCTTGACCCGGACCTCACCGTCCCGGGGATCGTCGAGGTCCAACTCGAGCATCTGCATGGGCTGGCGCGCCTTCACGAGAACAGGTGCGGTAATACGCATGTCGTTGCTTTCTTACGGGACGTCGGAGATCGCGCCCGGCTCTGATGGAGTCGGGAGCGGCGGATTGTCAGGGCAGGATCATATGCCGCCGGTAGGACTCTCGGGCCATCCTGGTCCCGCGCCTAGCGTTAGCTGACGGATAGAGTGCTTGCCATGGCAGTTGGTAGGGACCGTCACCGTAGGGAGGACGCTGGTAGTGGCCGGGTGTGGTCCCGACTCCTCTACGGCCCGATCGTCCTCGTCCTGCTGCTGGCGGGTGCGTGTGGCGGGGAGGATTCCGGCGAAGAGTCCGAGATGATGGCGGCGGCCACCGTGGTCCCGGACAGGCCTTCGGACGAAGCCATGGTGACCACCACCGCGATGATGGCGGTGGTCAAGGAGGCCTCCGCCGACATGGAGGAAGCCGCAGACGGGGAGTCCTCCCTCGACGTATCGGCCGGATTGCCGGTGGCGACACCGGCCGATCTCGGGCGTGACGTCATCTACCGGGGAACCGTCTCGGTGCGGGCCCCGGATGTCGAGGCGGCCGCCCGTGAAGCTGTCACCATCGTGCAGGGATCGGGCGGGTTCCTCTTCGGCCAGCAGGTCAGCAGCAGTCCCGAGCCCGAATCTCACCTGACCTTCAAGGTCATGCCTACGGACTTCATGCCGGTCCTGGACAGGCTGTCCGGCGTGGGCGAGCTCATCGACAAGCGGATCACAGCCGACGACGTGACCGAGCGGATCGTCGACTTCAGGAGCCGCATCGCCACCGCCGAGGCGAGCGTCCTGCGGCTCCGGGACCTGTTGCAGGAGGCTCCCGACCTCGAGAACGTGGCCCTGATCGAGCGGGAGCTCGTCCAGAGGGAGACCGATCTGGAGACCCTGCGCGGGCGCCTGCGCACGCTGACCGACCTGGTCAGCCTGGCCACCATCGAGATGGCCATACTCCAACTCCATGAACCGGTCCCGGAGACCGGCATCGACGTGGACGCATGGGTTTCCGACTCCGACGAGGATCCCTGCCTGGGTGAGGAGGTCCTCGTGGCTTCGCCCGATGACGACGCCTATTTCTGCCTCCAGGTCGAGAACACCGGCGAGGTCGCCCTCACCGACGTGGAGGTGACGTCGGAGGCCCTGCGCATACGTGCCCAGGACAGCCGCACCGACCCGCGGTCATTCCAGTTGGTGTCGGGAAGCTTCGACAGGATCGAGCCGGGAGAGCTGCTCAGCGCAGTGTTGCACGTGGACATACGCGAAGGGCGGATCGCCGGCCGGGTGGCGACCAGGGGCGGCGTCGAGGTGGGGTTCCAGGTCTCCGGCACGCCGGTTCCCGATGATGGCGTCCCGTTGGAAATGGTGACCAACGATGCGATCACTTTCGTCGTGGTAGACGAGGAGGAGGGACCGCCGTCCTTCATCGACTCGGTCATCACCGGCTACCGGGGTCTGCTGCGAGCCCTCGCGTACATCGTGGCCACCGTCGGCCTGTTGCTGCCCTTCATCCCCGTCGTGGTTGTGATCGGCGCCGCCTACTGGTGGATCAGGCGCTGGATACGCGGTCGCCGATCCGGACGGTCGACCCCGGCGGACTCGAGGCCGGTCCGTTCACAGGACCTGAGGCACAACCCAAACGATTAGCCAGCAGACGTTGGGTCCGCCTTCTGCGCCAGTCGAGAATCAGCGGCCCAGCGTTCGGTGCATGAATCTCTGCAGCGCCACCGCCAGCGATTGATCGAGCCATTCGTAGAGTTCGAGGGTTCGGTCCTCCACTTCTTCGTCATGCGAGAAGGTGAAGGCATCCGGCGAGGTGGCTATGAATGCCCTCTCGTGTCCTGGGTATTCCTGGTCCGCTACCTCTATGTCCCCGAAGGTGGTGATGGCCATGATCCCGGTCCGAACGCTTCCCACGTGATGGATGGACGCCACAAATCGCAGCCGATGCCCGTTGACGGCCACTCCCAGTAGCGCCCACCAGCGGTCGGCGGACATGACCGCGAAGTGCTCCGCCCGCTTCGCAGTTCGGACGATCTGGTGGTGCCACCACGTGGAGGGGGGAGAAGCGTTGGGAGACCGGGCCGGATCGTCTGGATTAGCGGCGTCGGTCCATGTCTGTACCCTGCGTCCCGCCTCGGCAAAGTCCTCCCTCAGGTCGCTACTCGTGTTGTCGAACCAGACGCTGAGTTGGCTATGGATCTGATCTGCGCGTATCTGGACCGCGAGTTCCCTCCGCTCGGTCTCCTCTTTCTCTCTTCGTTCCAGGGATCGGGCGAAAGCACGTGCGACCTCCCGAGCAGTCTGCGCCTGCGGCTCGGGGATGGGTTCCTCAAGCTCGCGGCGGATGGAGCGCATCACCAGCTTGGTGAATAGCTTGCCCAGGGAGACCAGGTTTCCAGCGTTGGCCTCGTCCAAGGCTTGCAGGTACCGGTCCCGGCTATCCCTGTCCACAACCATCGGTGGGTACTTCTCTCGCTCTAGAGAGATCAGGGTTAAGGCTCTCGCGACCCGGCCGTTACCGTCCTGGAAGGGGTGGATCTGGACGAACCGGTGGTGCAACCAGGCGGCTGAGATCACCGGATGGATCCGGTCCATGCCGTTGTAGAACTCGACCAGGCGCTCTATCTCTCCGGCGACCTGCTCGGGAGGAGCGAACTCCAGCATCGAGCCGTCCGAACGCCGGACGTTGTTGGGCCACGCCTTGTAGGTCCCGTGAGCCAACTCAGCTCGGAACTGCCGCCCCTGGGTATCGGTGGCGTCGTAGTGCGTTTGAGCCCGGGTAATGAGAGCGTGTAGCTCCTTGACGAAAGAAGTGGTCAGCGGCAGGTCCTCTCGCACGTATTCGGTGACCAACTCGAGGCCCTTGAGTTGTGCCTCCAGCATGGGCAGGACGCCCGGAGGGAGTTCCCCACCGGCCCGTGCGACGGCCTCCATGGTCAGTCCTTCGGCTACCAGCGTCTCGGTGAGCCCCCATTCGATGTCGTACAAGCGTTCCAGGATGCCGGTCTCGATGGCGTGTTTGCGCAGCGTCCGGCGCCTGAGCGTGTTGCGATCGGTCAGGGCCAGTGAAGAAGTGAAGTCCACCCACAAGTTCTGCAGGGCGTCCACGGCTGCCAGGTCACTCCGTAGTCTCACCTCCACCTGGGCATCCACAGGCTGAATCGGTTGCCACTTATCGATGAATGTCATGGTTTCCACGGCCGGTAGCGCTTATCCAACACAACACGATAACCGATCACCATGCATGAGCTTCGCCTTTGCGCAGCAAGGAATCGACTTGCCACCGGGCCGCGTCCGGCACGGTGAGGTGAGGTGCATGGAGTGAGTCATAGAAGGAGGGACGTACCCGTCGGGCGGGTTTGTTGCGGTCAGCCGACATGGGATTATTGTCAACGGTCTGTTGGGCGACGGTACCTCTATTGGCGTCACTCCGGGACCGTACCTGCGCCCGGGCAGAACTCACCGGAAGGAGTGTCGATGACCATGACAACCACGGATCTCGAGAGGGTCATCACCGCGGCTGCTGAGCATCCAGGGGCGATGGAGGACCACGAGGTGTCGGCGGTCGAGCAGACCGTGGAGTTGCTGGACAGGGGCGAGATCCGGCTGGCGGAGAAGGTGAACGGCGATTGGATCGTCCACGCCTGGATACAGCAGGCCATCAACCTCTACTTCCGGGTTCCTGAGATGGAGACCCTGCGCGCCGGTCCGCTCGAGTTCTACGACAAGATACCCCTGAAGCACGACTACGAGGGCCGTGGCAACCGGGTGGTGGCCGGAGGCATCGCCCGCTACGGGAGCCATCTCGAGCCGGGAGTGGTGATGATGCCCAGCTTCGTCAACATCGGCGCCTACGTAGGCACCGGCACCATGGTGGACACGTGGGCGACCGTCGGTAGCGGCGCCCAGATCGGTCGCCGGGTGCACCTGGCCGGCGGCGTGGGCATCGGCGGCGTGCTGGAACCGCCCGGGGCGAGGCCGGTGATCGTCGAGGACGACGCCTTCATAGGTTCCCGCTGCATCGTCGTGGAGGGGGTGATCGTCGGCGAGGGTGCGGTCCTAGCGGCCCAGAACTCGATCACCGCCTCGACCCACATCGTCGATGTGACGCAGGACCCCGCCGTCACCTACAAGGGAGAGGTCCCGGCCGGAGCGATCGTCATCCCCGGCAGCCGGAGTCGCGAGTTCCCCGGTGGGAGTTACGAGGTCAACTGCGCGCTGATCATCGGGAGGCGAACCGGCGCCCATGACGACAAGCTGGGTCTAATGGACGCGGCCCGCGACTTCGGCTTCGCACTGTAGCCACGGCGAACTCGAGCGCGGACGGGGGTCGGTAGCGACAGGCGGACATAGAGGGATGCGCGACTCGGGAGAGGCGCCACTACGGCCCGGCTCAAGCACCTCCGCTAGCGGATCCGGCTGCCCTCATCCGTGGCACCCGCAGCCGCCGCCGGCGCCTGACGGGTTCGCGTTCATGACGGTGAAGCCCTCGCCCTGGGGCGTCTCCACGTAGTCGATCGCCACGCCCTTCACGGCCTCGCGGGTCTCGTTCGCCACGGCCATCTTCACTCCGTGGGCCTCGAACACCTCGAAGTCGTTCCCGGCTTCGGCCATGAAGGCCAGGCCGTACATGGTCCGGCAGCAACCTTGCCCGGCGGGGAAGACATGCAGGTAGGCCCTTTCCGGTGCTCCCTCGCTCAACTCGATCACCTTCTCGGCCGCCATCGGTGTCAGATCGATCAGGGTCGTGTCGCTCATTACGTGTCCCTTCCGTCCCCGGCGCCTTCGCCGGACCGTGCTCGTGTGTATCGGGAGTGGTTGTCAGATGGATCAAACGGTGTAGCCGGACCATCGAACCGTAGCGAAGGCCGGGCTTCACTCCCCGAACTGTAGCTTCAGCCCAGGTCTTCCGTTCGAGCCCAGGGCAGCTGCCGGACTCCGGTGACCTCAAGAGTCAGGGCTAGCTGCAGCCGGTGGTGTCTCCGCAGGTCAGGCAGACGTAGCAGGCGCCGTTGCGGACGGTCATGTGGCCGCACGAGGAGCACACCGGGGCGTCTCCCATCAGGCCTCCGATCATCTGGCCGGCACTCGAGAGGGTGGACTCTTGGGTCATCCCGGTTGCCGCGCCCGATCCGTTGCCGGATCCCACCGGCACCAGGCTGAGGGGCTGCTGGATGGGGCCGGGCGCATCGGAGTCCGCGAACCTGGCCGCGGCCGCTTGTGCCTCGATGTCCTGTTCCTTGACCGCCTCCGACAGTTCCATCTGGCGACCGGCCTCGGCGGCGATTCCCTTCGGGGGCTCGGGGAGGTCGCTGCTCGATCGATCCGGAGGGACCTGGGCGAGTTCGTCACGGAGCAGGTACTCGACCCCTAGGGCCCGGAACACGTAGTCCACGATCGAGTTGGCCATCTTGATGTTCGGATGCTTCTCGACGATGCCTCGGGGCTCGAAGGTCTGGTACACGAAGGTGTCCACGTACTCCTCCAGCGGCACGCCGTACTGGAGGCCCTTGCTCACCGCGATCGCGAAGCTGGCCAGCACGCCCCGGAGCGTGGCGCCCTCCTTCGCCAGGTCGATGAATATCTCGCCGAGCGTCCCGTCGTCGTACTCCCCGGTGCGGAGGAACACCTTGTGCCCACCGACCCGAGCCTCCTGGGTCCACCCCGTCCGGCGGGCCGGCAGCAGGAAGCGGGGACGTGGCTGCCGGGCGTAGGCCTGGGTGGGTGAGGTGCCGGCGGGCCAGATCCCCCACGCCATGGCGGACTCGGCCTGGAGCGCCTCGGTGACCTCCTCGCTCTCCTCCTCGGACACCCCGTCGTCAGACGAGGCGGACAGCGGCTGCGAAGCCTTGGAGCCGTCGCGGTAGAGGGCCACCGCCTTGACGCCCAACTCCCAGGACATCATGTAGGCATCGGCCACATCCTCGACGGTGACCTCGTTGGGCATGTTGATCGTCTTGGAGATGGCCCCCGAGATGAACGGCTGGGCGGCGGCCATCATCTTGATGTGGCCCGTGTGGTGGATGAACCGCTCCCCGTATCGGCCGTTGCGGTTGGCGCAGTCGAACACCGCCAGGTGCTCGGCGCGCAGGTGCGGTGCTCCCTCGATGGTCTGCCGGCCGCAGATGAAGTCGTTGGCAGCACGTATCTGTTCCCTGCTGAAGCCGAGCGCCGGCAGCAGTCTGAACTCGAAGGTTCCGTACTCCTCCTCGGTGAAGCCGAGCCGTTCCAATGTGTCGGCGCCCAGCGTGAAGGCGTTGAAGGCGTTCTCCAGTTCGAACGCGCCGGGAAGGGCCTTCCCGATCCTGGCCAGGTCCTCGGCCGTGAAGCCCTTCGCCGCCAGGCTCCGGTGGTTGATGTGCGGAGCGTTCTCGAGCGATGAGGTGCCCACCACGTAGGCCAGGATGTCGAGGATCTGGTGCTTGTCATAGCCGAGCCGCCGCAGCGACGGGGCGATCGACTGGTTGGCGATCTTGAAGTAGCCGCCGCCGGCCAGCTTCTTGAACTTGACCAGGGCGAAGTCTGGTTCCACCCCGGTGGTATCACAATCCATCACCAACCCGATGGT
>WTGW01000223.1 GCA_011523395.1 Acidimicrobiia bacterium
ACTGACCACTGACCACTGACCACTGACCACTGACCACTGACCACTGACCACTGAAGGATGACACTTCTCAACATCATCATCGCCGTGGCGATCGGGGCCGCCATCTGGACCGCCTCGATGGCGGTCATCCGGGCGGTGGCCAATCCCCCACCGGATGTCGATCCGGACGACGTGGTGGAGACCCGCCGACGTTTCCGGTGCAGCCTCTGCGGCACCGAGGTGACGATGACGGTCACCAACACCACCGCCTCGAACCCGCCGCGTCATTGCCGCGAGGAGATGGACGAGGTCCCGGTCACCTGATCCCGCCGGGACGGGCAGCTCGCCGAGTCACCCCGGTTATCCCCAGCTGTGGATAACTCCGGGGAGAACTACAGGGCTGTAACTAGCGCGTATCGCGGGTCTGACGCCCACTCCACGCATCGCAGGCGCTCGTCTCTCGGTGGCGGGATGGCGGGCGCGGCACAGGGGAGCCCGGGAAGATCGGAGCAGCCCGGGCTTCAGTGATAGTTGGTGGTCATCAGGAAGCCGCCGCCCATGGAAGCGAGCCCGACCAGCAACAACCACGAAGGCGCGTCGAGCACGTACCGGGTCACAACCAGCAGAACCCCGAGACCCATGAGACCGAACATCACGGCCACGTAGAGCTTCGATGATTCCTTGGCCTTCTTCCCGCGGCTCGCCGCGCTCTTGGGCGGTGTCGGACGACCCGCCGTCTTGGACTTACGACGTCCCTTGGATTGCGGCATGCAGACCAGGCTACCACCGCCCGTTACGAGCAGGCCCGGCCGGGTCCCGGTGGCGGCAGTTCCGTGCGGCGGTTCGGTAGGCTTGGCGGGCGATGCGGGTGCTGGTTCTGGACAATTACGACAGCTTCACCTTCAATCTGGTCCAGTACCTGGGCGAACTCGGCGCCGAGCCGACCGTGATCCGCAATGACGAGATGGATGCGCCCGACGCCGCCCGGTTCGAACCGGAACGGCTGGTCATCTCACCGGGACCCGGACGCCCCGAGAACGCCGGCTACACGGAGTCGTACATCGGGCACTTCGCCGGCCGGGTGCCCATCCTCGGCGTCTGCCTCGGGCATGAGGCCATCGTCACCAAATTCGGCGGCGCCATCGACCTCGCCCCCCGGATCATGCACGGCAAGACCTCTTCGATCCGCCATGACGGCAAGGACATCTTCTCCGGTCTGAGGAACCCCTTCGTCGCCACGAGATACCACTCGCTGGCGGCCAGCGCATTGCCCGACGTGCTCGAGCCGTGCGCCTGGAGCGAGGACGACGTCATCCAGGGAGTCAGGCACCGGGAGCTTCCCATCCACGGCGTGCAGTTCCACCCCGAGAGCGTGCTGACCGACGAGGGAATGGCCCTCCTCGACAACTTCCTGACCGGCCGGTTCTGATCAGGCCCCGACACCCGGGGCGGGCACGATCAGTGGTTGTGCTCGTCGTGGTGAAGGTCGATAGGATCGGACTCCAGATGGATGGAGCGTTCGTGGGAGTGGTGCCGATCCGTCTCGTCGTGATGAGGGTCATCGAGGAACAGGTGGGTGCCCTCCACGTTCATCAGCCCCAAGCCGTAGGCGGCCGTCAACTGCGATGCCGTGAGAACCTCGCCGGGCGGACCGGCGGTGACCACGCGGCCTGCCAAGAGAACCACGTAGTGCGCCTCCCAAGCCTCGGCCAGGTCATGGGTGGTGACGATGACCGTGCAGCCGTGAGCGTTCTCCGAGCGGATAGTGTCCCGAACCGCCTGGATGGACACCACGTCGAGGCCGGTCGCCGGCTCGTCCAGCAGCAGGATGTCATGGTCCTGCGCCAACCCCTGGGCCAGCAGCACCCGGTGGCGTTCCCCGCCCGAGAGCCGGGAGAGATGCCGCCTGGCGAGGTGGGTGATGTTGGTCCGCTCCATCGCCTCGTCGACCATCCTGCGGTCCTCCTTGGTGAGAAGGCGCAGGGGCCGGCGGCCGGCGTAGCGGCCCATGCTCACCACCTCCCGAACGGTGACCGGCAGCGTGGGATTGACCTTGGTCTCCTGGAGCACGTAGGAAGTGCGGTACGTCCGTCCGTTCCTGGACCCCACGGTGACGCTGCCTGACGCCGGTTGGACCAGTCCGGCAATCGCGTTGAGCAACGTCGACTTGCCTGCGCCGTTGGGGCCGATCAGCGCCGTGATGGATCCGGCCGGGATGTCAACGCTGGACTCCTCTACGACCGTCTTGGAGCCGTAGCGGAACACCGCGTCCCGTACTGTCACGGCCGGTCCGTTAGCCCCCTTCGCGCCCCGGCTCGGGGCCTCGGCTGATGCCACGGCCGCCCCCTGTTCGCCTACGATCCCGAACTGTCGTCCTCGGAGTCCACCGCCGGGGCAGTGTAGTCGCCGAGTACCACCAGCACGGTCTCGCCTCGCAGGAACACCTCGCCCGGGGCGGGTGCCTGGCGGGCGATCCTCCCTTCCAGCTCGGGCGTGTCGACCACGGCCCTGGAGGCGGCAACCTCCAGTATGAGACCCAACCCGGCCAGGGTCGCTTCCGCCTCCTCGGGCGTGGCGCCGGTGAGGTCGGGAACCTCGACCAGGTCCGGTCCCGTGGACTCGTAGACGGTGACCATCTCGCCCACCCGCAGTTCCGTGCCTCCCGGCGGATCGGTACGGATCACCACACCCACCTCATGGCTCGGGCTGGGCTCCTGGATGACCTGCACCTGCATTCCGGCCTCTCCGAGCAGGACGATCACATCGGCGACCGATTGGCCGGCCAGTTCCTCGAGTGTGAAAAGCTCGGGACCCTCGGAGATCACCAGCTGAACACTCCATCCGGGGTTCACGTCCGCTCCGGGAGCAGGTTCCTGGCGGGCCACCATTCCCGGCGGCACCTCGTTGTTGCGGGCCAGACTGGTCGAGACCTCCAGGCCCAGCCCCTCGAGCATCCCCTCCGCCCGATCGCGGCTCAGTCCGATCACTCGGGGCATTTCGATTGGCTCCGGACCCGCCGAGATCACCAGCTCCACAGCCGATCCGACCTGGGCCCTGGCCTCGCCCTCCGGATCCTGGCTGATTACCAGACCCACCCCTATCGTGTCGTGGCGGGCGGTACGGACCGTGTAGGCAAACCCCTGTCCCTCGAGTTGCCCGATGGCGCGCTCCCTGGTCGATCCGACCACGGTGGGAACATGCAGCAGGGCGGGCCCGTCGGAGACGACCATGTTGACGGGTGACTCCTCCTCGGCCACCGTTCCCTCCGCCGGCTCGGTCCGGATCACCGAGTCCTCCGGAGCCTCGCTCGGCTCCCTGCTCGTCGTGACCAGGAACCCCGCCTCCTGGAGCACGATGCGCGCCTCCTCCTCGGAGAGGCCTGTCACGTCGGGTATTGCAATGGTCACAACCGGCACGGTGGTGGACGGCGCCGGATCACTCGAAAGGCTGTTGAGCAGGAGGTATGCACCGAGCACCACTCCCGCGGCCAGCAGAACAGCAGTCAGGATGAAGGGAAGCTGCGAGGGCTGGCGGGGTTGGCCTCGTCGACGACGGTAGGGATCGTCGTCTCGCGGCGGGGGAGGCGGCAGGTCCTGAGCCGGATGGGCGCGGACGGGAGGGGCAGCCGGGGCCTGACCGACCGGCGAAGGTCGGCCCGCCAGCAAGACCAGCAGGTCATGGTGGATGTCAGCGGCCGTCTCGTAGCGCCGATCGGGGTCCTTGTCGAGAGCGCGCATCACGACGTTCTCGAGCTCCAGCGACACGTCGGTGTTGAGCCTGCTCGGCGGAACGACCTCGGCCGTGACGTGCTGGTACGCCACCGATACCGCGCTCTCCCCCCTGAAGGGGGGACGCCCCACCAGCATCTCGTAGAGCACCACTCCGAGGCTGTAGATGTCCGACCGCTCGTCGGCCGGGTCGCCACTGGCCTGTTCGGGACTGAAGTAGGTGGCGGTACCGATGACCGATCCCACCTTGGTGAGGCCTTCGGAGGCGTTGCGGGCCCGGGCCACGCCGAAGTCGGTCACCTTGACGCTGCCGTCCGTCGTCAGGAGGACGTTCCCGGGCTTGATGTCGCGGTGGATGACACCGCTGCGGTGGGCGGCGTCGAGCGCCTTGGCGATCTCAGCTGCTATCTCGGTTGCTCGACGCGGCAGGAGCTTGCCCTCGGCCTGGATGATGTCGCGCAGGGACCGCCCCCTGACCAGCTCCATCACCATGAAGTAGGTGCCGTCCTCCTCGCCCCAGTCGTAGACCGACACTATGTTGGGATGGCTCAGGTTGGCGACCGCCCGGGCCTCCTTGCGGAAGCGAGCGACGAAGGTGTCCGTCTCCGCATACCGGTCGTGCAGGATCTTGACGGCCACCTTGCGGTCGAGGAGACGATCCCGAGCCTCGAACACATCCGACATGCCGCCCCGCGCGATCTGCGCGGTCAA
>WTGW01000129.1 GCA_011523395.1 Acidimicrobiia bacterium
CCCAGTAGCGGTAGTGGCGCGGTATGGCGATGTCGAGGGCGGAGATGATTCCGACCCTACGTCCTCGAGACATGGCGGCGAGCACAGCCGACTCGGCGATTCCGAACACCGGCGCCTCCAGAGCGTTCCTCAACTCGGCGACCCCCGGATCCGAGAAGCACGCCACTACGTAGGCATCGGCGGGGTGGGCCAGAGCGGTCTCGACCATCGGGCCGACCGCGGCGGCCACGTCCTCATCCGACTCGATAGCCGCGGGACCGCCACGGCAGGTGACCACCTCAACCTCGACTCCCATGTCGCCAGCGAGGGCACTCACGGCACCCTCGATCTGCAGGGAGATGTTCTCCGAGCTGTTCGGGTTGACGACGCAGACAGTTCCGAGCACGGGAACACACTACCGCTCCACACCGATCATGGCTCCGGACCCGCATCGGGCCCCGACGGAGTCCGCACCGGGAACCCCAGGCGATCGATGTCAGAAGCGGTCGGGGGCGAAGGGGGTCAGGTCGACCTCGGGGGTGCGGTCCAGCGCCAGCTGGGCCAGCACGCGGCCCATGAGCGGGCCCGCCGTCAGGCCCATGTGGGGATAGACGCCGACCACGAGGCCGGGCGGGCCGACCTTGCCGATGATCGGGGACAGGTCCGGGGTGGCCAGGCCGCGTCCGGGCCAGGTGCGTATCAGGCGGACTCCGGCCAGCGACGGCACGACCCGCAGCGCCACCTTCATGTTGGCGACCAGGTTGCGGGGATTGACCGTGTTGTGGCCGGTCGCGGGGTCGAGGTCCGATGACCAGCCGCCCCCGATCAGCAAAGTCCCGGCTTTGGCCTGCTTGAAAGTCAACTGGCCGCCCGCGAAGTAGACCAGATGGTGGACCATCGGAGCCAGGGGCTCGGTCGCGCCGACCTGGGCCGGATCGTCGGAGATTGCCAGATCACCACCCCACATCGAGGCGAACCGGTTGAGGTCGTTACCCGTGACCAGCACCACCCGGCCGGCACTCACCTGACCGACGGGCGTGGAGGCAGTGAAGGTGCCGTCATGCCACTCCAGTCCGATCACCTCGGCGCCGGTCCGGATGACCGCTCCCCTAGACACGGCGGCGCGGGCAAATGCGGGCGCCGCCAGCATCGAGTTGACCTTCCCCTCCACCCGGGTGAGTTGGGCGCCCACCATCGACTCGGAAACGTAGGGAGCGATCCGCTGGAGGTCTGCAGTCCCGAGAAGGTCGGACTCCACGCCGGCGGACCGCTCGATGGCGACCTTCCGCTCTATGTCCCCCATCTGCTCGGAGGTCTCGGCTATGAGGAGGCCCCCGTTGAGCGAGACCTCCAGGTTGGTGTCCAGCACATCACTCAGATCTCTCCACATCTCCAGGGAGTCGGCCAGGAATCGAAGGGCCGGCAGGAAGCCGCGGGCCCATTCCTCACCGAACTCCAGGAACGAGGAGTGCTGGATCTGGCCGTGGAGGCTGCCTGCGTTCCTCCCCGACGCCTGGGTATTGAGGTCGAACTGCTCCAGCAGCACCACCTCGGCGCCGAGCCCCGCCAGATTCCAGGCCGTCGCGCAACCCGTCACTCCCCCTCCGATCACGAGGACATCGCAGGTGCGGCCGGCCATGCCTTCTCTCAGTGGTCCGTCTGCGAGACAACCAGGCGTGCTCTGACGTTCACTCCACGCCGCCATTCCACAGACCGACCACTAGCCCCGATAATTCATGGATGGGGGTTTGTGCGGGTGATCGGAATGGGTGCTTCGTACTCCTGAACTGGAGGTCATAGCCATTTGACAGCCCCATCTTCCAGCCGGGCGTAAAGCCAACCGGCGGGTGAAGGCCGCCGCGTCGCAAAGTGACGCGGTTGAAGTCGCCTGATCCGCGTCGGTGTCCTGGGAACATGAATAATCAGGCCTAGGTACGGCTCTTGAGGTCCCGGAGCGCCGCCAACTCCTCGCTGGTCGGGGCATCCGTCACGTCGAGGGGTGATGCCACCCTGAGCGGCCACTGGGTCTGATCCTGGACTTCTTGCATGTCGACACCCGGATGCACCGCCACCAGGGTCAGCTCGTTGTCCTGTGGATCCGGCCTCAGTATCCCCAGGTCGGTGATGACTTTGACAGGCCCTGCCCCCTGGAAGCCGAGTCGGGACCTGGTGTCGGGCGCCGGACCCAGGCCAACCGAGGTCACGAAGTCGACCCGGGGCACGAAGGCCCGCCTGGTGTGGCGCATGATCACCGTCACCTCATGGCAGTGGGCGGCGATCTCGGGAGCGCCTCCCGCTCCGGGTAGGCGAACCTTCGGATCGTGATAGCCCGGGCCTATCACGGTGGTGTTCAAGTTGCCGAACCGATCGATTTGGGCGGCGGACAGGTAGCCGACATCGATGTGTCCGCCCTGCAGCCAGTAGTTGAAGACCTCGGGCACCGAAACGACCGCGTCGGCGGTTTCCGCCAACTCGCCGTCGCCGATCGACAGCGGCAAGCGGTAGGGCTTGGCGCCGAGAGGCCCTGCTTCATAGATGAGGAACAGGTTCGGCGCGTGGGTGTTGCGGGCCAGATTGGCGACCGTGCTGGGGATACCGATGCCCACGAAGCATGACATTCCGTCCCGTAGGAGGCGGGACGCCACCACGGTCATGATCTCATCAGCGGCCCACGCCGGCGTGCGGTCGGCCACGGCTCAAGCTCCCATGACGTACTCGTCCAGCCAGGCTAGGAAGGCGTCACGGTCCCTGCTGAGCGCGGGCCACTTGCGATACCAGTCGTTGTCGCGGTCGTAGTAGTCCTGCACGTAGGACGGCCAGGCGCCCCCGGTCACCTCGCACACCGCGGTGACAGCCATGGATGGGATGACGAAATCGCCGGGGCGCCGCTCGAGGACGTCGACGACCTCCTCCACCGTCACCACGACCCGTCGGGACGCCATGACCACCTCCCGGAAGCACCCGGATATCCCCCAGACCTGGACGTTGCCAGCCCGGTCCGCCCGCTGGGCGTGGAGTATCCCCGTGTCGGGGTTCAGGGCGCGCACCGCCGCCACCGGCTCGCCGGTGAACGGGCAGTCCAGGAACCGAACATGAGGGGCTATCTCGCCGAGCGAAGTGCCGAGGTATCCCTTCATGACAGTGAACGGCATCCCGGAGGCTCCGGCCACGTACCGGTTGGTCAGACCGGCATGGCTGTGCTCCTCCAACTCGAGGGGTGCCGGCCAGCCGTTCTCCACTGCATCCCTGAAGCGGTACAGCGAACCGACTCCCGGGTTCCCACCCCACGAGAAAAGAAGCTTGCTAACGCATCCGGCCCCGATCAACTGGTCGTAGATCAGGTCCGGGGTCATCCTCGATACGGTCAGGTTGCGCTTCTCCTGGCGGATGATCTCGTGGCCGGCTGCGAACGGGATCAGATGTGTGAAGCCCTCCAGCGCCACCGTGTCGCCGTCCCGGACGTGGCGGGAGATGGCGGTCGTCAGGTCGAGGTGCTCTGCCATCTTGCCTGGAGAAGGCCCTCAGTACCTCTCGGAGACGAAGGTCTGATCCGTGATGGGCGGACGGACGTAGCCGACCCCCGACTGACGTTCGGGTAGCTCTATGTCGTCCCAAGGAACATCCTCGTAGGGAATCTGGTCCAGCAGGTGGGCAATGCAGTTCAGGCGAGCACGCTTCTTGTTGTCGGCGTTGACCACGTACCAGGGGGCCTGCTTGATGTCCGTGTGGGCGAACAGGATGTCTTTCGCCTTGGAGAACTCCACCCATCGGGATCTCCCCTCCACGTCGACGGGGGACAGTTTCCACCGCTTTCTCGGGTCGTGGATCCGGGACTGGAAACGTCTCTCCTGCTCGGCGTCGCTCACGGAGAACCAGTACTTGATCAGGATGATGCCGGAGCGGATGAGCATGCGCTCGAACTCGGGGCACGAGCGGAGAAACTCACGGTATTCCTCCTCGGTACAGAAGCCCATGACCGGCTCCACGACCCCGCGGTTGTACCAGCTGCGGTCGAAGAGGACCATCTCGCCGGCCGCGGGCAACTCGGCCACATACCGCTGGAACCACCATTGCGTCTTCTCCCGGTCGCTGGGGGTGCCGAGCGCCACCACCCGCACGACGCGGGGATTCAGCCGTTCCGTGATCCGCTTGATCACACCACCCTTGCCGGCCGCATCACGGCCCTCGAAGATGACCACCACCTTGAGACCCTGGTGCTTGATCCAGCGCTGCAGGCGGACCAACTCCTCCTGGAGCCGGTTCAACTCCTTCTCGTAGACCTTCCGCTTGAGCTTGGGTCGGTCCTGGTCTGGCGCTTGCGAGTCGAGCGCTTCCAGGAAATCAACACTCATGCCGCCCAAGACTAACGAAGCCCCGAGCTGTCAGTGGTCAGTGGTCAGTGGTCAGTGGTCAGTGGTCAGTGGTCAGTGGTCAG
>WTGW01000026.1 GCA_011523395.1 Acidimicrobiia bacterium
AGCAACCTGGCGGATGGCAACGAGGACCTGTTCCTGGAGCATGAGGAGATCTTCTGGTACTGCAACTGCGGGTCCGGTTACCAGGACACCCCCGGCCTGCTGCGGAGCGCCGACAGCGGGGCCGAACTGGGCATCTCGGCCGGATACGCGACCGGTTTGCTGCTGGATGCTCGGGACGCCGACCTGGCGGTCTTCCTTGGATGCTGCGATCTCAACTTCGAGGTGGAGTCATTCCTGGCCTTCCGGCTCGGTCTTCATCTGGTGGACGAGTCGTTCGACGCCATCTACGTGCCCACCGGCAACTTCCCCTTCGACTTCAACAACACCGCCGGAGCCACCGAGGCCTACAACGCTGCGGTCGCCGAGGGCGTGGCGGCGGTCTACCCGTTCCTGGGCGGCGCCCACGAGCCGATCACCCGGCTCGCCAACGAGGACGGGCTGGTCGTCCTGACCGCCGGTTCGTCCCGAGGCTGCGAACGAGAAGACCTGGACTACGACATCGAGGTGATGTTCGATGCCGGCGACTTCCTGACGCCGATCTTCGACGAGATCATCGCCGGCACTGCCGAAGAGGGGGGAGCGCGCCGCTTCACCGTGGGGGTCGATCCCGAGGTGGGGGCCAACCTGTGCGACGGAACCGCCGACCAGGATCAGGCGCTCACCGATCTGAACGCCCGGATCGGGGCCGGCCATTTCGAGGAGGAGATCTCCAGGATCCTCGCCGAGGCTTACGGCTTCTGAGTGCCCGCTCCGGTCCGTCTGTCGTCCAGCGAGCGTGGCCTGACTCGTCCTCCGGCCGGCCGTCTCCGTGATCGATCCCACCCTTGGCGGGCCGGATGATCGAGGATTTCAGGTTCGAGCCCCCGGTAATCGAGGTGGACGGCCTCACCAAGCACTTCGGCTCGGTGGTGGCCTGCGAGGAGGTCGACCTGGCCCTCCGGGCGGGCGAGATACACGGCATTCTCGGAGAGAACGGCGCCGGTAAGTCCACCCTCATGCGCATGATCTTCGGCTTGGTCCATCCCGACCTGGGGGTGATCAGGGTCGATGGCGAGGCCATCCGCATAGCCGATCCGTCCGAGGCCGTACGGCTCGGGATCGGCATGGTCCACCAGCATTACAGCCTGGTCGACGCGCTGACTGTGTGGGAGAACGTTGCCCTCGGCGAGGTGGGCCCCCTGGATCCCGACCGGACCAGGGCCCGTGTCCGGAGGATCTCGTGGCGTTACGGCCTGTCGGTCGATCCGGACGCGACCGTGCGCGACCTTTCAGCCGGAATCCGCCAGAGGGTCGAGATAATCAAGTGCCTGGGGCGCCGGCCCCGCACGATCATCCTTGATGAGCCGACTTCGGCGCTGACTCCTGCCGAGTCCCAGTACCTGTTCGACGTTCTCCTGACCGGCGTGCGGACCCAGGGCTGGGCGGTGGCGCTGGTCAGCCACAAGCTCGACGAGATACTGCGGGCCACCGACCGGATCACGGTGATGCGGGAGGGGCGGGTGGTGGACCGCCTGCTGACCGCCGAGGCCCGGGTCCCCTCGCTGGCCCGGGCGATGGTGGGTCGCCCCGTACCGCTCCGTACGGTCACGGCAGCTTTCGAGCGGGATCAGGTTGCCCGGGACCTGCTCGATGCCGACCCGATGGACGGCGAAGGACCCGCCCGGACCGCCGAGACGGACGCGCGGACGGTTCCGGTCCTGCAAGTGGAGAGCGTGTCGGTCAAGGGCGCTGACGGGCGAGTACTGCTGGACGGCCTGTCACTCGCCGTGGGCGCGGGCGAGATAGTCGGGGTGGCGGGCGTGGAGGGAAACGGCCAGACCGCCCTCGCCGACCTGCTGGGCGGTCTCCTACGCCTCGATGACGGAACGGTCCAGGTCAAGGGCCGGACGGTTCCGACCGGTGTGGCCGGGGCCATGACCAGGGCCGGCATAGCGGTCGTGCCGGCCGATCGCCATCGGGCCGGATGCGTGCTGGACATGACCGTGGCCGAGAACCTGATGATCCCGTCCATGCGCAGGATGCGACGCTGGGGCTTGCTCCGCCTGGACGCCATCAGGCGCCATGCCCTCCGCCTGATCGACGAGTACGACATCAAGACGTCGGGACCCGACGCTTCGCTCGGTGACCTGTCGGGCGGGAACCAGCAGCGGACGGTGATCGCTCGTGCTCTGTCCGCCTCCCCCGAGGTCATGGTGGCCCACCAGCCCACCAGAGGGCTCGATGTCGGGGCGATCGAGTACGTGGCGGATCGGATCCGGCAGGCGGCGGACCGGGGAATCGGGGTGCTGCTCCTCTCCACCGACCTCCGCGAGATACTGTCGCTGGCCGACCGGCTGGTGGTGCTCCATCGGGGAAGCATCGTGGGCGAGATGTCGCGTGAAGAGTTCGACCTGCCCCGGTTGGGCTTGCTGATGGGCGGGACGGACGAGGAGGAAGAGGCGTCTTGAGCACCGATCCCGCGGCACTACCACCCGACGCTCCCGGTCTCGCGGGCCGGGACGGGGGCCTGTACGTGCTGCTGCTCTACGTGGTGAGCGTCGGGTTCGCGCTGGTGATCTCGGCCGGCCTGGTGGCGGTCTCCGGGAATGCCTGGGGCAGCGTCGCCGAGGCACTGGTGGAAGGCGCCTTCCTCGCCCCCGGACGGTGGGGCGAGACGCTGGCCGTCGCCACGCCCATCCTCCTGGTGTCCCTCGGCATGGTGGTGGGGGTCAGGGCCGGTTTCTTCAACATCGGGCAGGAGGGCCAGCTCCTGATGGGCGCGCTGGCGATGGCCCTCATCGGCACCAGGGTGGCCGGGTCCGGCCCTCTCCTCCTCGTGGGCGGGCTGGCCCTGGGCGCGGTGGCCGGGGGCCTCTACGCCGGGGTGGCAGCCTTGATGAGGTTCCGCCGGGGGGTCCCGGAGGTCATCTCCACCCTGCTCCTGGTGTTCGTGGCGTTCCAGATAGTCGGATTCGCCATCACGACCGACTGGTTCCTGCGGGACCTCGACCCGAACCGGCCCAGCCAGGCCGTGACCAGCGCCGCCCTTCCCGGCTCCGTGCGCCTGCCGGTCATGACGGTTTGGGGCAACGAGGTCACTATCGGATTCTTCCTGGCCCTGCTGGGCGCCGGACTGGCGGCGTTCGTCCTGACCCGAACCGTGTTCGGGTTCAAGCTCCGGCTGCTCGGGAGCAATCCCAAGGTCGCCCAGCAGGCGGGGGTCTCCTTCGGGCGCGCCGGTGCTACGGCCCTCTTCATTTCCGGGGCCGCGGCCGGCCTGGCAGGGGCCGTGATGCTCGCGGCCGGGGCATCGAGTGCCCGCCTGACCGCCGGATTCTCCAACGAGATCGGATGGCAGGGGCTCCTCGTGGCGCTCCTGGCGCGAAACCGGCCGTTGCTGTGCATTCCCGTGGCGATCCTGTTCGCAGCTCTTCGAACCGGATCCGGGTTCCTGGCCGCCACCGGGGTGGATCGGACCGTGGTCGACGTGGTACAGGCCCTGCTCGTACTGGCCCTGTTGGTCCCTCCGGCGGTTGAGTTCATGCGGGATCGGCGCCGGGTCTCGATTGCGGCCCAGGTTGCGGAACCGGCATGAACGACATCCTCGGCGCCCTGGGCGACATATTCTCCAGTCCCGCCATGTACGGGAGCGCCGTCAGGCTCGGCGTGTTCCTGGCGTTCGCCGCCCTCGGCGAACTGGTGGCCGAGAAGGCGGGAACCATCAACATTTCGGTGGAAGGCTCCCTGCTGGCGGGCGCGTTGGGCGGGACGATGGCCTACGACCTGTCCGGTTCGACCGTCCTCGGCCTGGCTGCGGGAGCGGTAGCCGGGGTGTCGGTGGCGATGGTGGCGGCCAACATGAGCCACCGGCTCACCGCCGATCAGTTCGTGGTGGGAATCACGGTCAACGTTCTCGTGCTGGGCCTGGCCGGGTTCCTGGACGCCACCGCCGGCGCGCTCGGAGGGCGGGCCGGGGTGGTCACCATCCCGCTCCTGTCGCGAATACCCGTGATCGGTCAGGCGCTGTTCAGCCAGACCTGGCCCACGTACCTGCTGTACGGGCTGATTCCGCTGACCTGGTGGATGCTCTACCGGACCCGATGGGGTCTGGAGGTGAGGTCGGCGGGCGAGAACCCCCAGGCCGCCGACGTCTCCGGGGTGGACGTCAACGGCCGCCGCCGCCAAGCCATCTACTACGGCGGAGTCCTGTCCGGCCTGGGAGGAGCGTTCCTGATCCTGGGTCAGGTGGGAAGCTTCGACGTCGGCGTGGTCGGTGGCCGCGGCTTCATCGCCATAGCCGCCGTCTACTTCGGTGGGTGGACGCTGCGGGGCACGCTGGTAGGGGCGCTCCTGTTCGGGATGGCGGATGCCTTCCGCCTGGCGGTGCCGGTGCTGGGCTACCAG
>WTGW01000047.1 GCA_011523395.1 Acidimicrobiia bacterium
CGTGAGAGGACACCCCCACCCGGGTTCCCCGGTGGTGGCCCACCAGGGTGACGTACTCCCGGAAGCGACCTATCTCGGTGGCGCCTTCGAGCCGCGAGGCCGCCCGCAGGGCGCGGTCGGGGTCGCCGACCACCAGCATCCGCTCCGGCAGGTCATCGGATTCAACGCAGAGTAGGGAGAGGAACATGTCTCGAGTGACCCCTTTCGTTTCCGCCGTCGACGGGAATCTGCGCTGGGGTGGTCACCGAGGACCTCTCACCGACCAGTCCGGCAACTTTGCAGCCATGTGGCCGGAGGTGACCTCCGTTCCCCAAGAGGTTCCGTCGCTTGCACGACCCTACATCCATGCTGTATTGCGCCGCCCTCGGCGATCGACTTCTCGCTCCAGGTCCCGATGCCGAGCATGGCGTCGCGGTCGATGGTGCGTCCCCGCCGCGTTGGCAGAGTTGCGCTTCTCGGTTAGCACTCCGCCCGAAAGGCTGCTAACCTCTGGCACTCGTAAGGAGAGATTGCCAACAGGTCCGCCTTTCCCGGCCGGCCGGTTGGCATCTCGCACGTAACGCCACCTTTAATCAAGGAGGACTTCGGATGAATCTGAAGCCACTCGGCGACCGCGTGATCGTCTCACCCAACGAGGATGACGAGCAGCGCACGGCGTCGGGACTGGTAATCCCTGACACGGCCAAGGAGAAGCCGGTGACCGGCACCGTCCTGGCCGTCGGCCCCGGCGATCTGAACGATGACGGTGATCGTATTCCCGTGGATGTCGCCCCGGGCGACACGGTCGTCTACTCGAAGTACGCCGGAACGGAACTGAAGTACGAAGGCGAGGAGTACCTGATTCTCGCGTCCCGCGACCTGCTGGCCATCGTCGGCTGACGGTAGCGGCAGGACAGGCCTCGAGAAAGGAAACTCAATAATGGCAGCGAAGGATCTTCGTTTCGACGAGGACGCACGACGCGGTCTGGAGTCGGGAGTCAACAAGCTCGCCGACGTGGTCAAGGTAACCCTTGGACCCAAGGGCCGCAACGTGGTGCTAGAGAAGAAGTGGGGCGCCCCGACCATCACCAACGACGGGGTGACCATCGCCAAGGAGATCGAGTTCGAGGATCCATGGGAGAACATGGGTGCTCAGCTCGCCAAGGAAGTGGCGACCAAGACCAACGACGTGGCCGGTGACGGGACCACCACGGCGACCGTGCTGGCCCAGGCCATGGTGCGCGAAGGACTCCGCAACCTGGCGGCCGGCGCCAACCCGATGGGCCTGAAGCGCGGCATCGAGTCGGCGGTCGGAGCCGTGACCGATTTCATCGGTGACTTCTCCAAGGACATCGAGACCACCGAGGAGATCGCGTCCGTGGCGGCCATCTCGGCGGCCGATCCCGAGATCGGCTCCACGATCGCCGAGGCGTTCGAGAGCGCCGGCAAGGATGGCGTGATCACGGTGGAGGAAGGGCAGACCTTCGGGCTCGAGCTCGAGTTCACCGAGGGGATGCAGTTCGACAAGGGCTACATCTCGCCCTATTTCATCACCGACCCCGATTCCCAGGAGGCGGTGCTGGAAGACCCCTACATCCTGATCGCCAACCAGAAGATCAGCTCGGTCAACGACATGCTCCCGGTGCTGGAGAAGATCATGCAGACCGGCAAGCCCCTCATGGTGCTGGCCGAGGACGTGGAGGGCGAGGCCCTCGCCACCCTGGTGGTCAACAAGATCCGCGGGACCTTCGCGTCCCTGGGTGTCAAGGCCCCCGGGTTCGGCGAGCGGCGCAAGGCCATGCTCCAGGACATCGCCATCCTCACCGGCGGCACGGTCATCTCCGAGGAGGTCGGCCTCAAGCTGGACGGGGTTGCCCTCGACATGCTGGGTCGGGCCCGCCGGGTGATCGTGGCGAAGGACAACTCGACGATTGTCGACGGCGCCGGCTCCGAGTCGGATGTCAAGGCTCGGATCCGCCAGATCGAGCGGGAGATCGACAACACCGACTCCGACTGGGACCGTGAGAAGTTGCAGGAGCGCCTGGCCAAGCTGGCCGGCGGCGTGGCGGTCATCAAGGTCGGCGCGGCCACCGAGGTCGAGCTCAAGGAGAAGAAGCACCGGATCGAGGATGCGGTGTCGGCTACTCGGGCTTCGGTCGAGGAAGGCATCGTGGCCGGCGGCGGCGTCACCCTGCTACGAGCCCAGGACGTGGTGGATGGCGTCAACGGCGGTACCGCCGACGAGGTGACCGGACGGTCGATCGTGCGGCGTGCTCTCGAGGAGCCCCTCCGCCAGATCGCTTCCAACGGCGGCTACGAGGCCGGCGTGGTGGTCGACAGGGTACGGCAGGGCGACGGAGCCTACGGGTTCAACGCCCTGACCGGCGAGTACCAGGACCTGCTGGAGGCCGGGATCCCGGATCCCGCCAAGGTGACCCGGTCGACGGTGCAGAACGCCGCGTCGATCGCCGGCCTGCTGCTCACCACCGAGGCTCTGGTGGCCGAGCACAAGGAGGACCCGCCCCCGGGAGGGGATCACGGACACGGCGGCGGTGCGCCCGGGATGGACTTCTAGTCCAACCGATCATCGGACAAGACAACGAACGACCCGCCTCTAACCGGCGGGTCGTTCCGCGTCCGAGGAAGCAGATGTTGGGGCATCACCGGCGCCGGGAAAGAAAGGCTTGCGTGGTGCCGACAGGTATCATCGGGGCCATGGCCGACACCCTCACGACCCAGTCCATCCCGCAGGTAGAACTCGCCTTCAAGCCCACGCCTCTCCACTACTTCCCGCGCCTACGGGAGGCCTGGGGAGGCCCCCACATCTGGGTGAAGCGTGACGACCTGACCGGCTTCGGCCTGTCGGGCAACAAGGTGCGCAAGCTGGAGTTCCACATGGCCGCGGCCATGGAGTCCGGTTGTGACACGGTGATCACCTGCGGCCCCTACCAGTCCAACCATTGCCGGGCCACCGCGCTGGCCGGCGCCCGGTTCGGGCTCGATGTGCGGCTGGTGCTCCGTACCCCGGACGGGAACGAGCCGAATGTCTCGGTGGCCAACCTACGCATCGATACCCTCGCCGGCGCCGAGATCGTTTACATCTCCGAGGCGCAGTGGCCCGACCGGGACGAGATCATGGCTGCGGAGGAGGCCGAGCTGGCCGAGCGGGGCCACAAGTCGTGGGTGATCCCCCAGGGCGGGTCCGACAAGCTGGGGATGTGGGGGATGTCGTTGGGATTCCGCGAGTTCGTCGGTCAGATCCCCGACGTGATCGGCGCCGACGTGGCAGCGATGTACCACACCGGATCTTCGGGCGGCACCACCTCCGGCTTCGGCTGGGGCGCCGACCGCACCGGTTTCGAGAATCCGGTCGTGGCCCTATGCATCTCGGAGCCTGCCGAGAACCTGATCGAACGGGTGGATCGGATCTGGAAGGCCGGGGTGGAGACCTTCGGGGGCGACATGCCGCAGCCGAACCTCCATTACGTGGACGACTACCTCTGCGGCGGCTACGGCAGGGTGACAGAAGAGCTGGTGGAGACCATGGTGGAGGCCACCCGGCTGACCGGCCTGCTGTTCGACACCACCTACACCGGCAAGTCCATGTACGGGGTGAAGAACGAGATCCGCAAGGGCAGGTTCGGTCCCGACGACCACATCGTCTTCTGGCACACCGGCGGCGGCTTCGGCGCCGTCAACTGATCAAGCACAGCCCCGTGCGGCGGGTGTCGGGTAGCTAGTCCTCGTCCGGTGGCGGGTTCTCCGCGGCTTCCTCGGCGGGAGCGGTGGTCGCGGACTCAGGCTCGGGCTTCCCCCCGTCGAGGCCGAGGTTCACCCTCGCCTCTGCCGTGAAGTAAGTCTTTGGAGAATCCGGGTTGGTGGGCTCCGGCGCCAGTTCCGGCTCTCTCGGTTCGCGGCTCATGGTCACGGTCACGATCCGGTTCTGGAGCAACCAGCCCACGGCGCCGATTCCTCCGATGAAAGCGAACAGTTTCAGCAGCCTCTTCATGGTGATTGGCCCGCCTCTTCTCGGTTGTCATCCACCGGTCCCGGAGCCACCTCCGATGGCGAGGACCCTCATCCCTCATGGTACTAGGGCCCGGAATGCATCGGGATCGGGGACCCGCCTGCGGTAGCCTCGCCGGACAGAGCGGCGTGCCCGGAAGGAAGTTGGCTTGAAGATCGACTACCACCTGGAGGACAGCCCGCTCGGCGCCGTCGCGGAACGGGCGGCGCGGGCACAGGCCCTCGGCTTCGACGGGGTCTTCACTGCCGACATTTCCCACGACCCGTTCCTGGGTGATGGCCGCCGCGTCCGCAGCCCCGGGTGTCGAGGTCGGGACCTCGGTGGCGGTGGCGTTCGCCCGGTCGCCGATGGTGGTCGCCCAGACTGCCTGGGATCT
>WTGW01000229.1 GCA_011523395.1 Acidimicrobiia bacterium
CGAGGATCCGGTATGGCGGCCACCAGCGTTCCATGCCGAGATCCTCGACGATGACGTTGGCCGCGTTGTAGCCCGGACCGAAGTGGATCGAACCCCCCGGATGGCAGGCCGAACCGCACATGTAGAGGCCCTCTATAGGGGTGCGGTAGCCGCTGGCTTCGGGGAAGGGCCGGTTGATGCCCCACTGGTCGTTGGTGTAGGCGCCCTGGCGGCAACCTCCGCCCACCATGTTGATGATCCGGTTCTGGATGTCGTCAGGGGTGTAGGCATAGGTCGCCAGCATGTTGTCCCTGGTGAGGTTGGGCGCGTACTCCGCCCACCGGGCCCGCATCCGCTCTAGCAGGTCGTCCTTGATGTCGTCGTACGTCTTGGCGCCGTTCTCCAACTTGTCGGCCGGGGGGCCGAACTGCCAGAACAGCAGGGTGTGGCCGCCCGCGGGCGCGTAGGAGGGATCGATCACGGTGTGGCAGCAGGCGTCGCCTCCCAGCGCAGACGGTATCTGACCGTTGCCGATCTCCTCCCAGTGCCGGTCGAGTTCCTCGAGGGTGTTGACCCCGAAGAAGAGGGCCAGGCCCTTGTTGGCGTCCTCCGAGTACTTCTCCGAGTAGTCGGGCGCTACCGCCGACGCGGCGTGGAAACCGAAGAGCGCGGTGTGGTACTCGATCTCCCACTCCCGGCACCGTTCGACGATGTCGGTGGATAGGTGCTCCTCCCCCACCATCTGCAGGAAGGTGGCCGGCGGGTCCACGGCCGAGGCCACGAACTTCTCGGCACGGAACGTCTTGCCTTCGGAGGTCCGGACACCCACCGCCCGGCCTCCCTCGATGATGATCTTGTCCACATGCTCCCCGGTGAGGATGACACCCCCGTTGGCATGGAAGAAGGCGGCCAGGGACTGGGCGATCTGGTGAGTCCCGCCCCTCACGATGCTCAGGCGGGGCGAGGCGGCGTAGCGCATGAAGAAGTCCCCCACCCCGGTGGCGAAGTCGGGCATCCCCCGCACGCAGGCGTTCATGGCGATCCAAGTCTTGAGGCGGTCGCTCTCGTAGAGGTAGTCGAGCAACTCGCGGCCGCTCATGTCGCACATCTTCTGGTACTCCGCCCGATCGGCCCCGTCCAGTCCCCGACCACGCTCCGGAGTAGGTCTCGGCGGGGCGTAGAACTCCTCCTCCACCTTGGTGAGGAAGCGGTGGTAGATGTCCTCCATCGTGTCCAGGTCGGCCTTGGGGATGACGTCCTTGAACTGGCGGTAGGTCCGCTGCGGGTCGTCGGTGTAGGTCAGGAGCTCGGCGCCGTCCTCGAACAGGTAGGCCCGCTCCACCTCGCCGCGCATCAGCTTGAGTCCGTAGCGATGCAGCTCGAAGTCCTGGTGGGGAGGCCCGTAGGACCAGATGAAGTTGGCATGCAGGTTGTGGTAGAAGCCGGGCTTGGTGACCTCCTCGGTGATGGTCGCGCCGCCGTACGCCAGCCTCCGCTCGAGAACGAGTGTGCGCAGGCCCTGGCGCGCCATGTACCCGCCCAGGGTCAACCCGTTGTAGCCACCGCCGATGATGATGCCGTCAAAGGTCCCGTCCGCCACAACTCCTCCGTTCCCCTGGTCGAGTAACTGAATATTGGTGCCATCTATATTGATCTGTCAAACGGCCCGGTCATGCTCTTTGCCTCGACAGGATGGTTCCCGAAGGATGGGGTTGGTCGCGATCATGGGTCTTGAACGCCACTGCCCGAGCGGATACGTTGACCGCCCAGATACGATTAGGCGCTCGATGGCAGCTTCCGGCTTGCGGGACCATGCCGGACGTGCCGCGAGAAAGTGAGGTCCCCTTCATGACTGTCGTGCAAGAGGCCACCGTCGCGGAGCGCGTGGCGCAGGCGTTGGAATTCATGGCCCAGGCGGAGGCCGAGTTCGCGGTGGGCGACACCCGCCAGGCCGCGGAGAAGCTCTATTCCGCGTCTGTCCAGGCTGTCATAGCCGCGTCCTTCCAACGCGGCTGGGACTATCACTCCCATCGAGCCAATAAGAACGCCGCTCGGCGGTTGGCCAAGGAGTATGGGGACCCGTTCCTGTCGACCGGGTTCACCGCCGCTGAAAAGTTCCACATCCATTTCCATCACGGTGGCATGGAGGACTACCAGATCACCACCGATCGGCATGACGTGCGGTCCTACGTGGAGCGCATGCTGAAGCTGGTGGAGGAGCACGAAGCGCACCGGGCGGTGTCGAGGCGCTGAAGGACCGGATGGGGTTGGCCTGCCACCGTAGGAGCCCCGTTTCGTGATCAAGCGCACGGGCCGTCGCGCCCTTACCCGGCAGGCTCGCTACAGGCGACCGGCGGTAGACTCGCCGACGATGAACGCCGTTTGATTCCCGGCCAAGACAGAGTCGAGGAACATCGTGGGTAGGGCACAACGCCGCAAACAGGAGAATCGCCTGCGCCGGCTGGAGGAGGTCAAGGCGGCTGCGCAACGGCGCGCCGGGCGGCGGAGAAAACTCGCGACCCGGACGGCCGCATTGGTGGTCGTCGCCGTGGCGGCTCTGTTCCTGATCCTTCAAGTAGCGACGGACGACGAGACATCCGTGGCAGTCGACACGACCGGAGCCCCCGTGCTCGACGCAGCCGAAGGCACGGTGGCGGATGTTCGCACCGAGGATGGACCTTCCGGTGTCGGCGCCGCTCCGGCGGGCTGTCCGGCGCCGGACGGAAGCGACGGGCCGAGGCTCGACTTCGACGGCCCACCACCGATGTGTATTGATCCGGCGGCGGGCTACACCGCGGTGTTCCACACCAGCGAAGGGGAGATGCGTTTCGAGTTGACACCGGCCGACACGCCCCAGACCGTCAACAATTTCGTCACGCTTGCCCGCTGGGGCTACTACGACGGCACGCTGCTATTCCGGACCGACCCTTCGATCGACATAATCCAGGGCGGTTCCCCCCACACCAACAGCCCCTCCGACCCTGGGCCGGGCTACACCATCCCGGATGAGCCGCCGTTCGCACCGGATCCGGACACCGGCCGGCCCGTCGGTCCGTACCGTTACCAGCCCGGTCAACTGGTGATGGCTCGATCGGCGGGCTTCGACTCGGGGGGCGCGCAGTTCTTCATAACCACCGGCCCCAACGCCGCCCTCCTCGACAGCCAGGGTGTCTACGTGGTGTTCGGGACCACCGATGCGGCAGGACTGGAGGTGGCGCGCTCGATAATGGATCTCCATGTGGCCACCGGCAACATGGGCGGAGCACCCTCGAGAGACGTGGTGGTTTACTCCATTACCGTCGAGTGAACCCCGCCGCCGGATGAGGCACCCGATGCCGGGGGAGACGGTTACCACCGCCTCCCGCGGTCAGAGACCCTCTGCGAGACCCTGGTTACTCGGGTGGAGCGTCGTTGAGGTCCACCACCAGGTCGCCGGACAGTATCTGGTCCCGGGCCTCGAGCACCTTGTCATGCACGTCTGCGGGCACCAGCGCCTCGTTGAGCGGTGCGATGTCGCCACCGCCTTGCGGCATGTGGAACATGATCCGCTCCATCGGCGCGTTCATGGGCACCCCGTTGGCCATCTGGTCCCACCAGGCGTCGATCGTCACCTCGATGGCCTGGTCCCACTTGGCCACAGTGCTGGTGAGCACCACGTCGGGCGCAAGGAACTGAACGTCGATGAGGTCGCCCACCCCGTAGACACCCGCCTCCTCGGCAGCCTCGAAGACACCGAAGACGATGGCGTAGAGCACGTCGGCGCCCGCCGCGATCTGGGCCGCGGCGGCCTCCTTGGCGGTCGCAGGATCCCACCAACTCTCGATGAACGTGACTTCGAAGTCCACATCGGGGTTGACCGACCGCGCACCGGCTAGATACCCGTTGATGGGGGCGTTGACGTTGGGGAACGGGAAGTTGGCGACGACGCCGATCTTGTCGGTCTCGGTCATCATACCCGCCGCGACGCCCGTCAGGTAGGCGGGTTCGTGGATGAACGTGTCGATCCAGAATGCGTTGCCGCCCAGGGGATCATTGCCGGACCCCGCATAGATGAAGAGGACGTCCGGGTGGTCGCCCATCACCGCTGAGACCGCGTCGCTGTACGTGCTACTACCCAAGATCATCTCGTAATTGCCGCTGGCGGCCAGATCGCGGAAGATGCGCTCGCTGTCGCCGTACTCGATGTTCTCGAACCATTCGGTCGAGATCTCCAGGCCGTAGGGCGCCTTCTCGGCGAGACGTTCCAACGAGTGCAGCATCGACTGGTACCAGGGGTCGTCGATCGGGCCCGGCGCGATGAAGGCCACCCGCATCACCGACGGCGCCTCCGGCTCGGGCGCGGCGGTTGTAGCGGGTGCAGCGGTGGTCGTGGGCGCCGCTGTCGTAGCGGGCGCCGCTGTCGTGGTGGTTGCGGCGTCATCCCCGCACGCTGCTCCTAGGACAACGAGGACGAGGGCAAGGCTGAATAACGGGGTTCTTAGGAGTCTCATCTTCTTTTGTCCCTCCCTGGTCCGGAGCGGGTGCTTGCTCGGAGTCCGGTGTCCGGCCCGGGACGCCTTCATCCATTCGCGATATCACTGTCAGCAATATCGCTCACGGCAATAATACACTCCGGTGTGACAGCGCGTAGGAACGGGGCACAAATGAACGCCGAGCACGACACGGTTTGCGACCTGTTGCTCACCAACGGATCGGTGATAACGGTGGATGACGAGCGGCGGGTCCTCGAACCGGGAGCGGTGGCCATCCGGGGCGACCGGATCCTCGCCGTCGGCACCCCGAGCGATCTCAATCGATACCACGCCGCGAGAGTGATCGATTGCACCGGCAAAGCGGTCCTCCCCGGCTTCGTGGATACCCACACCCACATGTTCCAGAGCCTCGGGCGAGGCCTGGGCGAGGGGATGCCGCTCTACCCCTGGCTCACCGATTTCATGTGGCCATACGCGCAGGTGATCAGCAGGGAGGAAGCCTGGGCCGGGGTCAGGTTGACCGCGCTAGAAGCCGCTCGGGCCGGCACCACCGCGGTGGTGGACGATCACTACTCCCCCACCGACGTGGAGACGACCGTCGGGGTGGCTCGAACCATCGAGGAGGTGGGCCTGCGCGGTACGGTGACGCGGGGCATCTTCGGGTCACCGGCCGAGGTGACGCGCCACTACGACATTCCCGACTATCTCTTCGCCATACCGCCCGAAGAGGAACTCGAGATAACCCGGGCCGCTATTGAAGCCACGTCCGGCCGGAAGGTGGGGGTCTGGCCGGCGCCGGACGGGAACTTCATCGAACGGGGCCTCATCCTCGACTCGGTCGCACTGGCGCACGAACTGGACACCCGCTGGCACATCCATTGCTCGGCGCCGACGACGGATCCGGACGCCTACGTGTCCTGCTACGGCGAACGGCCCGTCCACTGGATGCAGCGCGCCGGCATCCTCGACGAGAGGGCCGCGATAGCGCACGGCGTCTGGTTCGATGACGACGAGGTGGCGGCCCTGGGCGAGGCGGGCGCCGGAGTGGCCCACTGTCCCACATCGAATTGCTACATGGCGGACGGCGCCATCCGCATGAACGACCTCAGATCGGCGGGGGCGGTCGTGTCTCTGGGTACCGACGGATCAGCCTGTGACCACCGCCAGGACATGTTCGAGCAGATGAAACAGGCCATATTCGTGCAGCGACTGCACACCCTCGAGCCCACGTCTCTCCGATCCGAGGATGCGCTGGAGCTGGCTACCCGGGAGGGCGCCCGCTACCTGGGGATCGACGCGGGCGTCCTGGCCCCAGGCAAGCTGGCCGACATCGCGGTGGTAGACCTCGAGCGCGTCCACCTCCAACCTCTCAACCGGACGATCTCCACGCTCGTCTACGCCGGCCGCGGCTCCGACGTGGTGATGACGATCGTTGGCGGTGAGGTGATCTACGAGAACGGCGCCTCCACGAAGGTAGACGAGGCAGAGGTGATCGCCGAGGCCCGGGCCCGGTCGGCGGAACTAATCGAACGGGCCGGCATAACGGGTCTCCTCAAGCCATGGAGACAGCATCGGGGTTGAGCCTGGACCAGGGCCTGGAGGGAGGCCACAACATGATCCTGTTCGACAAATGCCGGTTCCGTGAATCCGCTTACTCCCGGACCTTTGACCACCGGAAAAAGCCGCGTTAGCGCGTCATATTATCCTACGCTAGAGTGAAGTAAATTCCTACATTAGGGTATCGCCATACTCGCATCGACCATACCCCGACACGCCTCCGACCAGATTGACGACGCGCTGACGTGGGCGCGCGTGGTGCTGATCCACGGATCTCGTCAGGTCGGCAAGACCACCCTTGCCCAGATGGCGAACCAGCGGTTGGGTGGGACCTTCGTCACTCTCGATGATCCGGCCATGCTCGAAGCGGCCCGACGCGACCCGGTGGGCTTCGTCACCCAGCCGGCGCCGCTAGTGATCGATGAGATCCAGCGTGCCGGTGACCCGGTGGTGACTGCCATCAAGAGGGCGGTAGATCTGGACCCGACACCCGGCCGATTCATGATCACCGGCTCTACGAACTTCCTGACCGTGCCCACGGTGTCGGAGTCGCTCGCCGGGCGTCTGGCGATCATCGATCTGTGGCCGTTCTCCCAGGGCGAACTGGCCCGTTCTGGTCCAGAGACCTTCGTGAACCTGGCCTTCGAGCATCCTGAGCCTCTCCGAACCGGACCCGTCGGGACGACAACGAGAGACGACTATCTGGAGGCGATCTGCAAGGGCGGGTACCCCGCCGTGATCAACCTCGGATCACGGCAGCGACGAGGCTGGTACAGGGACTATCTCCGCACCGTCATCCAGCGAGACATCGTCGAGTTGGCCGACATTCGCCGGGCCGAGTCCATAACCCCCGTGCTCACCACAGTTGCCGCATTGACCGGACAACAACTGAACATGGCCCGTCTCGCACGCGGCGCAGGCGTCGATCCGCGCACCGCAGCCGGTTACCTCTCCTGGCTGGCGACCGTATTCCTAGTACACCGACTACCCATGTGGTCCCGCAACCTATCGACCAAACAAGCCAAGTCCGCAAAGCTGTACGTGGCCGACACTGGGTTGGCGGCCCATCTCACCGGCAAGGACCCGGCGGCTCTGGCCCGCCCTGCGGACACGTCGGTCGGAGGCCTGGTCGAGACCTTCGTGGTCAACGAACTGGCCAAGCAACTCACATGGAACCAGCCCGACGCTCGGCTCCACCACTTTCGCGACCATCGGGGCCCCGAGATCGACGTGATACTCGAATCCCTCGATGGAAGGGTGGTGGCCATCGAGGTGAAGGCCGCCATCTCACCGGGACCCGGAACGGCCCGGTGGCTGGCCTGGCTCCGTGACCGCCTAGATTCTCTCGGTGACGACTTCGTGCATGGCTATGTGCTCCACACGGGCCCGAGCCGGGCAAGCCTCGGAGATCGACTCACCCTGCTACCCATCGATGCACTCTGGAAGCCGGGGTTGCGTACCACCTAGTGGAAGCCGGAGCCTCCGTTGACCCAGATGTTCTGGCCGGTCACGAAGTCCGACCAGGGGCTCACCAGGTAGAGGAGGGTCCCGACCATGTCGTCGGGCACCTGGGACCGCTTGAAGGCCCGGCGGCCGATGATCAGCCCGTCAACATGGGGCTGGCGGGCGGCGTAATCGGCATCGTGGGGGATGTAGTCGGGCGTAAGGGTGTTGACGGAGATCCCATCGTCGCCCAACTCACGGGCCAGGGACCGGGTCAGACCCCAGATGGCCGCCTTAGACGCCACGTAGTGAAGGAACCCGGGGGTACCGTCGTTGACCGTCATCGAGGCGATGTTGACGATCTTCCCGCTGCCCTGCGCCCGCATGGTGGGCGCCACCGCCCGGGCGCAGAGCCAGGGCCCCTTGACGTTCACCTCGAAGCAACGATCCCACTCCTCGGGTGAGATCTCCTCCATCGGGCCTTGGGTGAGCGTCAGGTAGAAGGCGGCGTTGTTCACCAAGGCATCGATCTTCCCGAAGGCGTCCACGGTGGCGGCCGCCATCGCCTCGGTCGAGGCGACGTCGCTCACGTCGACCTCCACCGAGATGGCTCGAGCGCCCATTTCCTCGGCCTCAGCCACCATCTCCGAGCCGTCGGCGAGATCCGCCACTACCAGAGATGCGCCCTCCGCGGCCAGACCTCGGCAGTAGGCGCTCCCTATTCCGCCGGCGCCGCCGGTCACTATCACGACTTGGCCGTCGAGCATGCCCATGAGCCCTCCATTCCTTTCGTACGGCTGCGCTCCGCCGGCGTCCTCTCCCCTACCGGCTACTCGTTGATGAAGTCGGCTGCCAACTCGAACAGCCATGAGCGGTAGGCGAGGGTGACGTCGTCGGCCACCTTGATGTACATCTCGGCGCTGAGCAGGTCAGGCAAATGCTCGGGCCATTGTGACTCGACCACGGGCTGATCCTGATCCAGCACCATCAGTTCGAAGTCGATGAGGAAGGCCAAGTCCTCATCGGTCTGCGCGAAATCCGAGCCGATGTGCCAGAAGTTGCGGCAGGTGGCCGGCCCGGTGGGCGCCGAGACCATGTAGAGCCCGTAGCGCTTGCCGTTGGGGAAGATCCGCAGGAGATAGATCGTGCCCGGCAGGCTCAGGTAGTAGCGGTTGAGCACCGTGACGATGTCGTCGGATATCCCGAGGATCCCCTTCATCGTGTCGTCGTTGGGCTCCACCACGTAGCGGTCGAAGCGAAGCATCTGCCCCTCCCGCCAAACCTCGTGGTCCTCCACCTCGGCCTTGTCCCGTGTCCCGAGGATGTTCTCGTGGACGAAGGGGAAGTGCGAGAAGTCGACGAAGTTCTCGAGACGGCGCGGCGCGCTGGTCTTCCAGTCGTAGTAGGCGGGTGACTGCCAGTGCATGTCGGGGTCGTCCCACTCGGCCAGGCCGGGAGGATCGCCCCATGGCTCATCGACCAGCGAGACCCAGATCAGCCCGGCGCCCTCCCGGCACAGGTAACGCTCCAGATTGACCTTGAGTATCCCGTTGAGCTCCGGGCGGGAGGGGATGTTGACCAGGTTGCCCTCCATGTCGTAGGACCAACCGTGGTAGGGGCAGTTAATGCAGCCGTTCTCGATCCAGCCGAGCGAGGGCGCCGCCCCCTTGTGCCGGCAGACGTCCATGAACGCGCGGACCGTCCCCTCATGGCGAACGAGGAGGATGCGCTCGCCGAGAAGCTGGCCCTGCAGCATCTCGCCCTCGACCACATCGCCGCTGTAGGCGACCGGATGCCAGAAGTGCCACATGGCGCGGTACCACTTGGAGTCGCGCTCGGGTACGAACGGATCAGCGAGGTCCTGCATGCTCGGCTTGGCCATTCTCACCTGCCTTCCGGTCCGGATCCTGGGTACACGTTCAGAGGAAGAAGGCGCCGCCGTTGACCAGCAGGCTCTGGCCGGTGACGAAATCGGAGGCCGGGGAACTGAGGTAGATGATCGTTCCCACCATGTCGTCGGCCTCCTGGGTGCGCCGGATGGCCCGGCCCGACACCACGAACGGGTCGCTGGTGGCGTCGGTGGGACGGAGGTCCGGATTGGGGATGAGGTCAGGCGAAACCGTGTTGACCGTGATGCCCTCTGGACCCAACTCGTTGGCCAGGCACCTGGTGAGACCCAGCAGGGCGGACTTGCTGGCCACGTAGTGGGGGAAGCCGAGGGTGCCCTTGTAACAGGTATTGGAGGCGATGTTGATGATCTTGCCCGAGCCCTGGGCCGCCATATGCGGGTACACCGCCTTGGTACACAGCCAGACGCCGCGGACGTTGACCTCGAAGGTGCGATCCCATTCGGCCACGGTGAGGTCCGTGAAGGGCCCTCGGGTGGTCTCGGAGAACATGGCGGCATTGTTGATCAGCACGTCTATCCGGCCGAACCCGTCCATGGCCGCTTCCGCCATGGCAACCGTGGATGCCTCGTCGCTCACGTCGGTGGTGACGGACAGGGCCTCGCTGCCGGAGTCAGCGAGTTCGTCCACCACAGGCGAGCCGTCCAGCAGGTCGGCGATCACGACCCTGGCTCCCTCAGCAGCCACACCGAGGGCGTAGGCGCGGCCGATGCCGCGAGCGCCGCCGGTGATGACCACCACCTTGCCGTCTAGCACACCCATTAGGACCACCTTCTCGACGCCGGTTTGCATTTCAACATTAGCCGAATGATATTGGTGATGGTAATAATCGGGCTGGGAATGCGAGCCGCTCGGCTTGCCATGGCCCGCGGATGCAATAGATAGGATCAAACGCACCGAGCGAGTGACGAACCCGTCCGCCACACGTCAAGGAGGAAAGACATGGAGACGCCGAGCGTCCGGCATGGATACACGACCGGGGCCCAAGGCAACCGCCTGCACTACCTGGACTACGGAGGTGAGGGCACGGCCCTGATATGCATGCATGGCGTGATCGGCAACGCCTGGAACTGGAAGGCCGTGGCAGCCGGTATCGGTGACCGGCGACGGGTGGTGGCCCTCGACTTCCGCGGCTACGGCGAGAGCCAGTGGTCGACGGACCATGATTACACAACTTCCGACCATGTGGCGGACTTGGCCGCCCTCATCGAGTGCCTCGGTGAGGACCGCGTCGACCTGATGGGTTCCTCCTGGGGCGCCCTGGTGGCCATCCAGTACGCGGCGGAAAACCCCGACCGGGTCGGAAGCATCGTGGTGGTGGATGTGGAGGCATCGTTCGCCCAGAGCGAGACCGACCTGTTCCCCCGACCCACCAGCCACGCCGACCACGGCGAGGTACGGACCGGCCTCGGGTTCGCCTTCCCCAATGCCCCCGAGGAGATGCTGGAGCTGACCGCGTTGACCAGCTTCGGACCGGTCGACGGCGGGCGGCTGGCACCCAAGCACGACCCCTACTTCTTCGAGCGCTGGCCCTTCCGCTCCGACGACCACTGGGAACGGCTGGAGGGAATGGCGACCCCCGCCCTACTGGTTCACGCAGCCGACAGCTTCGTGAACCACAATGTCATGGCCGACATGGCCAACCGCATGGCCGACGCCACCCTTGTCCAGGTCGAGAACAGCACCCACGTCGTCCCGGTCGACAACCCCGACGGCCTGTTGGAGGTCCTCCTGCCCTTCCTGTAACTGTCATCGATCAGTTGGGTACGGCTGCACAACCGGCAAGCTCCGCAACGGTTGACCCTCTTCGTGGTCACTTAGGTGAATACCCCAACTCCATGATGACCCGCGAAGGAAGGTCATCCGACCGCTCACCCATTCCCCGTCTGGCCTGCGGACCTCATCTTGCCGGATTCGTCGCGGGTGCAGGCCTCCAGCCTCTAGGGCGCAACATCACTCCCACAGTAAGGAGATTGGCGCGGCCCAGACGCGATCGCTGATCTCGACGACGGTCGGCCCGGAGTAGAGGATCACCCCACGGTCGAACCTGGGGAACCAGCTTCGAGCGTCGGCGTCCAACTCGTCGCGTAGCCACTCCAGGTGGCGTGCGTCACGGCGGGTGACTGTGCTCGAAGCCTTGACCTCGACCGCCATCACGCTGCGGTCGCGGCGGCTCTCCAGGAGCAGGTCGATCTCACGCTTCGCTTGATCCCGATAGTGGTATAGGTCGAAGTCCTGGCTGGATGCATCGCGCTGGGCGCTTAGCTGTGACACCACGAAGATCTCCATGAGGTTGCCCACAAGCTTGGCGTCGCGACGCACGTCCTCCGGTCCCACACCCAGCATCGCAGCCCACATCCCCGGGTCGTTGACGAAGCGCTTGGACCGCTTCGCGAACCGGCTCGAGATGGTCCGATGCCACGCGGGAATCTGTGAAACGACATAAGAGTTGTGAAGAGCCTGCTCGTACTTCTCAGCCGACGCCCGCGAGATGTCGGCGCGCTCGGCAAGCGTTGTCTGGTTGATCATCTCCGACGAGTTGGCAGCGTAGACATGCAGGAAGTCGAGCATCTTCCGGTGGTCCATTCGTCCGGTCGCGGCATCTAGCCGCACGACGTCGCGGAGGGCGCTCTCTATCTGCGCGCGCCGACGAGCCGGATCCCCCACCCGAAGGTAGGCGGGATAGCCCCCTTCCAGGCCGATGTCGATGTAGTCGTACAGGCCGAACCGTGCAGCGGGCGCGGAGACCGCGCTGATGTCGGCGAGCCGACTCACGAAGGAGTGAAGCGGATTGCCCCGCTTTTCGGCCACCGTGAGCGGATGCATTTCCAGGGTGACGGCCCGGTGCAATAGCGGCCATTGATAGCTGTCATCGTGATCGTCCGCCCGGATCCGGGAAGATCCGGCGATGACGAATCCACTCATCGAGTCCTGATCGATCAGTTTCTTGACCACCCACAGCGAATCGGGGGCCTGTTGCCATTCGTCGAGCAGGACGGGCTTCGGAGCCACACGTAGGGCCGCCTCCGGGTCCAGCATGAACACCGACCGCTGTTGCGGCTGCGACAGGTCGATCGCCGACTCGACGACCCGAAGCGCTGTGGTGGTCTTTCCTACTCCCCGAGGTCCGCTGATCACCACGGCCGGCCAGGTGCCGAGTTCGGCGCGAAGTCTGGCGTCGATACGCCTCGGCACGTATCGGGATCGAGTTGAGTGGTCCAAGGCTCGTCGGGGCATGAGACATCCCTTCGCGGGTTAGAAACAGGCGCCGTGCCTGGCACTTCGGAGGACGACACCCCTATCGTATACAAATTGCACCATATATCGCATACAGACTGAACTGTATATCGTATGCATACTGAGCCGTTGATCGTCGGCACATAGTCAGGCCGGACCTCCGCCAGCTGCCCCTTCTACCGTGAATTACAGGCATCTTCTACCGTGAAATACGGGTGCCCTCTACCGGGAAATCTATGGGTGAAGTCCCGTGATTTACGGCTTGTGCGCTAACGAGATGGGACGGTCGTCCGTCCGCTCATCCCCTGTCTGAACGGTTGGGAGGCTCCTCCGGAGGTTCGTCTTCGCTATCGGTTGGACTGGGGGATCTCATGAGCGGTGAGGAAATGTACATTGCCTTGCCTGGGCTATAGATCTTGGCTGGGCGCCCTCCTCGTGCTCTCGGATTTGTGACGTCGCCGGTGGAGCGGAGAAAGTCGGGGCTGGTCGTGACCTTGCGGTGGAAGTTGGCCGGGTCGATGCGGGCGTTCCACACCACCTCGTAGACCCGCCGTAGCTGGCTGATGGTGAATTCGGGCGGACAGAATTGCGCGGCGAGGGTGGTGTATTCGAGCTTCGAGCGCACCCTCTCCACCGCCTCTTTGATGATCTTGCCGTGGTCGAAGGCCAACTTGAGTGCATCGGCTTCGACCATCACGACGGAGAAGAGGCTGGCTTCCGCCGCGTCTCCACCTCCCCGCGGTTCGGGAAGGTTGGCGAGGATGGCCCAGTAGGCAACGGTGACCACCCGCATTCGAGGATCGCGGTTGGGTCTCCCGTACGTGCCGAGTTGCTCGAGATGGCGAGGCTCGGCGGTCACCCCTGTCTCCTCGTGGAGTTCACGCAATGCCGCCTCCTCCAGACCCTCGTTAGGACGCACGAAGCCGCCCGGCAGCGCCCAACGTCCCCTATGTGGAGCCTGCCCGCGCCGGATCAGGAGGATCTGGAGTTGGTCGTCGACGATGGTGAACGTGACCACGTCCACGGTGACGGCGACCGGTGGGTACGCCCGGGGGTCGTAGCCGTCAGGAGGCTTCGTGTCATACCCCATCCGTAGAATGATATCAAGTTTATGTTGACAAGACAAGAACCCGGAGCTAGGGTTATTGTCAAGTTGGAATAAATCGGTGGGTCTCGGCGTCTTACCTAGATGCGGGCGTGTGGGCACCCCTGACCGAAGGAGAGATACATTGACTGACGAAACCGTTACCGAGCCGACCAAGCTCTGGTTCCTCCTCGACCGTTCCGGATCGATGAGGCGCCTGACCGAGGATGTGATCGGAGGCTTCAACACGTTCGTTACCGATCAGGCCCGGGAACCCGGTAGGGCGCATCTCACGCTCGTGCAGTTCGACAGCGAGGCCCCGTTCGAGATCATCCACGATGCTGCGCGGATCGAGGATGTGCCAGAACTCACTGCCGGTATCTACCGCCCCCGAGGGATGACCCCGTTACTAGACGCCATCGGCAAACTCATCGAGCACGCCGACGAGCGGATCGAAGCCCGGTCCCGGGACGAACGACCGGCGGAGGACCAGCTGGTGGTGATCTTCAGCGACGGGCTGGAAAACGCGTCCAGCAAGTACAGCCGGGCGCGGGTGGCCGAGTTGATCAGCCTCCGGCAGGAAGCCGGCTGGGAGTTCGTGTTCATGGGCGCCAACCAGGACAGCTACCTGGAAGGGGGACGCATCGGCGTCCAGCGAGAGAGCATCTCCAACTTCGAGCCCAGCTCCGAAGGCACTGAAGCGGCGTTCCGGTCGATCTCGCGAGCCGCGAGCGAGTACCGGGGAAAGACCCGGGTTGAACGAACGAGAGACTCCGGGACCTTCTTCGGCGGAACGCGTGAGGCGGAGGACGTAATACAAACCCGAGGTGGGCGGGCCGGGCTCCCGAAGCAGCGCCGGGGCATCCCGAACCTGGAGCGGGCGGCGGTCGGCCGGCCCATCACCCGGCTGGGAATCTCGCTGTTCCCCGTCTACCTGCTGGGGAACGACCTGCCGGAGATCGCCACAGGTCCGAACTCCGGTCTCGTGATCGAGGAGTTACAAGCCTCAAGAGTGCCATCCCTCGAGGTGGCGAACCCGACCAAACACCCCATCCTGGTCCCGGAGGGCGAACAGCTCATCGGCGGCCTCCAGGACCGGGTGCTCAACACGAGCGTCCTGGTGGCCCCGTCCACCCATCTGGACATACCCGTGTCGTGCCTCGAGCAGGGCAGATGGGGCGCCCGTCGCGAGTTCGCGCACGGAAGGGCCTTCGCGCCCAGACGGACCCGCCGGGCGAAGAACGCGTCGGTTGCCGATTCGGTCCGCCGGGAAGGATCTCGGGGGAGCGACCAGGCCGCCGTCTGGAACGTAATCGACCAGGAACTGGCACATCTCGGGGTCGACTCCGGTACGCGGGCCGTCCGGGACGCCGAGCAGTTCCTCCGCCGGGACCGGCAACGTGCCCACACCATCCGCCGCCTCGCCCGGCGGGGGCCGCTGCCGGGCCAGTGCGGCGTGGTGGTCGCCCATGGCAGGCGCGTGGTGGCGATCGAAGTGTTCGGCAACCAAGACCTGCTCCTCCCCCACTGGGAAGGACTGGTCCGCTCCCACCTATTGGAACGACCGACCGCCAACGGACATCCGTCGGCGACCCTGGCCCTGCACAGGATCGGACGCTTCGCCCGGGCGGCGGCAATGGCGAACCGCGGCGTCGGCCTCGGCTCAGAGCTGCACGTGAACGACCGGAGAACGGTGGGCCAGGCACTCATCCACCAAGGCGCCGTCGTCCACGCGTCCGCCTTCATGATCGGCTGAGCACGACAAGGGACCTGATGGGCGGTGAGTTTCCGGCTTGCCGCCCCGCCCGAGGGATCAGAAGGAGGGTGGGGACGAGACCACCAGGAAACGGCAGCCGGCCTGACCGGCTGCCGTGATGGTGTGCGGGATCGTGGCCGGGTAGGTGTACACATCTCCTCGGTCCAACTCGACGGGCGCGGAGCCCTCCAGTTCCACCCGCAGGCGGCCCTCGAGCACGTAGATGACCTCCTCGCCCTCGTGGCCGGTGTTGACCGTGCCGACGCCGGGGTCGAACTCCACCTCGTTCGGCTCCATGAGGTGGGAGCCTCCCCTGGTCAGGAACCGGACCGACGCGCCTTCCACGAGCTGGTAGGTCTCGCCTTCGCCGTGGCGGACCAGGCTCACGTCCAACCGCTCCTGAGGCTGCAGAAGGCTATGAGCGGTGGTTTCAAGAGCCTGGGCGACATAGTGAAGAGCCATGAGGCTGGGCATGGCCTTCCCGTTCTCCAGTTGGCTGAGAAACGGTTGGGACAAGCCGCAGCGGGCGGCCAGTTGCTGCAGCGTGAGCCCCTGAGCCTTGCGGAGTCTCCTGAGCGCGGCGCCCAGGGTCGCCGCCACCGCATCCCCGTCCACAGCACGGCTCGCATTGCCGACCATGGCTGTATCAGTCATAGCCCGATGCTACCGCCCCGCCCGCCGCCCTATGCCATAAGTAGGGTGTGCGCGGCCCTTCATCCTTTGGTGACCCACGCCTGCATGTCCATGCACCGAAGCAAAACGCCAGTTCACCGGAGAGCGCAAGGAAAAGGAGGCCTCTTGTCAGTAGTTCACATTCACTTCAGGTACGACCTAGTAGAAGGCGATCCCGACGCGGTCAAGCGGCGACTTGCGGACGATGTGGCCGATACTGTCGCTCGCCACCTGATCCACGGAAACCAAGAATCGCCACGAGACTTCGTCACCGTAGTCTTTCACGACATGGATCCGGAGTACTCCCTGGCGGAGTACCTAGGGGATGAGATGGAGGTGCCGGGGGCGGCACCTCCAAAGGATCCGGGAACAGGGAGACTGAAGAGCACCGGTAGGCGGATGTGGCAGGTAGCCGACAGGCCGGTTGGTGCCGTCGGTAGAGGAGGGCAGACCGTCGCGCGCAAGGCTTGGACTGCTGCGCTCGAAGGCAAGGCCAGGGTCGGCAGCCTCACCGGAAGGGCGGCCTCTCAAATGGGTCTCGTAGGCGGCGAGACCCATGCCCGGTTCAGCGAGTTCGGGGCCGCGCTGAATAAAGCGATCGGCGACCAGATGAGCAAACTCGACCGCAGCGCGAGGAAGCTTCGAGTTGAACCCGCTGAGTGGTGCAAGGCAACGGCGGCTTCGGTCAGCGCGGCGTTCCTAACGGTCGAGCAGATGATCCCGTCCTTCAACACCCTCGCGCCGGCTGCAAAAGCGAAGTTCGCAATGGCGGGCATGCACGGAGCCTGGAGGCCAATCGAGTTCGCTCAAGGGTTCTTTGAGGAAAGCGTCCCCCCAGCAGTACGGAATCTCGGTGAGGCTGCAGTGCTCAAGTTCGTCGAAGGTAAGCACGCCAGTCATATCCAGTCGGTCTTCAACGCTCCGGAACGGATGGCGGAGCACACCAACCTCGTTTGGGAGGCTGCTAAGGACAACCTGGCCCGGGGGGCTACCGACATGACCGCAATGGATCTGGCGAAGCTGAACGCCCTAAACACCCTGGAAGCCACCGGGATAGTCATGAACCAAGCGGTCAGAACAGCCGCAACCGCGGGTGCGATCGGTATGGCGCTTGAAGGCGTGGTTAGCGTCGCCGAGAACTACATCTACGTGTACAAGGGCGAGAAGGACGTCGATGAAGGTATCAAGGACGCCGCCAAAGAGGTTCTGAAGAAGGGAGGGGCCTCCGCGATCGGTGGGGTCGGCTGGATGGTGGCTCTCTCCCTAGGCGCAGGCCCAGCGATATCAGCAGCGGGACCCGTGATCGTGACGGTTGGCGGGGCTACCTTCGTCGTAGCCGCCTACAAACGCATTAAGACGGCGCTCGATTCCGCCGAAGAATCAATCCAGCCAGAACAGCCGGATGCCGAACCCGATCCCGTGGGTACCGCCTGATCATCACGGCGGTTATCGTGCCCGTAGTCGGGTGGTTGCCCGTTTGCCAGTGAGGAGGTCCTGATGCCGCTCGCTCATATTCACTTCATGTATGACCTCGTGGAGGGTGATCTGCAGGAGGCGAAGCGCAAGCTCGCCGACGAGGTGGCTGACAGCATCGCCCGCAATGTGGTTCACCATCACCAGGGCTCGCCCAAGGACCTGGTCACGGTGGTCTTCCACGATATCGGTGCCGACGACTGGGCCGTCGGCGGCACCCTCTTCAGCGACCGGAACCCCTGACCGCGCCCAGCTTGCACCGGTCGTTCCCGCACCGTAGGATTCCTGTTCGGTATGCCCGACTGCTCCATTAGCTACGGGCGGAACAAAGCCTGATCAGGGAAAGAACCCTCTCAACGAGTCGGCCGCGTGTCGGCGCGTTGTTCGCATGTAGGCAGCAGGCCATCTCCCGGGGAGCCGATGCGCGTAGCGGTGGACATAGGCGGTACATTTACCGACGCGGTAGTCATCGACGACGATGGCAACACCAGTACAGCCAAGGCGCTTACCACCCCTAGCCAGCTCTACGACGGAGTTCTCTCGGCACTCGATCAGCTCGGTGTCGATTGGACCCAACTCGACTCCATCACCAACGGCACCACCGCCGGACTGAACGCCTTTCTGGAGCGCCGCGGCGCCAGAGTCGCCCTTCTCACCACCCGTGGGTTCCGGGATGTCTATGAGCTGGGCCGGGCCAACCGGCCGGACATGTACAACGTCCGCTACCGGCCCCCTA